>JAOPWP010000250.1 GCA_025965615.1 Frankiales bacterium
CGAGCAGGGCGAGCAGGGTCTCGCCGGTGAGCGCGGCACGCAGGGCGAGTCCGGCGTGCGCGGCCCGGCCGGCGAACGAGGCCTGCAGGGCGAGCGCGGCGTGCAGGGCGAGCAGGGCCTGCCCGGCGCACAGGGTCAACGTGGCGTGATCGGCGAGACCGGTCAGCCGGGCCTGCGCGGCCTGCAGGGGCCGCAGGGTGAGCTGGGCGAGCAAGGCGTCGTCGGCGTCCCCGGCCCGCAGGGCCCTCAGGGCGAGCAGGGCCCGCAGGGCGCCGCCGGCCCCGTCGGGCTCCCCGGGGTCCAGGGCGTCCAGGGTGCTTCCGGCCCGGCGTGGCTCTACCAGCCGACGACGGCGCAGCTCGTGGCCAAGGTGCGGGAGGCGGCGCTCGACGTGTCGCCACGCACCGTGCTCGACCCGCGGGTGGGGGCGCGCTACGTCGCAGGCGTGACCTCACGGCTGGTCAAGCTCCAGGGCGGACTCTTCCTGCGCGCGATCCTCACCACGGACCTGCCGGTGCAGGCCGAGCCGGCCCAGCTGGCGAGCGTCCGCTCGATCGCCTAGTCACCACTTGCACGGACGACGGCGTCCCCTCCGAACCGGAGGGGACGCCGTCGTCGGTACCGGCACCCTCGTGCTCCACGCCCCTGATGAAAGCGCCGACGAGGCCGTATCCCGGGCTCCGTGAGGCCGATCTTGCCGTTGCCCTGGTGGCACGCGGTGCGGATGCGACTGCTCGGCCACGAACGCCCCTCCGACGGTCAGGCTCCGAAAGCGCCGCCACTGACCCCGGCACACGGGCGGTGACGAGGTTCATCCGCCGGCTCTTACGGCCGTTGCCGGACCCGACCTGCTCGCGCGGCTGATCGGCGTGGATCGGAGCACGTCCTCGGCCTCACCCTCTGGTCGAGCGGGATCTCCTGGTCCCGGAAGGCGATCCGCGACCTGCACTCGACGAGCTGACCGCCTGCCGCCTCTTCCGGACGACCAGCACCAGGACGCCCGCTGCGGCCAGGGCGCCTACCGCGGCGCCGGCCGGCGCGACGTACTGCTCGACGCTCGCCCACTGCTCCCCCAGGCGGAAGCCGGCGTAGAGCAGGGCCGCGTTCCAGATGCTGCTGCCGACAGCGGTCAGCCAGGTGAAGCGCCACAGGGGCATGCGGGCCAGGCCGGCGGGGATCGAGACCGCCGAGCGGGCGAGAGGGAGGCACCGTCCGAGGAGCACCACCTTCGCACCGTGCCGGTCGAAGAACCGCTCCCCCAGGTCGAGATCGCGGCGGCTCAGCAGCACGAACCACGGGCGGGCCGCGAGCTGGTGCAGCCGCTCGACGCCGACGAGCGCCCCGACGCCGTAGAGCAGGTAGGCACCGGCGAGCGAGCCCACCGTCGCGGCCAACCACGCGAGCGGGCCGTTCAGCGTCCCCTGAGCGACGCTGAAGCCGGAGAAGGCGAGGACCAGCTCGGAGGGGAGCGGAGGCACGACGGTCTCGAGGGCGATCAGCAGTCCGACGCCGACCGGACCGATCCGGTCGATCACGTCGACGACCCATCCGCCGACCCCGCCGACATCAGCCGCGGCGAGGACCGGCACCGTCACGGCGCCTGTGCGGAGCCGGCCGGGTCGACCTCCCGCTCAGCGGCCTCCTGGCGTCGCACAGCGGCCAGGCTCGTGATCGTGACCAGGACGAGGACAGCGAGGATCACGCCGAGCGAGGCCAGCGTCGGGATCTCCGGCACCGAGGCCCAGATGCCGTGGGCCCAGTGAAGGACCAGCTTGACCCCGATGAAGGCGAGGATCGCGGCCAGGCCGTAGCCGAGGTGCACCAGCTTGGACAGCGCACCCTGCAGCACGAAGTAGAGGGCGCGCAGCCCGAGAAGGGCGAAGGCGTTGGTGGCGAAGACCAGGAACGGGTCTCCGGTGATGCCGTAGACGGCCGGCACGGAGTCGACCGCGAAGACGACGTCGGTGGCGAACACCGCCATCACGACGAGCAGGAACGGCGTGGCTGCGCGTACGCCGTTCTCGCGGACGAACAGCCGCGGACCGCGGTAGTCGCTGGTCACCGGCAGGAAGCGGCGCACGAGGCGCACGGACCGCATCGCATCGACGTCGACGACGTGACCGTGCCCCTTGCGCTGGTCGCGCAGGATCTTGACCGCGGTGGCCAGGAGCACGGCGCCGAACAGCAGGAAGGCGAACGAGAGGCGATCCAGAGCTGCCGCGCCCAGGGCGATGAAGATCCCGCGCAGGACGAGCGCGCCGACGATGCCGTAGAGCAGAACCCTCTGCTGGAGCACGACGGGCACGGCGAACGCCGCCAGGAGCAGCATGAAGACGAACAGGTTGTCGACCGACAACGACTTCTCGACCAGGTATCCGGTGAGGTACTCGACCCCGATCTGGGAGCCGAACCGGTTCCAGATGTACGCGCCGAAGGCGAGCGGCAGAGCGACGTAGAACACCGACCACGCCGAGGCCTCGCGCATCGACACCTCATGCGGGCGGCGGGTCAGCAGGAAGTCCAGGACCAGCAGCGCCAGGACGGCGCCGATCGTGGCAGCCCACAGGCCAGGGGTGGCCACCGACTCGACGGAACCGGCGGACTGGGCGAGCAGGACAGGCGGTGACAGGGGCATGGGTCTCCTTGGACGGGCGAGCGATCCGCGGTCTCCTCCACCCGCGGACGGGTGGCTGCCCGAGGCCCTCGTGGGAGGGCCGTATTGACCGGACAGCGCTTGTGGGAGTACTCCCCTCGAGGTCAAAAGGATACGCGAGCCGGACAGATCCCGCTCCTCGCCCCCCTCTGCACCTGCTCAGGTGCCTGGCCGATCAGGCCGCCGGCGCCGCGGCCCCTCCGGTCTTGGGGACCCGCAGCGCGGACAGACCCGCCAGCAAGGCCATCAGCGCCGCGAGGCCGAACGCCAACCGGTAGCCGTTGCCGCTCGGGAACCCGTCGCCACCGATCGTGCTGGCCAGGACCGCCGTGGACAGCGCTGATCCGAAGGCACCGCCCAGGGTGCGCGTGACCGTGTTGATCCCCGTCGCGATGCCGACCTCGCTCTGCTCGACGGCGGCGACGATGAGGTTCGCCATCGAGGCGAACGCGAACGCGACGCCCGCGCCCAGGAGGAGCCCGCCGAGCGCCAGGTGCCACCACCGGTCGTGCAGCAGCGCCAGCAGCAGGAAGGCCGACGAGCTCAGAGCGGAGCCGATGATCAGCGTCGTCCTGAAGCCCACCCGGACACCGAGACGACCGGCGATCGGGCCCGCGATCAGCTGGCCCACCGCGCTCGGTGCCAGCAGCATCCCCGCCAGCGTCACCGACGCTCCGAGGCCGTAGCCGGTGGACGTCGGCGCCTGCGCGATCTGCGGGATCAGCAGGAAGCCGGAGAACATCGCGAGGCCGGTGAGCAGCCCGGTGATGTTCGTCGCGAGGACGGCCCGCTGGCGCAGGACGGCGAGCTCGATCAGGGGCTGCGGCACGCGCTGCTCGACGACGACCCAGACGGCCAGCAGAGCGGCCCCGCCGAGCAGCAGCCCCACGTTGCCGGGCGACCCCCAGCCCATCGACGGCGCCTGCGTGACGCCGAGCAGGAGCAGCGCGAGCGCCCCGGACAGCAGCAGGGCACCCGTCCAGTCGATCCGCATGCCGGTGACGGTGGGTGTCCTCGGGATGACGCGGGCGGCCGCGATGGCCGCTGGGACGGCGACGAGGCTGATCCAGAAGACGACCGAGGGGTGGGTGTGGTCGACGATGACGCCGGACAGCGGCAGCCCGATCCCCGCGCCGACGCCGAAGACCGAGCTGACCAGGCTGATCGCACCAGGCACGCGCTCCCGGGGAAAGGTGTCGCGGATGATGCCGAACGACAGCGGGAAGACCCCGCCCGCGACCCCCTGGATCACGCGGCCCACGATGACCAGCTCGATCGAACCGGCCAGGGCGTTGATCGTGCCGCCGAGCGCGAACAGCGCGAGCACCACCGTCAGCACGCGTCCGCGGCCGTAGACGTCGCCCAGCTTGCCGATGATCGGCGTGGAGACGGAGGCGGACAGCAGGAAGCCGGTGACGACCCACGAGGTAGCGGTCGCGCTCGCGCCGTACTCCTGACCGAGGACGGGCAGGGCGGGCAGCACGATGGTCTGTGTCAGCGCGAACGAGATGCCCGCGGCAAGCAGGACGGCGAGGACACCGCGCGGGTGGGTGGTCCGGGCTTCGCTGCGGATCGAGGTCAGGGTCACTGCGCGCCTTCTGCTGGGTGTCTCCGGACGGCAACGGTTCGTGCCCGCGCTCCGGGCGGGTTACCCCACGCGCAGCGTCCTGACCCGCCGGCTTGTTCCGTGGAAAACGCTGCTGTTGCAGGTGGGCTGGCGCTGCTGACCGCGCCGATCCTGCGGCGCACGCCGGAAGTGGAGGCTTGTCTCAGCGTGCGCCCAGGTCCAGTCTCTGGTTGGGGTGTGCCCCCCGCAGACCCAGCGCCCGCCGTCGAGGACGTCATCGAGGAGGCCGCATGGCCCAGTTGGCCGTGACGGTGTCACGGGTCGGCGCGGCCGTCACCGCCTGGAAGGCGCTGCCAGCTTCGACCGTCGGGACGGCGGAGCCGGGCCGGCCGGAGCACCGGGGTCGGCGGAAGTCGGCGGGGGCGGCCTGGCAGGCCGGGGTCCCCCTTGCATCGTTCACGTCCACCGACACCGCCGGGCGGAGGACGACCTGCTCCGACCCGGAGTGCACCTGCACCTGCGAGA
>JAOPWP010000270.1 GCA_025965615.1 Frankiales bacterium
GGCGGTTCGCCGACGCCGTCGACCCCCGCCGCTGGCTGGGCCCGGCCGTGGCTCTGGGCGGCGCGCTGCTGCTGGGGGCCCGCCCGACCGTCTTCGCCGTCGGCGAGTCCTTCCGCAGCACCGGCCCCGTCGGCACCGTGGTGCTCGTGGGCCTCGCCGTCGGTCCTGCCGCGCTGGTCCTGTCGACGATCACCCCGGGCGTCATCAAGCTGCGGCTCCGCACGCTGACCGAGACCGGGCAGACGGTCGGCCGGCTCTCAGCAGCCGGCACGCTGGGCGCGCTCGCGGGGACGTTCCTGACCGGGTTCGTCCTGCTGGCAGCACTTCCCACCTCGACCCTGCTCCTGCTGACCGGGTTGGCGCTGGTGGTGCTCGGCGCGGCGGTGACCGTCGTCCTGCCCCGCCTGGCCCCCCCGGCCCTGCTGCCACCCTCCTCCGCGAAGCAGCCGATGGCCGCGGTCGTGGCCCTCGCCGCCCTGACCGGCGGCTGGCTCGTGGTCTCGGACGGCCCGTGCGAGGTGGAGACGCGCTACTACTGCGCGAGCGTCGTCACCGACCCGCTCCGCCCCAGCGGCCGGACCCTCGTCCTCGACGGGCTGCGGCACTCCTACGTCGATCTCGAGGACCCGGCCTACCTCGAGTTCGCCTACACGCGGCGGATCGCCGACGTCCTGAGCACCCAGCAGCCCGGTCCGCTCGACGCCCTCCACCTCGGCGGTGGCGGCTTCTCGGTCCCGCGTCACCTCGCTGCCGTGCGCCCCGGTTCGCGCAGCACCGTCCTCGAGGTGGACCCCCTCATCCCCGAGATCGGGCGCGACCGGCTGGGCCTCGTGACGGGGCCCGACCTCGTCGTGGAGGTCGGCGACGCCCGGACGGCGATCACCGAGCAGCCGAGCGGGGCCTACGACGTGGTCGTCGGCGACGCCTTCGGCAGCCTCGCCGTCCCGTGGCACCTGACGACCGCCGAGATGGTCGACCAGGTCCGGCGGGTGCTGCGCCCGGGGGGCGTCTACGTCCTGAACGTCATCGACAACCCGCCGCTCGACTTCGCGCGGGCCGAGACCGCCACCCTCCTCGCCAGTTTCGGGGACGTGGCGATCCTCGCTGCGCCGGCGACCCTCGCCGGTCAGGCGGGGGGGAACCTGATCCTCGTGGCCAGCGACCGGCCGCTGGCCCTGGAGGAGCTCGGCCGACTGGCCGCTGTCCGGGGTGAGCCGGGCACGGTGCTCGGCCGGGACGGTGCACGCGAGTTCGCGGGCCGTGCAAGGGTCCTCACCGACGACGACGCCCCCGTCGACCAGCTGCTCACGCCCTACGCCGAGCCGCCGCGGTGAACGACTAGGTGGCACTAGTCATTTTGGATGGGGTCACCGTCAGGGCTTGTGCGGACCCGCGGAGTGGGCTTGGCTTCGCCACGGGGGGAAGACCATGGGGGAACTCGTGGCCGTTGACGCAGCTCGGGTGCGGCCGGAAGGCGGCCCTGAGGCGACGCGGCTTGCGCACTTCGCGGATGCAGAGAGCGTGCTCGACCAGCTGGAGTCGCGGCAGGCCGAGCGCCGCAGTCTCGACCGGCGGTCGCCCGTAGGGCGGAAGGCCCGGGCGAGCGACGACCCGTGGTCGCAGCGGTCGCGCGAGCTGTGCCACGACATGCGGCAGCCCCTGGCGGTCATCGCCTCGGTCCTGGCCGACATCGACCCTGAGCGGCTGTCCGGGTCCGAGCGTGACCGGCTCGAACAGGTGCGCGTGGAGGCCGAGCGGCTGTCCATGTTCGTCGTGGGCTGCCTGTCGCCGCCCCGGCAGGAGAGGGTCGATCTCCACCGGGTCGTCCAGGCGGTGGCGCGCAGCAGCAGCATCACCTTCGAGGGGGCCCTGGAGTTCGTCGGGAGCGACGAGCCGGTCGTGGTCGGCGATCCCACCGCCCTCGACCGGGCGCTCAGCAACGTCCTGGACAACGCCTGCCGCGCGGCCGGCCCGGACGGCCTCGTCCGGGTTGTCGTGTGGTCGGCGACGGACGGTGCGCACATCGACATCGACGACGACGGCCCGGGTCTGGGTCGATCCGCGGGAGCCGGACACGGCCTCGGCCTTGCCATCGTCTCGGCAGTGCTCGACCAGCACGGTGGCACCCTCGCCACGGGCCCCGGCGTGCTCGGGGGGACCCGCGTCCGCTTGCGCCTGCCTCTGGCCGTCCCGGCGGCGCGGTGCGTGGGCTCGCCATGAAGGTCCTCGTCTGCGACGACCACCAGCTGCTGGCCGAGGCGCTGGCCAGTGTGCTTCGCAGGCGCGGCGACGTCGTGACCGTCACGACCAACCCGCAGCAGGCGGTGTCTGCCGCGGTCGACACCGGTCCCGACGTGGTGCTCATGGATCGGTCCTTCCCGGACGGCGACGGGATCCTCGCCGAGCGGGAACTGCTCGAGGGCGCCCCGGCCACGCGCGTGATCATGCTGAGCGGGCACACCGACCCCGTCTCCGTACGCGCGGCGCTGGACGCAGGCGCGCGGGGCTTCCTGCGCAAGGACGCGGCGCTCGGCCTCATCATGGAGGCCGTCGACGCCGTCGTACGCGGCGAGCTGGTCATCGACCCGCTCCTGCTGCGGACACCGACGAGGCCGCCCTCGGCGTTGGTGAATCCGCTCACCGCCCGCGAGCAGGAGGTGCTGCAGCGGATCGTCGAGGGGCAGTCGACCCAGAGCATGGCCCCGGCCATGAACGTGAGCTACAGCACCGCCCGCACCCACACCCAGAACCTGCTCATGAAGCTGGGTGTGCACACGCAGCTCGAAGCCGCCGCCTTCGCCGTGAGGCACGGCCTGGTCGAGCCGTTCGAGGGGGACGGCCGGGTCACGGGGCACGGGCTCAGCGTGGCCGGCAAGCCGATACCCAGACCGCGGCCGAGTCCAGAGGTGTGAACGCCTCACCCAGCGAGGCACCGGCACGGGCTCTGGTGCTCGTGGTCGACCATCACGCGGTCTTCGCCGAGGCCGTCGCCTCGCGCTTGTCGCAGGAGGCCGACCTCGACGCCTCTGCCGGCGGCCGCGCTGCGCACGCCCTGGCCATGGTGCCCAGGCGAGGTGTGCGAGCCGTCGTGCTCGAGCAGTGGCTGGCCGATCTCGACGGGTTGGAGCTGACCCGCCAGTTGTGTGCGCTTCCGCGTCCTCCGGTCGTGGTCTTCCTCGGTGACACCGCCTCGCCCGCGGTGGCCGCAGCGGCCTTCCAGAGCGGGGCCCTCGCCTGGGTCGGCAAGGAGAGCCCGATCGAGGTCCTCCTCGAGGCACTGCGGGCCGTGCTCCAGGGGCAGATGTTCGTGTCACCGGGCATGCTCGGCCCCCTCCTGCGCCTCCTGCTGGTCGAGCAGGGCACCGGCAGCCCCAGCCGCCTGAGAATGCTGACCCCGCGCGAGAGAGACGTCCTGGGCTGCATGGTCGACGGTCTGGACCAGGCGAGCAGCGCCAAGCGCCTCTTCCTCTCGCCGAACACCGTGCGCACGCACCGCCAGAAGCTCCTCGCCAAGCTCGGGGTGCACTCCTCCCTCGAAGCCGTCGCGATCGGTCGGCAGGCCGGGCTGAAGCCCCGGGTCCCCTCGCGCTGACCGCGCCGCCTCACAGGACCGCGGGCCGCCCGCGGACGTCCCCACGGCCGGCTGGCCTCCTCCAACAGGCGTACCCGTCCTCACCCCCGCGCGCGAATCGCTCGCGGCTCGACCGCCCGTAGTTTCGGCTCCTGACAGGGAGTGCCCGGGCTACCCGGGCCAGCCGGTCTCGTGGCGGGCCCCACTGGAGGCTCACGAGGACAGCGGGAGGGGCGCGCATGACGGTTCGCTCGGAGCCAGCCGTCGGCGGCCTGCGGGCGACCCGGGTGTCGGTCCCGTACCCCTTCGTGGAGCGGCGCACCGCTCGCCGCGTGACGCGGACGGCAGAGCCACTGCTGCCGCAGCAGCGGGTGGCCTCGCCGCCGTGCCCACCGCCCCTGTTGCTGCCGCAGGCCGCTGGGCCGACGCGCCGGCGCCACCCGGCCGGATGGCTCGTGCTCGCGGACGGCTTCGCGCTCGTGGTCGTCGGGAGTGGGGTACTGCTGCTGACCCCGGAGGGCCCTGCTCGGGCGTGGCGCCTGGTCGGCGTGCTCGCGGCGGCGCCCCTGCTGCTCTGCACGCTGGTCGCTCTGTCCGGTGG
>JAOPWP010000158.1 GCA_025965615.1 Frankiales bacterium
TGAGCTGCGGGTGCAGCGCAGTGCGGTTCGCGACCAGGTGCGCGCGGGTGCGGCTGACGCAGACGTCGACGAGCGGCCGCTGGCCCTGGCCCTCGACAGCGCGAGCCAGGAACTGACCGAGGACCGGGGTGTACGAGCGGCGGTCGAGGTCGCGCCGGGTCAGCTCGAGGACGTAGTCGGTCAGCGCCCGCTCGTCGACCGCGTCCAGCGCTGCAGCGACGGCCGTGGCGAGCTCGGTGCCGACCGCCGACGCGGTGGCCGGTTCCGCGAGCCGCTGCGCGGTCCGGCGTACGAGGCGCGCCTCGGTCAGCTGCTCACCGACCGCCGCAGGCGTCAGGAAGTTGCCCGTGACGAACTCCCCCAGCTTGGTGGCCAGCTCGTCCTTCTTGCGCGGGATCAGAGCGGTGTGCGGGACCGGGACGCCCAGCGGGTGGCGGAACAGCGCAGTCACCGCGAACCAGTCGGCGACACCGCCGATCATGCCGGCCTCTGCGCCTGCCCGGACGAAGCCGACGAAGGTGCTGTCCGGCAGGGCGAAGGTGAGCAGGAACAGAGCAGCGGCGACGACGAGGAGCCCGGTGGCCCGTCGCTTCATGGCCCGCAGGCCGGCGGTGTCGGGCAGCAGCAGGTCGGGCAGCCCCGGCGAGGCGCTCACCAGCCGCCGGAAGACCTGCGGCGGGGGCGCGACCGGCGGGCCGTCCCGAACAGGGAACGGGTGATCTCCCGACCGGCCGCGCTCGCTGCTGAGCGGGCGAAGCTCTGGAACACCGGGGAGCCGAGGATGCCCGAGAGCGCTCCCCGTTCCCCTTCCCCGTCGCCCGGGTCCGGCCGGGGTGGCTGCTCGGGTGCCCGCTGCTGCGGCTCCACCGGTGCCGGCGGCGACGGGGGCGCGACGCGCGCGAGCAGGCGCTCGTACGCCGAGTCGCGGTCGACGGCGACGGCGTAGTCAGGCAGGAGCGGTGAGGCGTTGACCATCGACGCCAGGGTGGCCGGGTCGAGCGGCGCCATCGAGGACGCGGGGGGCCGCATCATCGTCCACACGACCGGCGTGGGGGCTCCCCGTTCGGACAGGATCGTCACGGCGGCCTCGCCGATGCCCATGGACGTCAGCAGCTCGCTCACGTCGTACGCCTCGCTCGCGGGGAAGGTCCCGACCGTCGCCTTGAGCGCCTTGGCGTCGTCCGGGGTGAACGCGCGGAGCGCGTGCTGGACCCGGTTGCCGAGCTGCGCGAGCACCTCCGACGGCACGTCCTTGGGCGTCTGGGTGACGAAGAAGACGCCGACTCCCTTGGACCGGATCAACCGCACCGTACGAGCGATCGCGTCGAGGAACGCCTCGCTCGCATCGTCGAACAGCAGGTGCGCCTCGTCGAAGAAGAACACCAGCTTCGGCTGCTCCACGTCACCGACCTCGGGCAGGTCCTGGAACAGGTCGGCCAGCAGCCACAGCAGGAACGTCGAGAACAGCTCCGGCTTGTCCTGGACCGCTGCGAGCCCCATCACCGACAGCACGCCCTTGCCCTCGGGCGTCACACGCATGAGGTCGGCGGTGTCGAACTCGGGCTCGCCGAAGAAGACGTCCCCGCCCTGGTCCTCGAGCCCGACCAGCTCGCGCAGGATCACGCCGGCCGTCGCCTTGGACAGACCGCCGAGGCCGGCCAGGTCGCCCTTGCCCTCGTCGCTCACCAGGTGGTTGATGACCGCTCGCAGGTCCTTGAGGTCCAGCAGCGGAAGGCCCGCCTTGTCGGCGAAGTGGAAGACCAGTCCGAGGCTCGACTCCTGGGTCTCGTTCAGGCCGAGCACCTTGCTCAGCAGCAGCGGCCCGAACGACGTCATGCTGGCCCGGACGGGCAGGCCCGCCCCGAGCCCGCCCAGCGACAGGAACTCGGCCGGGAAGCCGGTCGGCGCCCAGGCCGTGCCGGTCTGGGTGGCGCGTTCCCGGACGCGCTCGGTGTCCGCGCCCGGCGCCGCCACCCCCGACACGTCGCCCTTGATGTCGGCGAGGAAGACCGGGATCCCGGCCGCCGACATCTGCTCGGCCATCAGCTGCAGGGTCTTGGTCTTCCCGGTGCCGGTCGCGCCGGCGACCAGGCCGTGGCGGTTCAGCATCGACAGCGGCATGCGCACCCTCGCGTCGGGGTGCGCGGTGCCCTCCAGGACGACGCTCCCCAGCTCGAGGGCCGGGCCCTTCATGGCGTACGCCTCGCCCAGCTCGGTGGCGGTCTTGGCCATGGGTGCTCCTCGGAGGTCGGGGCCTTCCGGCGGACCCTATGCCGGGGCGGAGACGACCCGACCGGCGGCGGTGTCCACGACCGCCGTGCCGTTCACGCAGACCGGCGGGCAGCGAGGTCCGCTCGGCCGGGTCCGCGTCAGGGGGACGTCCCCGGTGTAGGCGGGCGAGCCCGCGATGGTCACCGTCACGGCTGCCGTCTCCCCCTCGGCGCCACGGCTGAGCGGCACCAGCAGCTCACTGCGCACGACGGTCGTCGAGCACACGCCGGCCACGCATGCCTCTGCGGCCGCAGTCCCGGCAGGGAGCCGGACAGTCAGCTGGGACGAGCAGCCGACCAGGTCGGGGCAGGCCGCTGCCCCGCCGCAACCGGTGACGGCGAGCAGCAGGGCCAACCGGTACCAGCGCATGTCGCGATCTTGGCAGCCTCGGGAACGTTCGGCCACGTAGCCTGCCCCCATGAGCGACCGGCTGGTGTGGATCGACTGCGAGATGACCGGGCTCGACCTCGGCGACGACCTGCTCATCGAGATCGCCGCGCTGGTCACCGACTCCGAGTTGAACGTCCTCGGCGACGGCATCGACATCGTCATCGGTGCCACCGCCGAGCAGCTCGAGCGCATGCCCGACGTCGTACGGGAGATGCACGCCAGCTCGGGCCTGACCGAGGAGGTCCTGGCCTCCACCGTCTCGCTGGAGCAGGCGGAGCAGCAGGTCCTCGCCTACGTCAAGCAGTGGGTGCCCGAGGCCAAGAAGGCCCCGCTGTGCGGGAACTCGATCGGCACCGACCGGGCCTTCCTCACGCGGGACATGGCCGAGCTCGACGAGTGGCTGCACTACCGCATGGTCGACGTCAGCTCGATCAAGGAGCTCGCCCGCCGGTGGTACCCGCGGGTCTACTTCAACGCTCCGAAGAAGGGGGGCGGCCACCGCGCCCTCGCCGACATCCTCGAGTCGGTCCAGGAGCTCCGCTACTACCGGGCCGCCATGTTCGTGCCGCAGCCCGGCCCGACCTCGGCCGAGGCTGAGGCCATCGCGACCGCGCTCACCAGCCAGGCGGTCCCAGGGACCGGTGCCGGGCCCACGACGCCGCCGCCGGACCTGGTCGTCCCGGACTAGCTGTCTGTCGATCGGTCGGATCGACACAA
>JAOPWP010000031.1 GCA_025965615.1 Frankiales bacterium
CGGAGGCCTTCCAGAAGCTGGCCGGCGAGCTCGCGGCCGACCCGGGCCTGCGCGTCATGGTCCACGCCACGGTCACCGAGCTCCGCACGGACGACGCGCCCTGCGAGGTGAGCAGCGTGGCCGTCGCCTCGCGTCCGGGCCACACGTTCCGCGTGGAGGCGGGGCGGTACGTCCTCGCCTGCGGGGGGATCGACAACGCCCGGCTGCTGCTCGCCAGCACGTCGCGCAGTGCCTCGGGCGTGGGCAACCAGCACGACCTGGTCGGACGCTTCTTCCAGGAGCACCTCGCCGTGCGGTCCGGCGACTGGTCGCCTTCGGCCCGCGGGCTCGCCGGCAGCGACACGCTCTACGACGCCCTCGAGGTCGACGGCTCGTGCGTCCACGCGAAGATCGCCCCATCGCCGGAGGTCGTCCGGAAGCAGGGGCTGCTCAACACGACCTTCTTCCTGGACCCCATGAGCCGCTCGCGCGCCTCGGCGGCGGTGGCGTCCGTCGTGAGCCTCAAGCACGCCCTCCGTGACCGGCCGGTGCCAGGGGGCCTCACCCGGCACGCTGGGAACGTCGTGCGGGGTGCGCCGCACGTCGCCCGGGTCGCCGGTGAAGTCCTGGCCGGTCGGCGGGGACGGCCCGTGGCGCCGCCCGTGCTGCGACAGCTGCGCTGCATGGCGGAACAGGCTCCCAACCCGTTGTCCCGGGTGCGACTCGACGGCAGGCGCCGCGATGCCCTGGGGGTGCCGACGGCTGTCCTCGACTGGCAGCTGAGCGAGCTCGACCGCGTCTCCCTTCGGCGCGCCCAGGACGTCGTGGCAACGGCGTTCGAGACAGCGGGGCTCGGCCGGATCACCCGGCTGCTCGGTGAGGAGGCCCCGGCGGCTGACGTCCGCGGGCAGTGGCACCACATGGGGACCACCCGCATGGCCAGGGAGCCGCGGCAGGGCGTCGTCGACCCGGCGGGACGGGTGCACGGCATGAGCAACCTCTACGTGACGGGGAGCAGCGTCTTCCCGACCAGCGGCTACGCCAACCCGACCCTGACGATCCTCGCCCTCGCCCTGCGCCTCGCGTCCCACCTGCGGGAAAGGCCGGCCCGCAGGTGAGCGGCGAGGGCCCGGTGCAGGTGCTGGTCGTCCACGTGTGGCTGCACCGCCGCGAGGTCGAGCACCTCGAGATCTACGAGACCATCGCCGGTCTCGTACGGGCCGCGGAGGCCGAGGGCTCGACGGTGTGCGCCACCGACGGCCGGGTGCTCTACGGCACGCGCTGGGACGAGGACGGACAGCTGGTCTACGTCCCCTGCGGCGGGGTGCTGGCGGCCCTGCGCCGGCGCTGGGACGTCGCGCATGTCCACATGATCCTGCCGCACGTGCACCTGCTGCTTGCCGTCGCGCTACGGCTGAGGGGGACCCGCGTGGTCCTGACCCCGATGTCCATGCTCGGGAACGACTTCGCCAGCGGTTCGTGGTTCCGGACGAGGGCGCCGGCCTTCCGGAGGTTCAAGCCGTACGGGGTGCGCGTGCTCAGGGTCGCCTGGCGTGCCGTGACGACGGCGTACGTCGTGCAGTCGAGGGAGGAGGCGCTCCAGGCGAGGCTGCCGGTCGGGCGGTGCTCCTTCGTGCCCCTTCCCGCGCCCCGGACGGCCCTCGCCGACGCGCTCGTGGATGACGTCTCCGCAGGGCTGCCGGGAGGTGCCGACGGGCCCCTGGCCTTCGTCAGCCGGCTCGACAGCTGGCGCAAGGGCATCGACCGCATCTGCGGCTGGCTCGACGCCTGCGCGGACGTGCTGCCGCGCCCCGCCGTCGTCCTCTACGCCGCTGACGAGGGACAGCCGCGACCCAGCCGCCTCGGACCGCTCCACGACGAGGGCCTCCTGCACTGGGACCAGGACAGCCGAGGCGCGGCGCTGGTCGCGGAGCTCCTGCGCTCCCGCGCAGTCGTCCTGCTGAGCCGCTGGGACGGTCAGCCGCGGGTGCTGCGGGAGGCCGCGCTGCTCGGCCTGCCCACGATCTCGACGCGGTCGAGCCACTTCGAGGAGGTCGTACGGGCGCTGGGGTCCGGCGTCATCGTGGACGACGCCGACGACCCGGCGCAGGTCCAGGCCGCCTTCGAGGCGGTGGCCACCCAACGCCGCGATCCTGCTGCAGCACGGAAGCTGTTCGCCAGGGAGTCCGTGGGGCGGTCGGTCCTGCTGGCGCTGCGCGCGGTCGCCCAGGGTCGGCCCGAGTCCACAGTGGACCATTACACCGCCACCCGGTGGACCGAGGTGCCAGGCTGAGCGCGCGGGCCGGTCGGGCCGGGGCGGGACGACCGGGTCAGGCCGAGGCCAGCTCGCCGGCCATCACCTGGTCGTAGATCCACGCGTACGTCTTCTCGAGTCCGTCGCGCAGGCTGATGCTCGGCTGCCACCCGTAGATCTGCTGGATCATCTCGTTGTCGCTGTTGCGACCACGCACGCCCTGAGGGGCAGACAGGTCGTGCTCGCGGCGCAGCCGGACGCCGGCGATGTCCTCCACGATGTCGACCAGCTGGTTGATCGTCACGAGCTCGGAGCTGCCGAGGTTGACCGGCTGCGCCGACTCACCTGCGGCGATCATCTGGGTGCCCTGCACGCAGTCGTCGATGTACATGAAGCTGCGGCTCTGCTGGCCGTCGCCCCAGATCGAGATCGTGTGGTCGCCGCTGACCTTCGACGTGATCACCTTGCGGCAGATCGCGGCCGGCGCCTTCTCGCGGCCACCGCTCCACGTGCCGTGCGGACCGTAGACGTTGTGGTAGCGCGCCACCCTGGTCTGCAGGCCGAAGTCCTCGAGGAAGTGCCAGGCCATCCGCTCGCTGAACAGCTTCTCCCAGCCGTAGCCGTCCTCGGCCATCGCCGGGTAGGCGTCCTGCTCCCGCAGCGCCGTGATGTCGGGGTCGGTCTGCTTGTCCGCCGCGTAGACGCACGCCGAGGAGGAGTAGAAGAAGCGCTCGACCTCCGCCTCCCGGGCCGCCTGGAGCACGTGGGTGCTGGTCAGGACCGACAGCATGCACAACGCCTTGTTGGCCTCGATGAAGCCCATGCCGCCCATGTCCGCCGCCAGGTTGTAGACGACCCGGCTGCCGGCGACCGCCGTGCGCGCAGCCTCGAGCAGGGACAGGTCCGCGACGTCGTTCTGCGCCTCGGGGCTGACCTGGTACCACTCGGCGACGGGCTTGCGGTCGACCGCCCGGACGCTGGCCCCCTGCCGCACGAGGTCGGCGACCAGGTGACCCCCGATGAAGCCACCGGCTCCCGTCACGAGGACGTCGACGGACGAAGAGCGCATGTCAGTTCTCCCAGGAGTCACGCGACGGTAGTGGTGCCCTCGGCGCACGGACATCAGCCCTTGAGCCTTCGGCGACCTGCCGTCGAGAGCAGCGTCCGGGGAAACCTACCTTCGGGTCGCTGTTCCGGGGGCTAGTCGAAGATGTCCGGCTGGTCCCGGCTGATCCGCTCCCAGATGGGCTGGAACTGGAACCACCCGGCGAGCTCGAAGCCCACCTGGCCGCGCGTCGCCTCGGCCTCTGCGGGATCGATCTGGATCGGCTTGCTCCCGAGCCCGGCTGCAGCGGAGTAGGCCATCAGCTGCGACTGCGCGGTGCGCTCGAGCGTCAGGAACCACCAGGCCGCGCTGTCGACGGTCTCGCCGACCGTGAGC
>JAOPWP010000043.1 GCA_025965615.1 Frankiales bacterium
CACGACGATCGTCGGGATCGGCGGCAAGGAGCAGCAGGTCAGCTTCACCGCGCTGGAGCTCTTCCACTTCGCCCGCACGATCCAGGGCTGCGTCTACGGCTCCACCGACCCGCTGGCCGACATCCCCACCATCCTCCGCCACGCCCAGGAGGGCCGGCTCGACCTCGGCGCGCTCATCAGCAACCGGGTGGGCCTGGACGAGATCGACACCGCCTTCGGCGACATGGAGAAGGGCATCGGCGTACGCACCGTGGTCCTGCCGTCCCCGGAGCTCGCCGGCGCCTGACCGCCTGACGCGGGGGCGCTAGAAGGACAGCTGGCGGTCCATGACGACCTCGAGCGCCTCGTCGGGGTCCCCCGGTACCGCCTTCTCCAGGCGGAACCGGGCGGCCGGGCCCGAGATCTCGATCGCGCCGATCTCGTTGTCGAAGCGCGGCCGCTGCTTGAGCCGCCAGCGCACGCCGGGGCGGGGCACCCCCGCACTGCGCGCGAGGGCCCGGCCGACGATCCGACCCGGGCCGGTGCGGGCGAAGCGGTCGCCGATCTGGACCGGCTTGTTCACCGGGTTGCGCACCGGGGAGCACACCGCCTGGTGCACCCGGCTCGTGACGCCGTCGGCCAGGGGGAACTCCGCCTCGGCCAGGTAGGAGAAGTGGACGTCACCGCCGAGAAACGTGATGGAGGCCGGCGCGGGGCCACACTTGCCGGACCCGATGTCGGAGACCAGCTGCATCAGGGCGTCCCAGCTGCGCCGGAAGGCCGCCCAGTGCTCGAGGTCGGCGCCCTGGCGGATTCTCTCGCCCCAGTCCTTCCACCGCTCGCCCCACGCGCCGTCGCACACCGCCTCGTTCCACGCTTCCAGCCCGTGGATCGCGGGTGGGAGCAGGATCGGCAGCGAGGAGGCGATCAGCAGGTGCGACGAGCAGTCCCTGGTCTGCTCGACGATCCACGTCCACTCGGCCTCGTCCACCATCGAACGCTCGCCGGTCTCGAGGACCCGGCCGCCCCGCGAGTCCAGCACCAGCAGCCTGACATCGCCGTAGTCGCGCCGGTAGCTCCACCGGACGCCCTTGCCGCCGTCGGCCTCGGCGTCGGCCCTCACGGCGTGTCCCCGCAGGACGGCGTCGCCGGCCACGTCGTCGTCGCCGCAGTCGCGCAGGCGCGCCCAGACCTCGTCGTCCTCCAGCTGGTCCGGGGACATGTTGCCCAGGTGCTGGTAGATCCAGTAGGACATCAGGCCGCCCTCGATGCGGTCCTGCCACCACGACGTGGCCTGCATCTGCTTGCGCCAGACCGCCGAGGTGTTCCAGTCGTCGTGGATGTCGTGGTCGTCGAAGATCATCGCGCTGGGGATGGTGGCCAGCACCCAGCGGATCACCGGGTCGCTCCACGCCTCCTGGTAGAGCACGGTGTACTCCTCGAAGTTGGCCACCCCCTCCCCCGGCGGCTCGTCGGTGCCGCGGGTGCGCTCGATGTAGGCGAGCGTCTGGGGCGAGAGCTCGTCGGCGTAGACCTGGTCCCCGACGAGCAGCAGCGCGTCGGGCCAGTCGTCCGGGTCGACGGTCAGCATGCGCCGCGCGTAGGCGTGGAGGGCGTCGACGCCGACGGCTTCGTCCCCCTTGGCCAGGGTGTACGGCGGTTCGTGCGGCCGGGTGACCCGGCACGAGCCGAACAGCAGCCGGAACCGGTCGTCGCCGTCAGCCGGAGCCGTCCGCACGGTGGGAGCCGGCAGCGTCGAGTCCGGCTCGGGCCAGGCGACCGAGCCGTCGATGGTCACCTCGTACGGCGTGGTCGTGCCCGGCTCGAGGCCGTCGCAGACGACGAGGGCGTAGTGGTGCCCCGCGACGCCGAAGGTCCGGGTACTGCAGCCGAGCACCCCGACCTCACAAGGAGCGTCCGTCTCCACCCAGACGGTCGCAGCCGTCTGACCGACGTAGCGCAGCAAGGGGCCGAGCACGAGGTTCGCCATGGGATGAACCCTGCCCCAGGTGCGTGCCGCCGCACCCCCCGGGTAGGGCTGGACCATGACGCAGCCTCCAGAGCGCTCCCCCATCGGCCAGGGCACGGACATCACGGTCGACCCCTCGGAGCTCGGGACGGAGGACCCCCCGGCCTCGAGCGACCCCGAGCAGATGAACGAGGACGAGGCGCTGGGCGGTGTCGGGGGCGGCCAGCCCGGCGGGGCCGGCTAGACGGGCTCGACCGCCAGCCCGGGCGCTCCCTCGGCCTGCTTCTCGAACTGGGTGCGGTAGAGCTCGGTGTAGAGGCCGGACTGCGCGAGCAGCTCGTCGTGCCGCCCCCGCTCCACGACCCGGCCGTCCTGGACGACCAGGATCTGGTCGGCCTGACGGACCGTCGACAACCGGTGGGCGATCACCAGCGACGTGCGCCCGACCAAGGCCGTCGACAGGGCCCGCTGCACAGCGGCCTCGGACTCCGAGTCGAGGTGGGCCGTCGCCTCGTCGAGCACGACCACTCCAGGCGCCTTGAGCAGCAGCCGGGCGATCGCCATGCGCTGCTTCTCGCCTCCGGAGAGCCGGTAGCCGCGGTCGCCGACCAGCGTGTCGAGGCCGTCGGGCAGGCTCCGGACGAGCGAGCCCACCTGGGCCGCGTCGAGCGCCTCCCACAGCATCGCGTCGGTCGCGGCAGGGTCGGCGTAGAGCAGGTTGGCCCGGACGCTGTCGTGGAACATGTGGGCGTCCTGCGTCACGACCCCCACGGTGTCCCGCAACGACTGCATCGTGACGTCGCGGACGTCCCTGTCGCCGATGCGGACGGAGCCCGAGTCCACGTCGTACATCCGCGTGACGAGCTGGCTGATGGTGGTCTTGCCGGCACCCGACGGGCCGACCAGGGCGACCAGCTGGCCGGGCTCGATCCGGAACGACACGCCGTGGAGCACGGTCGAGGACGGTGAGCTGTCGAGGACGGCGACCGACTCGAGCGAGGCCAGCGAGACCTGCTCGGCCGTGGGATAGGAGAACACCACGTCGTCGAACTCCACCGAGGCTGCGCCCCGCGGGAGGGCTACCGCGTCGGGCTTCTCGGCCACCATCGGCTCGAGGTCGAGCACCTCGAAGACCCGCTCGAAGCTGACGAGCGCCGTCCTGACGTCGTCCCGCACGTTCGACAGCGCCGTGAGC
>JAOPWP010000065.1 GCA_025965615.1 Frankiales bacterium
GGTCGAGACGGCCCGCCGCGCCCGCCGCGCGGCCCAGGGCGGGACCTCGAGCGGCGGCGGCTCCGGCCCCGCGGCGCTCGGCTCCTGACGGCGCCTGACACCTATCCTTGCCGCATGGCACTGCGAAAGCGCTCTCAGAAGGTCGATGCTGCGACGGGCCCCGGGCGCAAGGCCCCTGCGGGTGCGAAGGGCGGCAAGGGGCTCAAGGGCAGCACGTCCCCGGCAAAGCAGAAGCTGCCGAGGGGGGCACGGTTCAAGCAGGTCAAGCAGGCCTTCTCCGTCACCCGGCAGAACGACCCCAAGATCATCCCGTTCCTGCTGATCGCCTTCTTCACGCCCTTCCTGCTGCTGCTGGCCGTCGGCCTGCTGATCGACCACCCCTTCCTGCTGGGCAGCCTCGGCTTCATGGTCGGCCTGCTCGCCACGGCCTTCGTCTTCGGCAAGCGGGTGCAGGCCACCGCCTACTCGCAGGTCGAAGGACAGCTCGGCGCGGCAGCGGCGGTCCTGACCAACATGCGCGGCGACTGGCGCGTGACGCCGGCCGTGGGGTTCAACCGGGAGCAGGACCTGCTCCACCGGGTCATCGGCCTGCCGGGCGTCGTCCTGGTCGCCGAGGGCTCGGCCAGCCGCACTCGGGGCCTCATCGTCAGCCAGAAGCGGGCCCTGTCGCGGTGGATCGGTGACGTCCCGGTCTACGAGGTGCAGGTGGGTGACGGCGAGGGGCAGGTGCCGCTCAAGGGCCTGGAGAAGCACTTTCTCAAGCTGCCGCGCAACATCAAGGGCAAGCAGGTCAACGAGCTCGACCGCAAGCTCAAGGCCATGGGGGGCGCGACGCTGCCCGTGCCGAAGGGCCCGATGCCGACCCGCATGCAGCGGCGCTAGCGCTCGAGGTCCGGAGCGCCCCTGGTCCGCAGCACCATCGTGCCGGCAGCCTTGTCGTGCAGGCCGCGCCCGTCGCGGTCGGTGACCATGGCCGGCACGAGCAGCACCAGCAGGGCCGTACGGATGGCCGCCGGCAGGAAGCCGGGCGCCGCGTCGCGCTGATCCAGGCGGACGACCTGCAGGCGCATCACCCGCATGCCGATCGACTGGCCGGTCAGTGCGGTCAGCAGCAGCACCTGCAGGGCGAACGCGACGTTCCCGGCCAGGTTCCGCTGTCCCGCGCTCGGGTCCTCGACGATCACCCGGAGCACCCCGCCGATCAGCGCAGCAGCGGCGATGTCGAGCAGGAACGACACGAACCGGGCACCCGTCGAGGCGATCGAGCCGGCCCCCGAAGCGGGCAGCCCCAGCCGCTCTCCGCGCCAACGGTCCTGCTGCGCGTCCGCGTAGCCGGCGGCGCCCAGCCCGGACAACCACGTGCCGGTCCACCTCGCCATGCGCTTGAGGCTAGTGGTGGGGGCCCGGACCGGCCTGCCTGAGCGTGGCGTAACACGAGGGAAACACCCGGGACACGGCGGAGTCACGCCTGGTGGCTAATCTTCGGACGAGCCGCACCCGCACGCCCCCCACGTACACGGCGCCCGCCGTCGTGTCCCTGAGTCCCCCGGAGGACGTCCTTGTTCACCAGTGCCGACGAGGTCCTGAGCTACATCGAGAGCGAGGGCGTCGAGATGGTCGACGTCCGCTTCTGCGACCTGCCGGGCGTGATGCAGCACTTCACCGTGCCGGCTGGCTCGTTCAACCAGGACGTGTTCGACGACGGCCTGGGCTTCGACGGCTCGTCGATCCGCGGGTTCCAGGAGATCCACGAGTCAGACATGCTGCTGCTGCCGGACCCGACGAGCGCGCGGATCGACCCGTTCCGCAAGCGCAAGACGCTGATCCTCAACTTCTTCATCCACGACCCGCTCACGGGTGAGGACAACTCGCGTGACCCGCGCAACGTGGCGAAGAAGGCCCAGGCCTACCTCAAGGGCACCGGCATCGCCGACACCGCCTTCTTCGGCGCCGAGGCGGAGTTCTACATCTTCGACTCCGTGCGCTTCGACTCCAAGCACGAAGGCAGCTTCTACGCCATCGACGCGAAGGCTGCTGCGTGGAACTCCGGCAAGGAGGAGGACGGCGGCAACCTCGGCTACAAGCCGCGCACCAAGGGCGGCTACTTCCCCGTGTCGCCCACCGACCACTACGCCGACCTGCGTGACGAGATGGCCGTCCACCTCGAGGCGGCCGGCATGGTCGTCGAGCGCGGTCACCACGAGGTCGGCTCGGCCGGTCAGGCGGAGATCAACTACCGCTTCGGCACGCTGCTCGAGAGCGCCGACAACCTGATGCTGTTCAAGTACATCATCAAGAACACCGCCCACGCCGCGGGCAAGACGGTCACCTTCATGCCCAAGCCGGTCATGGGCGACAACGGCTCCGGGATGCACTGCCACATGTCGCTGTGGGCCGACGGCTCGCCGCTGTTCTACGACGAGGTCGGCTACGCGGGCCTGTCGGACATGGCTCGCCACTACATCGGCGGCCTGCTCAAGCACGCGCCGTCGCTGCTCGCCTTCACCAACCCGACGGTCAACAGCTACCACCGCCTGGTGCCCGGCTTCGAGGCCCCGGTCAACCTGGTCTACTGCCAGCGCAACCGCTCGGCCTGCATCCGCATCCCGATCACCGGGTCGAACCCGAAGGCCAAGCGGCTCGAGTTCCGCTGCCCCGACCCGTCGTCGAACCCCTACCTGGCGTTCTCGGCCATGCTGATGGCCGGCCTCGACGGCATCCGGAACAAGATCGAGCCGCCGACCCCGGTCGACAAGGACCTCTACGAGCTGCCGCCGGAGGAGCTGGCCAACGTCGCCCAGGTGCCCGCCTCGCTCGACGCGGTGCTCGACGCGCTCGAGGCCGACCACGACTACCTGCTCGAGGGTGGCGTGTTCACCGCCGACCTGATCGAGACGTGGATCGCCTACAAGCGCGAGACCGAGATCGACGCCCTCCGGCTCCGTCCGCACCCGTACGAGTTCGACCTGTACTACGACATCTGAGCTGCTAGCCCTCTGACCTGCGGTTTCGCCGGTCAGGGGGCCTCTCGGGCCACATCTGGGCCACACAGCGGGTCGTCGGCTACCTCATCGAGCCTCTCGAAGAGCGTGTCGACGGCCCGCTTCGCCTTGTCCTGGGCCTCCGGACGGCTGATCACCAGCAGGTTGGCCGTCCCCGGGTGTCCGTCCCGCTGCTCCCACGGCAGCGTCACCGCCGCCGGTGTAGAGGGCGACGCGCTCCGTCCGCAGCCAGGCTCGGTCGCTCCGCCTGAGACTGAGTGCGGGCGCTCCGAAGCCCGCCAGCGACGTGCCTACGACACCCGCGACACCGCCGACCGAAGTGGGAGGCCATGAGCTGACCGTATGGCCACCCTCGACCTGAGTGCGGGACAGCCCACGGCACATCCGGGCCTCGTCGCACCTATGAGGCTCGTCGCCGCCGTTCTGCCATGTGCACACCGACTGCAACCGCCGCGGCTGCGGAAGCGCCTCCCACAATCGTGCCCTTGACCAACATGAGAAGTCTGCGGCCCTGTCGGCCCTGCTCCGCTTCCTCTCCGCTGTCGCGCCAGCGAGAAGTCGTCTCAGCGGCGATGACGTCCGCTTCCGGCCCCGCCAGCCCCGTCAGTCGACTGATGAACGAGCCCAACGGCTCAGGGTCGGTCCCACCGCACATGTCCTCGCGCACCGAGTAGCCGTCGGCGCCGAAGACGGTGACCTCTGTGAACTGCCAGCCGTTGCCGCCCCAGGTGTGCAGCACGCAGCGGCCGGCAGGCGCGTCAACGAGTCGCTTCACGAGGCGCACGCTAGTGCCGGGTCTACTGCCCAAGCAACATCGGGAGCGGCACGTACCCCGCTGCGCCGCCCCTCGACGTGCGAACACCTGAGCCGCTAGGAGTCGCTTGCCACTGGACACGCCCAGCCGCCCGGACGAGCCGATGAAGCAATGGGTCCCGGGCACGGCGGCGAGAGCTCAGCCGATCGACTGACGAGCCCGGCTGAGGGCACGGAGCAGGCTGGCCGCGGTGCGGTCCCAGTCGAACTCCGTACGGGCCAGCTCCTGGGCGTTCCGGCCGGCCGCCACGAGCT
>JAOPWP010000070.1 GCA_025965615.1 Frankiales bacterium
CCTCACGCGAGCGCCCGTCGCGCGGAGGCCACGGCCAGGGTCGCCTCCTGGAGCCCGGTGGCGGTGCCGCGCGCCGGAGCCGCCTCGGCGACCAGCTCGTCGAAGCGCGCGCGCTCCACGTCGAGCAGCCGGTCGGCCCGGACCCTCAGGTCCTCTCGGGCGCGGTCGGCGAGCGAACGGACGGCGGCATCGCCGAAGACCGCCTCCAGCACCCGCTGGCCGAGCGCCGAGGTGCCGCCGGCCACAGCCACCTCGCCTCCTGTCAGGCCGCCGGTGTGGGCGAAGACGGCGACCATCACGACCAGGCCGGCGCCGTTGACGCCGAACGACAGGAAGCGCGCCGTGGTGCGCTTGCCCTGGCCCTCGGTCCGCACGAGCTCGAGCACGTGCCCCTGCCATCCGCGGACCTCGCTGCGGGCGGCGTCGGCGAACGGGGCGGAGACCGTCTCGAGCTCCCGCGCCCGGTCTCCGAGCAGTGCCGGCCCACCAGGCAGGGCACGCCAGGCGGTGACCGTGCGCTCGGCGGCCCGGTCGGCCTCGGCCCGGAGCAGCTGCTCGACGCTGGACTCGAGGGCGACCTTGAGGTCCTCCCCCGGCAGCGGTCGCCCGGTGAGGCCGGCGGTGATCCGGTCGCGAAGCCGCCCGACCTGGGCCTGCAGGCTCCGCATCCACTCGCCGGTCCCCACGAACTCCTGCCAGCGGGAGAGGACCTCGCCGCGCAGCAGGGCACCGCTGCGCACGCCGTCGTCCACGCCGTCGCGCGCGTTCTCGTAGGCGGCAGCAGCAGCGGCGTGCAGGGCCGCAGCCGCCGCCTCCTGCCCCTCGACGGCAGCGACGATCCCGGCCACCCGGCCCTCGAGGCTCTCGAGCGCGCCGTGCAGGGTCTGGCGCACGACGGCGGCCCGCTCCCCCTGGTCGGCGGCAAGGCGGTGGAGCCAGCTGCGCAGCGGGGCGATCTGCTCCTCGGCGAGCAGCCCGTCGACCAGCGGCCGCTCCTCGACGACGAACAGCCGCGTACCGGGAAGGCCGGCTCGCTGGAGCATGCCGGCGAGGTCGTCCGTCACCTCGGTGGTGGCCTCGGGCGGGACCCGGTCGAGGACCACTGCCAGGGCCGTGCCGCGCTCCTGGGCGGTGCGCAGCAGGTCCCACGGGACGGCGTCGGCGTAGCGGGCGGCGGTCGTCACGAAGACCCACAGGTCCGCGGCTGCGAGCAGCTGGGCCGCGAGGTCGCGGTTGGCCGTGACGACGGAGTCGACGTCCGGGGCGTCCAGGAGGGCGAGTCCCGGCGGTACGTCGTCGCGCACGACGAGGCGCACCGAGCCGGAGTCGGCGCTCTGACCGGTGTCGGCCCCGGTCTCGCGGGCGAGGCCCGGCAGGACCCGGTCGCCCGAGAACGCCGCCCGGTCGGCGGTGGCGCACACCAGGACCGGCGCCCGCGTCGTCGGCCGGAGCACCCCGGCGGCCGTGATCGGGGCGCCGATGATGCTGTTGACCAGGGTGGACTTGCCGGCCCCGGTCGAGCCGCCCACGACGGTGAGCAGCGGGGCGTCGAGGTCGAGCAGCCGAGGGAGCAGGTAGTCGTCGATCTGGTCCACGACGGCCTTGGCGTCGCGCGAACTCGCCGCGCTGCCCGGCGTCTGCAACCGCAGGGAGGCCGACGCGACCCGGTCACGCAGAGCCGTCAGGGCATCGGGGAGCAGGGCGCCAGGGGCAGGGGCGGGTGGGGACATCACGCGGGCATCCTGCCCGAGCCGAAGGGGTCTACCCCGCCCCGGCTCGGACCGGTGCTCTCAGCCCAGCTCGTCGAGCGCCTGCTCCTCGGCGAGCAGGGCGTCGAGGTCGTCCTCTGAGGCCAGCGCCTGGACGCTCTCGGCCTCGTCGGTCAGGGCCTCACGCACGACCCGGAACGCGGTACCCGCGGGGTAGCCCTTGCGGGCCAGCATGCCCGCGAGGCGGCGGATGCGAGCCTGGGTCGCCAGCCCCCGCGTGGACGCGAGCTTGCGGTCCACCAGCGTGCGGGCTGCCGCGAGCTCGACGTCGGGTTCGATCGTCGCGAGCGCGCCGATGATCGACTCGTCGTCGACCCCCTTGCGCCGCAGCTCCTGCTGCAGCGCCCGCGTGGCCAGGCCCTTGCTCCGCTGGCGCGAGCTGACCCACATCTGCGCGAACAGGGCGTCGTCGATCATGCCGACCTCGGTGAACCGGCGCAGGACCGAGTCGGCGACGTCCTGCTCGATGCCCTTCTTGCGCAGAGTGGCCGCCAGCTCGGCCCGCGTGCGAGGGGCATACTCGAGCTGGTTCAGGCAGATCTGACGAGCCCGGTCGACCGGGTCCGCGTCGCCTGGGTCCTTGCCGCCCACTCCCAGGGTCAGAGGTCGACGGGCACGGGTGCGACCAGGTCGCCCTCGGCGTCGACCTGAGGACCGACGTGGAGCTTCTCCTTGATGCGCTTCTCGATCTCGTCGGCGAGGTCGGGGTTGTCGCGCAGGAACGCCCGTGCGTTCTCCTTGCCCTGACCGAGCTGGTCGCCCTCGTAGGTGTACCAAGCGCCCGACTTGCGCACGATGCCGTGCTCCACGCCCACGTCGACCAGCGAGCCCTCACGGCTGATGCCGTGCCCGTAGATGATGTCGAACTCGGCCTGCTTGAACGGCGGCGCGACCTTGTTCTTGACGATCTTGGCCCGGGTGCGGTTGCCGACCGCATCCGTGCCGTCCTTGAGCGTCTCGATCCTGCGGACGTCGATCCGGACGGAGGCGTAGAACTTCAGCGCCTTGCCACCCGTGGTGGTCTCGGGTGAGCCGAACATCACCCCGATCTTCTCGCGCAGCTGGTTGATGAAGATCGCCGTCGTGCCGGTGTTGCTCAGCGCGCCGGTCATCTTGCGCAGCGCCTGGCTCATCAGGCGGGCCTGCAGGCCGACGTGGCTGTCACCCATCTCGCCCTCGATCTCGGCGCGGGGCACCAGGGCTGCGACGGAGTCGATGACGATGATGTCGAGCGCCCCTGACCGCACCAGCATGTCGGCGATCTCGAGGGCCTGCTCCCCCGTGTCGGGCTGGGAGACCAGCAGGGCGTCGGTGTCGACCCCCAGGGCCTTGGCGTACTCGGGGTCGAGGGCGTGCTCGGCGTCGATGAAGGCCGCGATCCCGCCGGCGGCCTGGGCGTTGGCCACCGCGTGCAGGGCCACCGTGGTCTTGCCGCTGGACTCGGGGCCGTAGATCTCGACGACGCGCCCGCGCGGCAGGCCGCCGATGCCGAGGGCCACGTCGAGCGCGATGGAGCCGGTCGGGATGACCCCGATCGGCACGCGCACCTCGTCACCGAGCCGCATGACCGAGCCCTTGCCGAAGCTCTTGTCGATCTGAGCGAGGGCCATCTCGAGGGCCTTCTCGCGGTCTGGTCCAGCCATGGGGTCTCTCCAGGTGTCGACGAGCTCGACGCTCGTGCTGCGGTCCGATCGGCGGTGACGCTAGGAGCGACCTCTGACAGTCGGCGAGACCTGCCACGGCTCTGTGGGCACCCGGACCTCTCGTACGCTAGCCCGAACACCTGTTCGATCGCGCGCGACACGCGGGGCAGGACCGGCGCCCTGTCATCTCTGGCGCCGTGAACGCCGACCGCGCCCGCGGACAACGCCGGCTGTGACCGGACCGGCTGGGGCAGCCCTCCCGGCAGCGGAGGCCACCGGTCGGCTCAGCGCTCGGCCGCCGGCACCTCCAGCGCCTCGCACACGGCGCGCCAGACCGACTTGACGTCGTCGCCGTCGTCGAGCGCGCGCTGCACCGTCCGGTGGCCGAGCGTCGCCAGCACCTGGTCCGTGGCGTACGACCGGGCGTAGGCAGCACCGAACCGGTCCTCCATCCGCCTCCAGAACTCGGTCAGCCGCACGGGGACGAGCCTAGGGACTGCCCGCCTCGGGGCGCATGACGAGCTGCCGGTGTCGAGGACGCCTCGCCGGCGGCGAACCCGTCCGTCCCGCCGGGCATGGCGGCCGCGCGCACGGGCAGGGAGGGATCATGCGCCTGCCCGGTTCCCTGCAGAAGCTCGACGACCGCGTCCTCGGCGACCGGGGGAAGCCACGCCCAACCGGGCACGGGCCCGACGAGGGGAAGGCCCCGCCCCGAGAGCGCAGGCCGCGAGACGGGGCGGCGGCCGGCAGGCGGGTCCTGGCGACCGTCTACCGGGTGGCCCGCCTCGTCTTCCTCGTCCTGGCGCTGATCATGGTGCTGGGCATCGTGCTCACCCTCGCGCCGAGCAACCCCGGCAACGTGATCGTCCGCAACGTGCTCGAGCTGGCGGAAGCAGCCGCCGGGCCGTTCAAGGACGTGTTCACCCAGCAGGACCCCGAGCGCCAGACGATCGTGAACTACGCACTGGCGGCCGTTGTCTACGTCCTCGCCGCGACGCTGGTGCGCAAGCTCCCCGGAGGCAAGAGCTGATGCCGGTGCAGGTCGAGAACGTCCCCGAGCGCTCCCGCTTCGAGGCCGAGGTGGAGGGCCAGACCGCTTTCCTCGCCTACGAGGTGCACGGCGACACCGTGGTCATGCCGCACACGGTGGTCCCGCGGGAGCTGGAGGGCCAGGGCATCGCCGGCGAGCTGACCCGGACCGCGGTGGCGTGGGCCCGCGAGCAGTCGCTGACGATCGACGCGCAGTGCTCGTACGTCCGTTCCTGGCTGGCCAAGCACCCCGACGCCTGACCGCTTCCGCGTTCGAGAGGTGACTGTCGGTGCCCCGGACGACAATGGGGCGATGAGCGCGCTCGAGCGGTTCTCCCCCGCGACCCAGGCGTGGTTCTCAGGCGCGTTCGAGAGCCCGACGCCTGCCCAGGAGGGCGCGTGGGACGCCATCTCGGCCGGTGGCAACACGCTGGTCGTCGCGCCGACCGGCAGCGGCAAGACCCTCTCGGCCTTCCTGTGGTCGCTCGACCGGCTGGCCTCGACGCCCGTCCCCGAGGAGCCGCGGCACCGGTGCCGGGTGCTCTACGTCAGCCCGTTGAAGGCGCTCGCCGTCGACGTCGAGCGCAACCTGCGGGCGCCGCTCACGGGCATCCGCCAGGCGTCGCAGCGCCTCGGCCTCCCGGTCCCCGACATCTCGGTGGGCATCCGCTCCGGCGACACCCCGGCCGACGAGCGGCGGCGCTTCAACAAGGTCCCGCCGGACGTCTTCATCACCACTCCCGAGTCCCTGTTCCTGGTGCTGACCAGCGCGGCGCGCGAGTCCCTGCGCGGCGTCGAGACCGTCATCGTCGACGAGGTCCACGCCGTGTCCGGCACCAAGCGCGGCGCCCACCTCGCCCTGTCGCTGGAGCGGCTCGACGAGCTGCTCGACGCCCCCGCCCAGCGGATCGGGCTGTCAGCCACCGTGCGCCCGATCGACGAGGTGGCCCGCTTCCTCGGCGGCTCCCGCGAGGTCGTCGTCGTCCAGCCCCCGAGCTCCAAGACGATCGAGGTGCAGGTCGTCGTCCCCGTCGAGGACATGTCGGCGCTGGGCGAGTCCGCGGGCCCCGTGCGCGGGGGGTCGGCTGCGGGTGCCGAGCCCACGTCCTCGATCTGGCCCGCCATCGAGGAGCGCATCGTGGACCTCGTCGAGCAGCACCGGGCGACCATCGTGTTCGCCAACAGCCGTCGCCAGGCCGAGCGGCTCACCAGCCGCCTGAACGAGATCGCGACCGAGCGGCTCTACGGGCTGCCCGACGTCGGACCGGTGCCCTTGCCCGACCGGCCCGACGGCTCGTCCGGCATCAAGCCCGACGGGCTGTCCTTCGCCCGGGGCCCGGCGCAGCACCCCGGGCAGGGCGGCGTGGGCCGGGCGGCGTGGGGCAACGGCAGCCCGTCCGACGGAGGGGTGGTCGAGATCGCCCGGGCCCACCACGGCTCAGTCTCGCGCGAGCAGCGCATGCAGATCGAGGAGGCGCTGAAGTCGGGACAGCTCCCGGCCGTGGTCGCCACGAGCAGCCTCGAGCTCGGGATCGACATGGGCGCAGTCGATCTCGTCATCCAGGTGGAGTCCCCACCGAGCGTGGCGAGCGGTCTGCAGCGCGTCGGGCGTGCTGGTCACCAGGTCGGCGCGATCAGCCGCGGGATCATCCTGCCGAAGTACCGCGGCGACCTCGTGCAGTGCGCTGTGGTGGCCGAGCGCATGGTGGACG
Organism: Frankiales bacterium; assembly: GCA_025965615.1. Taxonomy (GTDB): domain Bacteria; phylum Actinomycetota; class Actinomycetes; order Mycobacteriales; family SCTD01; genus SCTD01. The sequence goes on from JAOPWP010000070.1 coordinate 6,154, forward strand.
GCGGCATCGAGGCGACGACCTACCCGCGCAACCCGCTCGACGTCCTGGCCCAGCAGGTCGTCGCGATGTGCGCACTCGAGAGCTGGCAGGTCGACGACCTGGCCGCCGTCGTACGCCGTGCCGCGCCCTTCGCCGGGCTCCCCCAGTCGGCGCTCGAGGCGGTGCTCGACATGCTGTCGGGCCGCTACCCGAGCGACGACTTCGCCGAGCTGCGGCCGCGGATCACCTGGGACCGGGTGACGGGGTCGCTCGCCGGGCGACCAGGTGCGCAGCGGCTCGCGGTCACCTCCGGCGGCACCATCCCCGACCGCGGCATGTTCGGCGTCTTCCTCGTGGGCGAAAAGGGCTCCCGGGTCGGCGAGCTCGACGAGGAGATGGTCTACGAGTCCCGGGTCGGCGACGTCTTCCTGCTCGGGTCCAGTGCGTGGCGGATCGAGGACATCACCCACGACCGGGTGCTGGTCACCCCGGCGCCTGGTCAGCCGGGTCGCATGCCGTACTGGCACGGCGACGCCCCGGGTCGACCGATCGAGCTCGGCCGAGCCCTGGGGGCGTTCCTGCGCGAGGTGAGCGCACTGAGCCCCGAGGAGGCCGAGCAGCGACTGGCCGACGCCGGGCTCGACGAGAGGGCGTCGGCGAACCTGCTCGCCTATCTCGCCGAGCAGCGGGAGGCGACAGGAACGCTTCCCGACGACCGCACGATCCTGGTCGAGCGCTTCCGCGACGAGCTCGGTGACTGGCGCCTCGCGATCCACTCGCCCTTCGGCGCGCAGGTCAACCAGCCCTGGGCGCTGGCCCTGTCGGCGCGGCTGCGCGAGACCTACGGCGTCGACGTCCAGTCGATGCACTCCGACGACGGCATCGTCGTGCGCCTGCCCGAGACCGAGAGCGCGCCGGAGGGCTCGGTCGCCGTCTTCGCACCCGAGGACGTCGAGCCCGCCGTGCAGGCCGAGGTCGGCGGGAGCGCCCTGTTCGCCAGCCGCTTCCGCGAGTGCGCCGCCCGCGCCCTGCTGCTCCCCCGCCGCAACCCGACCCGGCGCACGCCCCTGTGGCAGCAGCGACAGCGGTCGGCCCAGCTGCTCAGCGTGGCCGCGCAGTACGGCAGCTTCCCGGTGGTGCTCGAGACGATGCGCGAGGTGCTGCAGGACGTCTTCGACGTGCCCGGGCTGGTCGGGCTGATGAGGGACGTCGAGGCCCGCAAGGTGCGCCTGGTCGAGGTCGAGACCCAGCAGCCCTCGCCCTTCGCGCGCTCGCTGCTGTTCGGTTACATCGGCGCCTTCATGTACGAGGGCGACGCCCCGCTCGCCGAGCGCCGGGCCCAGGCGCTGTCGCTCGACTCGGCCCTGCTGGCCGAGCTGCTCGGGCAGGCCGAGCTGCGTGAGCTGATCGACGCCGACGCGATGGCCGAGGTCGAGGCCGAGATCCAGCGGCTGACCCCCGAGCGCCAGGAGACGACGGCCAAGGCCGGAATCGAGGGAGTGGCTGACCTGCTGCGCATGCTCGGCGACCTGACCACCGACGAGGTGCTGGCCCGGGGCGCCGACGCCGCGTCCCTGGTCGAGCTCGAGGGCCAGCGGCGGGCGCTGCGGGTCCGGATCGCGAGCCAGGAGCGGTGGGTCGCCGTCGAGGACGCCGGGCGGCTGCGCGACGCCCTCGGGGCTGCCCTGCCGGTCGGCGTGGCCGAGGCCTTCCTCGAGCCGGTCAAGGACCCGGTCGGCGACCTGGTGTCCCGCTACGCCCGTACGCACGGGCCGTTCCACCCCACCGAGGTCGCGGCCCGGTTCGGCTTCGGAGTCGCCGTCGTCGACGGCGCCCTCGCCCGGCTGTCCGCCTCGGGGCGCGTCGTCCACGGCGAGTTCCGGCCCGGGGGCAGCGGTATGGAGTGGTGCGACGCGGAAGTGCTCCGCTCGCTGCGCCGTCGCTCGCTGGCGAAGCTGCGCAAGGAGGTCGAGCCGGTCCCGCCCGACGCCCTGGCCCGGTTCCTCCCGCAGTGGCAGGGGGTGGTGGGCGGGAGAGGCGACAGCATCTCCGGGTCCACCAGCCGGGGCATGGACGCCCTGGTGCGCGCGATCGAGCAGCTGCAGGGGGCGTCGGTGCCGGCCTCGGCGCTCGAGACCCTGGTGCTCCCCTCGCGGGTCGCGGGCTACTCGCCGTCGATGCTCGACGAGCTGACCGCCTCGGGCGAGCTGCTGTGGGCCGGTCAGGGCTCGTTGCCGGGCAACGACGGCTGGGTCAGCCTGCAGCTCGCCGACACGGCCGACCTGCTGCTCGCACCGGTCTCCGAGCTGTCGTCGACCCCGCTGCACGAGCGGGTGCTGGCCGAGCTCGACGGGGGTTCGGCGCTGTTCTTCCGGCAGCTGGCCGACCGGGTCGAGTCCCTCGACGACACCGCCCTGTCGGTGGCGCTGTGGGACCTCGTGTGGTCCGGCCACCTCACGAACGACACCCTCGCCCCGCTCCGGGCGCTGCTCGCCTCCGGCAAGACCGCCCACACCCAGAAGCGGGCGCCGGTGCGCCAGCGGTCCCGGTCGGCCTACGGCTCACGGGGCCGGCCCGTGATGCCCACCCGCTCCGGATCGCCCGCGGTCGCGGGTCGGTGGTCGCGCTTGCCCGAGCGCGACACCGACACCACCCGGCGCACCCACGCCCTCGCCGAGGCCCTGCTCGACCGGCACGGGGTCGTCACCCGCGGGGCGGTCATGGCCGAGCGGGCCCCGGGTGGGTTCGCCGCCGTCTACACCGTGCTCAAGGCGTTCGAGGAGGCCGGTCGGGTGCGTCGCGGCTACTTCGTCGAGGGCCTCGGCGCCGCGCAGTTCGCCGCCCCGGGCGCGGTCGACCGCATGCGCGCTCTGGCCGCCGCGGCCCCGGCGACCGATGAGCCGCTGTGGGAGTCCCCCGTACCCGGTGGTTGGGAGGCCTCCCCGGCGATGGCCCGGCAGCGCAAGCGCCGCGACGACGCACGAGCCGTGGTGCTGGCCGCGACCGACCCGGCGAACCCCTACGGCGGCGCGCTGCCGTGGCCGGAGCGCCGTGCTCCTGAGGTCACCGAGGGCGAGCCGGGCCCCGCCGAGCGCACCGGCGGGCACAAGCCGGCTCGCAAGGCCGGCGCCCTGGTGGTGCTCGTGGACGGCGCGCTCGTCCTCTACGTCGAGCGCGGCGGGAAGACGCTGCTGTCGTTCCGCGACGACGACTCGAGCCTGGCGCCGGCCGTCGACGCGCTGGCACTGGCCGTGCGCGACGGGGCGCTGGGCAAGATGACGGTGACCAAGGCCGACGGCGAAGCGGCGCTCACCTCCCCCCTGGGCCTCGCCCTCGAGCAGGCCGGCTTCCGGCCAACCCCCCGCGGCCTGCGCCTGCGGGGCTGAGCTGGAGAGCGCCCCACCTCGTAGGCGGGAGCAGGCTCGGCCTGCCCTCCCCGTCCGATGCCGGCGCGAGGCCGTAGGGCGATCAGCCCGGACGCCGGCGCAGACCCACCGCGGCCAGCACCGCCAGCACGGCGACCAGCGGCAACACGGTCGACAGGCCCGTAGCGGGCAGGGTGCCTGACCGGGCACCCGCAGCGGAGCCACTGCTCTGCGCGCCTGCCGCCGCGGTCTGCGCCGCGCCACCACCCGGACCAGCGCCCTGATCTGCCGCCGGGCTGGCACCACCCTGGCCCGGAGCCGGCGGAGCAGCGACGACCGCGTCGGCCGGACGGGCCGGGCACTCCCCCGCCGCCGCCGGCGGGAAGGCACGCTGACCGGTCTGCGGGTTCGGGTAGTGCAGGCACTGGAGGTTGTCGGCGTTGGCGATCGGCACCTCGAAGACCGGCAGCGGTCCGTCCGGGTCCACCACCTGGCCCGTCTCGAGGAAGGCCGTCAGCTGCACCTGACCCAGCTCGCGGCCGGCCAGGGTCGGGTCGGCCAGGAACCCGTGCGGGTTCGTCTCGCGGGTCGCGGTCTTGTCGTTGCGGTAGTAGGTGACGCGGTCGAACAGGTCGCCTGCCCGGATGATGTTCCCGCTGGTGATGTTCGGGACCGTGTTGTCGCCGAACGCCACCTGGTAGAGCACGGTCTTGGCCGCGTAGCGCGGCTGCTTGCGCAGGAGGGGGGCGTAGGTCTCCGGTCCGCCGGGCCGGCCGTACCAGGTGGCGTAGGCGAGGTAGCGCTGGACCTCCATCGCCCGAGGGGCAGGCGCCGTGACCGGCGGCTCGTGCGGGTCGGGGATCGACTCGGTGAAGCCGTCGCGGCCGGGTCCGCCGTTGGCCAGCGACGGCCGGCTGACGGCGAGGGTGTCGCCGAGCAGCGGGCGGAAGCCGGACAGCCGGGCGATGTCCACGATCGGACCGCCAGGCACGTTCAGCAGGCCCCGCTTCACGCTCGGGTCGGTGCCCATCAGCATGGTCCCGTAGATGCCGCCGAAGGACAGGCCGTAGTACTGCACGTCGGTCCGGGCGAGCGCCCCACTGGTCGTCCCCACGCAGCCGGGCACGGTGATGCCGGCCTGCACGGCCCGCACGAGGGCCATGTTGTCGACAGCCGTCTGGATCAGGCCACCGCGCAGGCCGTGCAGCTGGTTCGGGCTCGGCTCGTCTCGGCCGGGCAGGACGGTCTTGGTCGGCTGGGACCCCTCGGCGTCGCCGATCGCCCCGTCTCCGTCGAGGTCCTTGCCCCGCCCGTACGACAGGAAGGTCTTCTCAGCACCCGGCAGCCCGACGGTGATCTTGCTGCTCGGACCGAAGCCGTGGCCGAGCGGGTCGGTCGCGATGGTGGCGATGCCCGCCGCGGCGTTGAGGTCACTCGTCACGAACAGGTCGAAGTAGCTGCGGGTGAAGCCAGGCCCGTACACCGCGGTGGGCCAGCCGCCCGCGGGCGCCGGGCCGGCCGGCACGATGAGCGCGAACCCGATCCGCTGCGTGCCGACGGCCACGGGCGTCGAGCCCGACGGGGTCGGGGCGATCGTGGAGTCCTCGCGGGCGTACTGCGGGCTCTCGAAGCTGCCGAACGCGTAACACCCGACGCCGGCCACCGCGAGGTTCGGGACGACCGCGGGCGGCGTCAGGACGCTCGGATCGCTCGTCTTCTGGTCCATCCGCTTGATCGTCTGCGCGTCGGTGGGCGGAAAGACCGTGGTCGTGCCGCCCTGCGTGAAGCTGGCGGCGGGGGCCGGCCCGCTGTCCAGGGCCTTGCGGATGCGGTCGAGCTCGGTGGTCCCGCTCATCGTGGTGAACGGCGTGCGCACCTGCTCGCGGAGCGGCTGGCCGGCCTTGTCGCGCACCGAGCGGGTCACGACGAGGACGTAGGACGTCTGCTCGGCGAGCTGCTCGCGCGTGGTACCGGCCAGCACGTCGGTCGCGGGGTCGAAGGTCAGCTGCTGCAGGCCGACCTTCTTGCCGCCGCCCTCGACGTAGACCGTCGCCGGGGTGACCGTGGCGACGTCGATGTCGCCGCTGAACGGCAGGAAGACGCGCGGCTGGAGGTCGAAGCCGTCGAGGGTGTTGAGCAGGTTCATCGCCTCGCAGGTGCTGCGCGTCTGCGCCGTGCAGGTCGGCACCGGCAGGGCGACCCGGCGCCCCGTGAGCTGGGCGCTGTCCGGCACGGTGAACCGGTCGGAGGGGAAGGCTGAGGTCTCGGGCGAGTCGCCCGTCAGCAGCTGGACGGGCGCAGCAGCCGAGGCGACCGGCGCGAGCGCGAAGGTGCCGGCCAGGGCGAGGGCGGTGAGCAGGGCGAGCGGCAGACGGGTGCGCATGCAGCACTGTTCGTCGCCCCGACCGCGTTCCCTGCCGGGACGGGCGAGAACGTCGTAGGCCGGGCAGGATGAGGGGGTGCCTGAAGGTGACAGCGTCTGGAAGGCGGCCCGCCGGTTGCGCGAGCAGCTCGTCGGTCGCACGGTCACCCGTTCGGACTTCCGGGTCCCCCAGCACGCGACCGCCGACCTCTCGGGCCGCTCGATCACGTCGTTCGACTCCTACGGCAAGCACATGCTGACCCGGTTCTCGGGGGGGCTGACCCTCCACACCCACTTCGAGATGGACGGCGCCTGGCAGGTGGTCGGGCCGGGCAAGGTGCTGCCCCGCACCTTCGACGACGAGATCCGCCTGGTGCTCGCCACCGACGGGCCGACGGCGTACGCCCTGAGGATGCCGGTCGTCGAGCTGCTGTCGAGCGACGACGAGGGGCCGCTCCTCGGCCACCTCGGCCCGGACGTGCTGGGCCCGTCGTGGGACGAGGCGGAGGCGGTCAGACGGTTGAGCCAGGACCCGGACCGGCCGCTGGTCGAGGCCCTGCTCGATCAACGCAACCTCGCGGGGCTCGGCAACCTGTGGGCCGTCGAGACCTGCTTCCTGCGGGGTCACTCGCCCTGGACCCCGGTGTCGGAGGTCGACCTCGGCGCGGCGGTGCAGCTGGCCCGCCGGATGATGCGGCACTCCCTGGAGCACCCTGGCCAGGTGACCACGGGTGACACCCGCCGGGGCCGCACCCACTGGGTCTACGGCCGGGCCGATCGGCCCTGCCGCCGGTGCGGGACTCCGGTGGCCTTCCGCGACAGCCAGACCCTCACCGAGCCCGCGCACGGCACCCGGTTCCTGCGCGAGACCTGGTGGTGCCCCTCCTGCCAGCCCGGCCCCTTTCCCGCGCTGAGCGAGAGGCCGACCCGCCCGGGCCTGCGGCGGGGCGTCAACGAGGAGTCCTTCGGCTCCCGGACCCGCCGCCAGTCAGGAGCGCCCGGCCTTGCCCGAGGGTGACACCGTCTGGCTGGCCGCTCAGCGGATGCACGCGGCCCTGGCCGGGCGGGTGCTCGTGCGCAGCGACTTCCGGGTCCCCCAGCTGGCGACGACCGACCTGTCCGGTCGGCAGGTGCTCGAGGTGGTCCCCCGGGGCAAGCACCTGCTCACCCGCGTCGAGGGTGGACTCACCCTGCACACCCACTTCCGCATGGACGGCTCCTGGCACCTCTACGCGCCCGGTGACCGGTGGAGCGGTGGCCCGGCCTGGCAGGTGCGGGCCGTGCTCGAGAACGCCGAGTGGCAGGCCGTGGGCTACCGGCTGCCTGTGGTCGAGCTGCTCGACACCGCTGACGAGGGCCGCGCCGTCGGCCATCTCGGCCCGGACGTCCTCGCCGGGGACTGGGACGCCGACGAGGCCGTACGACGCCTGCGCGCCGATGCCGGCGCCGAGATCGGGATGGCGCTGCTCGACCAGCGCAACCTGGCCGGTCTCGGCAACCTCTACCGCACCGAGGTGCTGTTCCTGCGCGGCCTCACGCCCTGGACCCGTGTCGCCGACGTGCCCGACCTGGAGGCGCTGGTCGAGAGGGGGCGCCGGCTGATGGTCGCCAACCGCTGCCACTGGGAGCAGTCGACGACCGGGTCGCTGCGCCGGGGCGAGACCCACTGGGTCTTCGAGCGCACCGGACAGCCGTGCCGCCGGTGCGGCACCCGGATCGTCACGGCCGAGCAGGGCGCCGCGCCGTACGCCCGGCTGAGCTACTGGTGCCCGCGCTGCCAGCTCGGACCGGCCCCCGCTCCCTCCCGTCAGCCGGCCCGCCGGGACCGTACGCCCGGCCGGACGAAGTACGTCCCGTGACGCGCGGGGGTCCGCGGTGACAGACCGGGCTCGGCGTAGCAGGCTGGCGAGATGACCTGCGAACCGTGCCTGTCCCGTCGGACCGTGCTCACCGCCGCCGGGACGCTCGGTGCCGCAGCGCTGCTGACGGCCTGCGGGGGCCCTGGGGCCGAGCCGGCTCCGCTCGCCCAGTCGACACGGGCCGCGGACGACCCGGTGATCACCGACCTTGCTGCGCTGAAGGCGGCGGGCGCGGTGGCCTTCACGAGCGGGACGGGCAAGGCGGTGGCGGTCATGGTCGGCGAGGACGTGGTGGCGTTCTCCAGCACCTGCACGCACGAGGGCTGCCAGGTCGCTTGGGACGCGGGCAAGAAGCTGCTCGCCTGCCCCTGCCACGGCTCGGCGTTCGACCCCGCCGCCGGCGCGAAGGTCGTCGCCGGTCCTGCCCCTCGGCCTCTCGCCCGGGTGCCCGTCGTGGTCGACACGGCAGCCGGAGTCGTCCGGCGGGGCTGAGCGCCGCCGGTCAGCGCACCTCGCGCAGCCCGGCTGCCAACCCGTGCACCGCGTCCGTGGCCTCCTGCAGCCGGCGCGTCGCGAGGGGGTCAGCGCTCGCGGCCACGAGGTCGGCGACCGCGGCGACGAGCCGCTCCTGCGAGGCGATCCCGTCCGAGAGCCCGGTCAGAGCCTCCGGCTCGAGCCGCCGGTGCGGCTCGACGGCCGACAGGCGTACGGCCTGCCAGCGCAGAGCCCCGTCGACCTCGGCGGCGGCCCGCCAGGCCTCGCCGGCCACCTCGCGCCCCACCTCCGGGACGAGGGGGAGCAGCCGCGCCAGCTCCTGATGAGCGCGCTCGAGGCGCAGGACCGCAGGGAAGGCCGCCGACCGACGGTCGACGGCCGGAGGGACCGGCGCCGGCAGGGCCAGCGGAGCGAGCGGCGGCAGGCGCAGCGTGCGCACCTTG
>JAOPWP010000084.1 GCA_025965615.1 Frankiales bacterium
TCCAAACCCGTGGGCGATCCACACGACGAGACAGCAGACACGGGCTGACTCGCGTGCGCTGGTGGTCCAAGACTGGCCCGGGAAGCAAGGCGAGCTCCGGCCTTCTCCGAGCAGAGCGCAAGGTGACCTACGGCAGGGCGCAGCGCGAAGCACTCATCAAGCTGCGGGCTCTACAGCGCCAGGTCACGGACGGAGTGCCCGTGTCCTCAGGGCCAGGGATGACGCTCGGCGCCCACCTCGAAGGACGGGCGGATCGGACGCTCGCCGAGCGTCGACGAGCTGGGCGGTTGGCTGCGTCCACCGTTGTGCGCCCGAAGGGATTCGAACCCCTAACCTCTTGATCCGTAGTCAAGTGCTCTATCCGTTGAGCTACGGGCGCGTGCCGTCCCGAAGGGCGGCCTGGTGAGCATACCGGCCACCGCACCCGGGGGTGGCCGGCCCCGCGTGCCAGGCTGACCTGATGACGGGAGTGCGCAGGTGAGCCCGCTCGAGGTCCTCCTGCTCGCCGTCGCCGGGCTCGCAGCCGGGAGCATCAACGCCGTCGCGGGCGGAGGGTCGCTGGTCAGCTTTCCGGCCATGCTCGCGGTCGGGCTCCCGCCGCTCGCGGCGAACGTCACCAACAGCGTGGCGATCTGGCCGGGCTACGTCGGCACGGCATGGGGCTACCGGCGCGAGCTGGCCAGCCAGCGGCGCAGGCTGCTCGCGCTGGCCCCCGCCGCGGTCACCGGGGCTGGGCTCGGCTGCGTCCTGCTGCTCGTCACCTCGCCCGAGGCCTTCGAGCGGGTCGTGCCGTTCCTCGTCCTCCTCGGGTCCCTCCTGCTGGCCGTGCAGGGCCGCATCACCGACCGCGTGCGCACCTGGCGTGGCGCCGGTCGTGGAGCGCGGTCCCCGCAGCTGCACGTCTCCGTCCTGCTGGCGGCCGCCTACGGTGCCTACTTCGGCGGAGGGCTCGGGGTGGTGCTGCTGGCCTGCCTCGGCCTGTTCCTGGTCGACGACCTGCAGCGCCTCAACGCGGTCAAGTCCGCCCTGGCCCTCGTCATCAACGCCGTCGCCCTCGTGGCCTTCGTGTTGTTCGGCCCGGTCGACTGGGCTGCCGTCGGCATCGTCGCTCCGGCAGCCCTGCTCGGGGGCTACCTGGGCGCGCGACTGGCCCGCCGCCTCGACCCCGGCCGCCTCCGGGCCGTGGTGGTCGTGTTCGGGCTGGTCGTCGGTGTCGCGCTGCTGTTCTGAGCCTGCTCCGGGCCCGGATGGGTAGAGCCCGGTCCGTGACGCCTGGACCTGACCCCGCCTCGCGATCCGGCTCGACGAGGCTGGACCCGGCAGACGACCAGCTCGTGGGCCGCCGCGACCTGCGCGTCTGGCCGACGGCCGCGGGCCGCCTTCTCGCCTCCACCGCGCGTCGCGTGGCCGCCTTCACCGGCTCGAACCTGCTGCTCGCGAGCACCCTGGTGCTCGGCGGGCTGCTCCTGGTGCTGATGACCGCGGCCACCGCGGAGATCTACGAGTCGGTCGTCGAGCAGGATGGCGCAGCGGCTCTCGACAAGCCGGTCCTGGCTGCCGCCCAGCGGCTGCGGACGCCGGCGGCCGACACGGCGATCACCCTGTTCACCGACCTCGGCAGTGCGCAGGTGCTCCCCTGGCTGGTCGCCGTGGTGACCATCGCCCTGGCCCTGCGCTGGCGCCAGTGGACGCCGGTGGTCCTCATGTCGGCCGCGGTGACGGGGTCGGTGCTGATGACGGTCGCCGGGAAGTCAGCGGTGGGGCGTACGCGGCCCGCGCTGGTCGACGCGGTCCCGCCGTACGAGAGCTCGGCGTCGTTCCCGAGCGGCCACTCCCTCAACGCCGTCGTGGTCGCCGGGGTCCTCGCCTACCTGATCATCCGGCGTCAGCGCACCGCGCGGGGACGGCTGGTCACCCTCGTGCTGGCCGCGACCTTTGCCGTCGCGATGGGCCTGAGCCGGGTCTACCTCGGACACCACTGGTTCACCGACGTCCTGGTCGCGTGGACGCTCGGGCTCGCCTGGCTGACCGTCGTCGTGGTCGCGCACCGGCTGTTCCTCACGGTGCGCCACCGCGGTCCGGCCGGGCCGGACGGCTCAGCCTGATCGCGCCTGGCCGCGCACGACCACGTCGCGCAGCAGGACCGACGACGCCTCCGCGACCGCTGCGACAGCCGCGTCGAACGCCTCGCGGTTGTGGGCAGCGGGCGAGCGCATGCCGACGATCTTGCGGACGTACTGCAGAGCGGCGGCCTCGACGTCGTCGGCGGTGACGTCGTCCTGGAAGGGCGGGCGCAGGGTCTTGATGCTCCGGCACATGCGCCGAACGTACGCGCCAGGACGCGGCTGCGGCAGCGTCCCGGACTCCGGTCAGCCCCGAAGGGAGCTCGTGCGAGGCTCTGCAAGATGAGCCGCCTGTCCGCGGTCGACCTGACCGCCCGCATCAGCAAGCCCGAGGCCGAGGCACGCCTGGAGGCCGCCACGGCGCGGCTGCTCCACCTGAGGCTGCTGCTCGGCGGACAGATCGCCGAGCACCGGCTCGGACCCCCGCTGTGCGTCGTCTTCGAGGGGTGGGACGCGTCGGGCAAGGGCGGCGCGATCAAGCGCCTCGTGTCACCGCTGGACCCGCGGCACGTGCGGGTGGCCCAGTTCGCAGCCCCCACGCACGACGAGAAGCGGCACCACTTCCTGTGGCGCTTCTGGCCGTCGCTGCCCGGATGGGGCGGCTTCGCCGTCCTCGACCGCTCCTGGTACGGCCGCGTGCTGGTCGAGCGGGTCGAGGGCTTCGCCACCGAAGAGCAGTGGTCGCGGGCCTACGAGGAGATCGCCCAGTTCGAGCGGACGCTCACCGCCGAAGGCATGGTCCTGGTCAAGTTCTGGATGCACGTCTCCGAGGACGAGCAGCTCGAGCGGTTCGAGAGCCGCGCCGCCGACCCGCTGCGGGCGTGGAAGCTGACCGACGAGGACTGGCGCAACCGCGAGCAACGCCCGCAGTACGAGGCCGCGGTCGAGGAGATGCTGCGGCGGACCGACCAGCCGTGGGCGCCGTGGCACGTGATCCCGGGCGACCAGAAGCGGCTGGCCCGGGTGCTCGTCGTCGAGACCGTGTGCGAGGCGATCGAGGCCGAACTGGTCTCGCGCGGCTACGACCTGGATCTGCCTGCCGCGGGTTGAGCGGACAGCGGGGCGGAGGCGGGGAGATTTGAACTCCCGATGGGCTTGAGACCCAAACCGCATTAGCAGTGCGGCGCCATAGACCGGACTAGGCGACGCCTCCTCGCGGCCTCGCGGCCGCATCGGGAGACTACCGAACGAGCAGGTGGGAGCCGATCGGGCTCGGGCTGCGTCACACCCCCAGTCGCAACCCACTGGAGGTCCCCATGCCGATCCGACGCACCAGCGCCCTCGCCACCGTCACCGCGCTCGTCCTGGTCGCAGGCGCAGCGACCCTGTTGCCGGGCGGCGCCCCGGAGGCTGCTGCCGGCGCGCTGCGCCCGTACGACGACTGCGCCGAGCTGCTCGAGCGCTACCGGGAGGCGCTCGAGGTTCCGGCCAGGTCCTCGTCGCGGGGAGTGCAGGAGGAGAGCGCGTCCGACTCGCCGGTGGCCGCCCCCCTCGGGGGATCAGCCCCGGCCCCGCTCGCGACCACCGGGGCGACCTCGGACGCCACCGGGTCCGGCCCGACCGGCACCAACGTCCAGGAGCGAGGCGTCGACGAGCCCGACTCGGCGAAGACCGTCGGCGGCCTGCTGTACGCCCTGTCCGACACGCGGTTGCAGGTGCTCCGCTCCGGCGCGCAGCCCACGGTCCTGTCGACCCTCCCCCTCGGCGGAGGAGGGGCGTACGGCGGGGAGCTGCTCGTCCAGGGCGATCGGCTCCTGGTCCTGCTCCCCGGCGACGGAGGCGGAGGCGGAGGCGGCACGGAGCCCATGGACGGTGGGCCGGCCGGGATGGTCCTGCCGCGACCAGGCGGCTCGGGGACGCGGTTGCTTCTCGTCGACGTGGCCGAGCCCTCGTCCCCGCGCCTGCTGGAGAGCCTCACGCTCGACGGTGGCTACCTGTCGGCCCGCCTCTCGGGCGGCGTCGTCCGCCTGGTCACCAGCTCGACGCCCACCGTGGCCGACCCCGAGGACGCCACGGTCGAGGACGTGCTGCCGTCAGCCGTGCGCCGAGGGCCTCAGGGGCAGCTGGTGTCCGACGGGCCGGCCGTCGACTGCGAGCAGGTGCACCACACCGACGCCGCGGTCGGGGCGAGCACGCTGCTCGTCACCACCCTCGACCTCGGCCGCGACCTGGCCCCGGTCGACCGCACGGCGGTCACCACCGCCGGCGACCTGGTCTACGCCTCGCCCGACCGCCTCTACGTCGCGACCACGCAGCAGGCTCGCCGGACCCCGGAGCGGGCCGCGCCCGGCGTGACCACCGAGGTGCACGCGTTCGACACGACGTCGCCCATCCGCACGCGGTACGCCGGATCCGCGTCGGTCGACGGGACCGTGCTCGGCCGGTGGGCCTTCTCGTCGTACGCCGGTCACCTGCGGGTGGCGACGACCCACCCGGGTGACGCGACGACGCGCGGGAGCTCCTCCAGCGTGGTCGTGCTCGAGGAGCGGCGTGACTCGCTGGTCGAGACGGGCCGGGTCGACGACCTCGGCCCCGACGAGCGCATCTACGCCGTGCGCTACTTCGGCGACCTGGCCACCGTGGTGACCTTCCGCCAGACCGACCCGCTGTACGTGCTCGACCTCGGCGACCCCTCCGACCCGAAGCTGCTCGGAGAGCTCAAGGTCCCCGGGTTCTCGACCTACCTGCACCCGGTCGGCGACGACCGGCTGCTCGCCGTGGGCCACGACGCCACGGGCACGGGGCGGGTCACCGGCCTGCAGGTGTCGCTGTTCGATCTGTCCGACCGCAGCACGCCGGTGCAGCTCGACCGGCTGTCGCTCGGCCGGAGGACGACGCCGGCCTCGCAGGACAGCAGGGCCTTCGGCTACGACCCGACCCGCCGGCTGGCCCTGCTCCCGCTGAGCGAGGACGGTTCCGGCACCGGCACGACGTCGTCCGCGGTGGGGATCCGGGTGAGCGAGTCGGGGACGCTCGAGGAGGTCGGCCGGCTCGACACTCCGTCCCCGGCCCAGGCGGAGCGGGTGCTGTTCGACAGCGAGCACGTCTACGCCGTCAGCCGGAGCGGAGTCACCGCCGGGACCGCGGCAGACCTCGCGCGTACGGGCTCGGCGGCCTTCCGCCGGGGGTGAGCCAGGACACCCCTGACCACCCGGTGAACGGCCGCTCACAGGGGGACGGGACGATGGACCGGCATCCCGTCCCCGATCCGCCAGGAGCACCCTCGTGTCCGACATCAGCTTCGACGGCCGCGTCGCCATCGTCACCGGCGCCGGCGGCGGCCTCGGCCGCACGTACGCCCTCGAGCTCGCCTCCCGCGGCGCCGCCGTCGTGGTCAACGACCTCGGCGGCAGCGTCGCCGGTGAGGGTGGCGACCACACTGCCGCCCAGAAGGTCGTCGACGAGATCAAGGCCAAGGGCGGCGACGCGGTCCCCAACTTCGACTCGGTCTCGACGCCTGAGGGCGGCGCCAGCATCGTGAAGACCGCGGTCGACAGCTTCGGCAAGGTCGACGTCGTCATCAACAACGCCGGCTTCCTGCGCGACAAGAGCTTCCTCAAGCTCACCTGGGACGACCTCGACGCCGTCCTCGACGTGCACCTGAAGGCGGCGTTCTACGTGAGCCAGCCCGCGTTCGCCGTGATGAAGGAGAACGGCTACGGCCGCTTCATCTTCACCGCGAGCAACGCGACCTTCGGCAACTTCGGCCAGACGAACTACTCGGCCGCCAAGATGGGCCTGGTCGGCCTGTCCAACACGATCGCGGTCGAGGGTGCGCGCGCCGGCATCCTGTCCAACGTGATCATGCCGGTCGCCAAGACCCGGATGACCGAGGAGCTGCTCGGCGACTTCGCGAACTACCTGGCGCCGGAGCTCGTGACGCCGATGGTCACCTACCTCGCCTCCGAGGCCTGCACCACCACGCACGGCGCCTACTCGGCTGCCGGCGGTCGCTACGCCCGCGTGTTCTGGGGCCTGGCGCAGGGCTGGTACGCCGGGCAGGGCGCTCACCCGACCGCCGAGGACGTGCAGCAGCACCTCGCCGAGATCGAGGAGCAGGCCGGCTACATCGTCCCGACCTCGACCACCGACGAGATCGTCGCGCTGTCGGAGCGCTTCACCAAGTAGGTCGCTCCGGCCGATGGGCTTGTCCGCGCGACACGGCAGCGTGTCGCGCGGACGAGGCTCTGCCGGTGCCGGGCGGCAGCGTACGCACGCAGTCGCGCGACGCCGCTTCTAGGGCTCCCTGGTCAGCAGGACGCCGGGGTTGAGCAGGCCAGCGGGGTCGAGCGCCGTCTTGATCGCCCGCATCGCCGCGATCTCGGTGGCGCTCCGCGAGAGCGACAGCCACTCGGCCTTGGCCCGGCCGACGCCGTGCTCGGAGCTGATCGACCCCTCGAGCTCGGCGACGAGGCGCAGCACGGCCTCGGTGACCACCTCGCCGAGATCGCCCGCGTCGAGGACGTTCACGTGCAGGTTGCCCTCGTTGACGTGGCCGAACACGATCAGCCGGGCGTCGGGGGCGGCGCCGGAGACGGTCGACTCCAGCCGCGCGATCAGCTCGGGCAGCCGGCCGGTCGGCACCGACACGTCGAGCTTGACCGGCACCCCCTCGGCGCTGATCGACTCGGTGTGCTGCTCGCGGTAGGCCCAGAGCGCCCGCTGGCCGGCGCTGTCCGTGGCCACCGTCGCGTCGAGCAGCCCCTCGGCCTCCCCCACCGCGTCGACGAGGGCGTCGGTCGGGTCCAGCCGGTCGGCGCACTCGACCAGCAGGTAGACGGGGTGCTCGACCGGGAAGGGCGCCGGGAGGTGGCCGTGCTTGCGCACCAGGGCGAGCCCGGGGGCGAAGAGCAGCTCGGCTGCTGACAGGTGGGGGAGGCGCTCGCGCAGGCCGGGCAGCACGGCGATGGCCGCGTCGGCGTCGGGCATGGCGAGCAGGGCGACGGCCCTCGAGGCGAGTCGGGGGACCAGCTTCAGGCGTACGGCCGTGACGACGCCGAGCGTGCCCTCGCTGCCGCACAGCAGCGACACCAGGTCGTAGCCGGTGCCGTCCTTGAGCAAGCCGGCCATGCGGCTGACCACGGAGCCGTCGGCCATCACCGCCTCGGCGCCGAGCAGCTGGGCCCGCATCGAGCCGTAGCGCAGCACCCGGATGCCGCCGGCGTTCGTGGCGACCAGGCCTCCGACGGTGGCCGAGTCGCGTGCCGCCAGGTCGACCCCGAAGTCCAGTCCGCTTGCCCGGGCGTGCTTCTGCAGCGCCGCCAGCGTCACCCCGGCTCCCGCGGTGACCTGTCCGGCAGCGACGTCGACCGGTCCCAGCTCGTCGAGCCGGGTGAGGCTGAGCAGGACCTCACCGCCCGCCGGCACGGCCCCGCCGACGAGGCCGGTGTTGCCCCCCTGGACGACGACCGGCGCCCCGGCCGCGGCGCACGC
Source organism: Frankiales bacterium (assembly GCA_025965615.1). GTDB lineage: Bacteria > Actinomycetota > Actinomycetes > Mycobacteriales > SCTD01 > SCTD01. Next base: position 7,557 of record JAOPWP010000084.1, read on the forward strand.
TGTCAGGACGGCCGCCACCTCGGCGGTGCTGCGCGGCCGTACGACGCACCCGGCACGTCCGTGGAAGCGGCCGGTCCAGTCGCTCTCGTAGGACGCGGTGAGGTCGGCCTCGAGCAGGACGTGGTCGTCGCCGACGGCAGCCCGCAGCGCCTCGACCGGGAGCGAAGCGGTCACGAGGCTGCTGGCGCGAGCACGCGCAGGCGCACGGTCTCCGGCATCGCGAGCAGCGCGCCGGTGAGGTCGTCGAGATCGGTCGAGCCCACGTCGGTGACGACGTAGCCGAGCGGGCCCCGGGTGGCGAGCAGCTGACCGTCGATGTTGATGCCGTGGTCGGCGAGGATCGAGGTCACCGTCGCGAGGACGCCCGGGGTGTTGACGTGCAGGTGGAGCAGCCGGGGCCCGGCTGCCCTCGGGAGCGCGACGGACGGCAGGTTGACCGACAGCGACGTCGTGCCCTCGGCGGCGTAGTCACGCAGCTTGCCGGCGACGAAGTGCCCGATGTCCTGCTGGGCCTCCTCGGTCGAGCCGCCGACGTGCGGGGTGAGGATGACGTTGCGCAGGCCGCGCAGCTCCGACACGAACTCCTCGCCGCTCTTCTTCGGCTCGACGGGGAAGACGTCGACGGCCGCGCCGGCGATGTGGCCGCTCTCGATGTGCCGGCGCAGCGCCGAGTGGTCCACGACGAAGCCACGGGACAGGTTGAGGAAGATGCTGCCGGCGCGCATGCGGGCGAACTGCTCCTCGCCGAACAGGCTGCTGTTGGAGGTGCGGCCGTCGACGTGCAGCGTGACGACGTCGGACTCGGCCAGCAGCTCGTCGAGGGTGCCGCAGCGCCGGGCGTTGCCCAGCGCGAGCTTGTCGGCGGTGTCGAAGAACAGCACCGACATGCCGAGCGCCTCGGCCAGCACCGAGAGCTGGCTCCCGATGTTGCCGTAGCCGACGATGCCGAGCCTGCGGCTGCGCACCTCGTGGCTGCCGACCGCGGACTTGTCCCAGCGACCGGCGTGCATGTCGGCGTTCTTGTCGGTCAGCCGGCGGGTGAGGGCGATGATCTCGGACAGGGCGAGCTCGACGACGCTGCGCGTGTTGGAGAACGGCGCGTTGAAGACCGCCACCCCGCGCGAGGCCGCGGCCGACAGCTCGATCTGGTTCGTGCCGATGCAGAACGCCCCGATGGCGAGCAGGTCCGGCGCCGACTCGAGGACCCGCTCGGTCACGGTCGTGTTGGAGCGGATGCCCAACAGGCTCACCCCGGACAAGCGCTCGATCAGCTCGGCCTCGGGCAGCGCGTGGTCGAGCCGGTCGACGTCGAAGCCGGCGTCCTTCAGCGTCCACGCCGCGTCGTGGTGGATGTTCTCGAGCAACAGGGCCCGCGCGGGCGGGGCGGGCGTGGGCACGCTCCTCAGGCTACCGGCGTCCCGGGCCCGCGGGACCGGTCAGGACAGCGGCTCCGGGGGGTCGCCCCGTCCCCAGACCAGGTCGACCTCGGCGGCCACCGCGACCGCCATCGCACTGCGGAAGCTGGCGAGGACGGCCTGGGTCGCGACGGGCTGCAGCCCCTCGATGATCGCCTGGAGCTCGGTCCAGCGCTCCGGGGGCAGGCCCGCGTCGAGGTGGTCCTGCCAGACGGTGTCGCGGAACATCCCGACGTAGACCTCAGCCGCCTGCTCGAGCAGCTCGATGACCGCCCTCTGGGCCTCGATCAGCGGGCCGGCCGGGAGCCCGAGGCGCACGCCCCGGATGCCCGCGTCGAGCAGGGCCGGCTCGAGGATGCGCACGCGCCCCTCGTCGAGGAGCTCGATCACCCCCAAGCGGGCGAGCTGGTCGGCGAGCGCCGCGATGTCGACACCGGTGTCGGGGAACCGGTCAGCGAGCTCCGCGAGGTCGCTCTCCTGCGGCACCTCCGCCAGCCACGGCGCCATCACCGCCCGGTGCAGGGCGAGGGACCCGGCGCTGACCGCCTCCGACTCGCTCTCCACCGCCTTCTGCACGGCGGCGAGGGTGAAGCCCTGGGCGAGCATCTCGCGTACCAGGGTCAGGCGCGCGACGTGCTCCGGGCCGTAGAAGCCGGTGCGTCCGACCAGGCGCGGCGGCTGCAGGAGCCCCCGCGCGGCGTAGGCCCGCACGTTCCGCACCGTCATGCCGACCCGCGAGGCCAGCTGGTCGACCGTCAGGTCCTCTGTCGCCACGGTCACGATCCCGATCTGTCCTCCCGGCGCTCCTCGCGGCGGTCGCGCCAGACGATGGACAGGACGAGCCCGACCACGACCAGAGCGGGCACCACGAAGGGCAGCGCGTGCAGAAGCGCCTCGTGCGCGAGGACGACGTCGGGAGCCGCAGTCATCGCGACGCCGCAGCGCCGTCCCTGGCGTCGTCGGCCGGCGCGTCGTCCAGCGGGGCGCTGGCGATCCGCCGCGAGAGACGACCGACACCCCAGCTCAGGGCGCTGACGAGCACGATCGAGCACAGCAGGACGACGAGGGAGGCGATCAGCCAGGTCGTGCCCGACACGTCGAGCTTGCGCTCGCGCTGGAGCAGCTCGATCTCGGGGACGAAGTCGCGGGTGCTGCTGACGGCCGGCACCTCCTCGGCCTCGATGGCGGCGTCAGCCGGCAGGAAGACCGGCGAGGCGGTGAGCGTACGCCCGTCGTGCAGGCGCAGCAGCGTCTTCCAGCTGCCGTCGACCGGGACCGGCTTCGTGGACCGGTAGGTGCCCGGTCCGGTGCGCTCGAGCTGGTCGACCACGAGGCCGCCGCCCTGCCAGGCCGTCAGCTGGATCCACGCGGGATCGTCCGCGAGCGTCGCGGGGTCGAGGCGCACCTCGGCGGTGGCGAACCCCTCCCCGGCCGGGGTCAGGGCGACGTTGGCCCGGGCGTCGGACGGGACCGTGGCGATCACGCCGTTGGCCGTGGCTGCGGCCAGCACGAGCAGGCTCGCGACCAGGACGGTGCGGGACACAACCGGACGGGGCAGCTGCCCCTGCACGCCGAGGGCGAGCAGCCCGCCGCACAGACCCGCGCCCACGGCGACAGCCGTGGACATGATCAGGCCCTCGGCCCAGATGTCCGGCGTCCACGCCTGCGGCATCACGGCGTACGACCACGCGGCCTCGATGGCGGAGCCCACCGTGCCGATCACCAGGCCGGCGACGGCACCGAAGAGGACGGGTCGACGCGCGAGGGTCGTGAGGGCGAGGGCCTCGACGAGCAGGGCCGAGCCGAGGTAGAGCGGGAACGACGGGGTCGGCTCTCCGAGGACCGGGCCGTCGAGCAGCGAGATGCCTCCGCGCAGGACCAGGAAGAACACCGCGGCCCCGAGAGCTGCTCCTCTGCCCCCCATGAGGCGGGCGGCGACGAGGGCGAAGGCGGCCGCCCCCGCGATCATCATCGGGTGCAGGACCAGGCGGAACTGCGGCACGCCGAAGTCGAACTCGGCCTGGAACACGGACAGCCCGATGAGCAGGCCGCCGAAGGCGAAGACCCGCAGGAACCGGCCGACCAGTGCCGAGGCACCCTTGCCTGCGGGCTGGCTGGCGTGCCCCTCGGCCTCGAGGACGAGGATCCCGACGAGCGACAGCCCGGCTCCGGTGATGAGCATCAGGTGGGTCGGGCCCCACAGCGTGACGTCCTGCCCGAACAGGCGGTGCCACACGTCGTCGAGGGGGAACCCGAGCAGGGCGTACAACCCGGAGGCGGCGATGAGCAGGCCCCCGACCGGCGCGCGCCAGGTCCGCGTGATCTTCACCGAGGCCGGGCCGGGCTGGTCGTCGCCCAGCGGCAGGACCACGGCCAGCATGCCGGCGGCGAACACCATGAACAGCCCGACCAGGATGAAGTAGTGCGCGGGGTTGGCCAGCGGCCCCTCGTCACGGCCCTCGCCGATGTGCAGCGAGATGTCCCACAGCATCCCGAACAGCGCAGTGATCAGCGCCAGGGACGTCACCAGGGACGGCAGAGCGACCCATCCCGGCCGGCCGGTGTGGCGGCCGGCCGCCGCGGCCAGCCTGGCCAGCAGCGTCGTGCGCCCCGTCCGGTGCAGGACGGCGAGCGCCAGGAGGGCGGCCGTGACGAGCCCCACCCCCGCCGTGGCACCGATGACGTCGGCGAGGGCGGCCCCGCCGGCAGGCGGGCTCTCAGGGACTTGGCTCAGCGCAGGCATGGTGACAACGTGACATCAGCCATGTCACATGTCAAGTGCCTCGCCTGCGTTATTCGTCCGGAGAGCAGCACTCCTGCGCTGGCGCGGGCGGCGGGGACGGCGGGAGCGACGCCAGGAGCGCCGTGCAGATCTCGCCCAGCGCCTCGACCTGGGAGGCGCTCAGGACGTCGAACACCCGGCTGCGGACGTGCTCCACGTGACCGGGAGCCGCCGCCTCCAGGGCCGTGCGCCCCACGTCGGTGAGGGCGATGTAGGCCCCGCGGCGGTCGGAGCCGCAGTCCTCGCGCAGCACGAGGCCGCGACGCTGCATGCGGGTGAGGTGGTGTGAGAGCCGGCTCTTCTCCCACTGCAGCTCGCGGCCGAGCTCGAAGGCTCGACGCCGGCCCTCGGGCACGTCGCTGAGCACGACCAGCACCGCGAAGTCCGAGGTCGACAGCCCGGACGCGGCCAGCTGCTGGCCGGTCGAGACCTCGAGCCGGCGCTGCACCTGCAGGAAGTCGCGCCAGACCTGCTCCTCTGAAGCGTCCAGCCAACGGGTCATGCCGGCCATCCTATCCGATGGTTGACACATCAACTTCCGGGAGGCATGCTGTGGATGACACGTCAACCAGTCACAGGAGAACTCATGACCACCGCCGCACCCACCCTCAGCCAGCTCACCGGTTCCTACACCCTGGACCCCTCCCACACCCGCATCGGCTTCGTCGCGCGGCACGCCATGGTGGCCAAGGTGCGGGGCGCGTTCAACGAGTTCGAGGGCCGCGCGGTCCTCGACGGCAACGACCCCTCCCGTTCCACGGCGTCCGTCACGATCCAGGTCGCCAGCATCGACACCCGTAGCGCCCAGCGCGACGAGCACCTGCGCAGCAACGACTTCCTCGCGATCGGCGAGTTCCCGACCATCGAGTTCACCTCCACGGGCGTCCGCCAGACCGGTGACACCTTCGAGCTCGACGGCGACCTGACCGTCCGCGGCGTCACCCGCCCGGTCACCATCCCCTTCACCTACGAGGGATCGGCCACCGACCCGTACGGCAACCAGCGCGTCGGCTTCGAGGGCAGCGTCACCATCAGCCGCAAGGACTACGGCGTGACCTGGAACGCTGCCCTGGAGACCGGTGGCGTCGCGGTGAGCGACAAGATCGTGCTGGAGTTCGAGGTCTCGGCGATCAAGGACGTCTGACCCGCCTGCGAGGAGGACCGTTGCCCAGCCGCGCCCGTGACGTCGACGTGCGCCGCTCGGGCGAGCGGTACCTCACCCGGGCCGAGGGCGTCACGATCCGGCACGCCTTCTCGTCAGGCCAGCACTACGACAGCACGAACACGTCGTACGGACCGCTGCTCGTGCACGACGAGATCGCCCTCGGCCCGGGCGCCGGGTTCCCTGCCCACTTCCACCGCGACGTCGAGATCGTCACGTGGGTCCTGGCCGGGTCGCTCGCCCACGAGGACGACGCCGGCAACCGCGGGCTGATCCTCCCGGGTGTCGTCCAGCGCCTGTCGGCCGGGACCGGTGTCGTCCACTCCGAGCACGCCGCGGGTGACGACGGCGCGCACGTGCTGCAGATGTGGGTGGCGGCGGACTCCTCCGGGAGTCCGTCGTACGCCTCGTGCGCCGTCGACGAGGCCGAGCTGTCGGGTGGTCTCGTCCCGGTCGCCTCCGGGCTGCCGGGTCGAAGGGGAGCGGTCGGCCTGGCGGCCGAGGGGGCGGCGCTGCTCGTCGGACGCCTGGGGCCCGGCTCCTCCCGCCTCCTCCCCCAGGCGCCGAGGGTGCACCTGCACGTCGCCCGCGGCACGGTCGTGCTCGAGGGCGTCGGGAGCCTGTCCGCTGGTGACGCGGTGCGGCTGTCGGAGGCAGGGGGCAGGGCCGTCCGAGCCGAGGCCGCCGCGGACCTGGTCGTCTGGGAGCTGCACCCCCGGGCTGGCTGACGGTCCGGCGTGTCCGGTCTGCGAGACTCGCCCCATGCAACCTGTGGACATCCCGGCCACCCTGCGCGGGGCACTCGTGGCCTGCGTCGACGACTCCGACTGCGCCCGTGAGGCGCTCGGCTTCGCCGCCGACCTGGCCCGCGGCCTCGGCACGCCGCTGCACGTCGTCATGGCGTGGAACCTGGTGTCCAGTGACGGTCCGGCCCAGGAGGGCGACGCCGCCCCGTCGGTCGCAGCCTGGCAGCAGCACGCCGAGCAGCGGCTGGCCGCCATGGTCGCGGACGTGACCGGCATCGAGGTGCACCGCTACGCGCTGCACGGCAACACCATCCCGACCCTGCTGCGCGTCTCCGAGCTGGCCGCGCACCTGGTCGTGGGCAGCCGCGGCCGGGGTGGCTTCCAGGGGCTCCTGCTCGGCTCGACGAGCGACCAGCTCGTCCGGCACGCCGGCTGCCCCGTGACCGTCGTGCGCTCGGGCACCGTCACCCTCTGAGCGTCAGCTCAGCCTTCCGGGTTGCGATCGGGGTCAGGGGTTCCTGCTCACCGGGGCCGGGCCGGTCGGCTCGATGGGCCGGGCCCGACAGAGGGAGAGCAGGATGGCGGCGGACAGCCCGATCGAACGCACGACCTGGAGCCGCATGGACCCGGACCGCGCCCCTGACGTCGAGCCCGGGCGGCAGGCGCAGGCCGAGGCGCAGGCCCATGCGATGTACGCCACCGACCGGGCGAGCCAGGGACTCGGCATCGAGATCAGCGACGTCGCGCCGGGCCGGGCCACCGCGACGATGTCGGTGACCGGCTCGATGGTCAACGGGCACGGCACCTGCCACGGCGGCTACCTGTTCCTGCTGGCCGACAGCGCCTTCGCCTTCGCCTGCAACACCCACGGCCCGCTGGCCGTCGCCGCGGGGGCCGACGTCGTGTTCGTCGCAGCCGCCTTCGAGGGTGACCGGCTCGTCGCCGAGGCGGTCGAGCGGGTCGTGCAGGGCCGCAGCGGGGTCTACGACGTCACGGTGCGGCGCGATCGAGTGGTCGTCGCCGAGTTCCGGGGACGCAGCCGGACGCTGCCCCGCAGCGCTGGGCCGGGCTGACGGCCCCC
>JAOPWP010000116.1 GCA_025965615.1 Frankiales bacterium
CTGCTGGAGTTCGCCGACTTCACCCGCTACTCGAGTCGTACGCACGGCGAGTTCACCACCCTGGCGGAGGAGCTCAGGTCGATCGACCGCTACCTGCTGCTGGAGCGCGCGCGCTTCGGTGAGCGCCTCCAGGTGGTCCTGCGGGTCGCTCCCGAGGTGCTGCCCGTCGCGGTCCCCTACCTGTGCCTGCAGCCCCTGGTGGAGAACGCCGTGCAGCACGGACTGGAACGCGGCCGTGGCTCCGGCACGGTGACCGTGATCGCGGAGGACGACGGGGCGCAGTGCCGCATCTCGGTGGAGGACGACGGGGCAGGCAGCGACCCGGAGCGGATCCGGGCCGTGCTGGCCGGAGGCGACCCGAGCGACTCGATGGGGTTGGCGAACGTCGACGCCCGGCTGCGGGCGGTCTACGGCGACGAGCACGGCCTGCTCGTCGAGACGGCCGTCGGCGCCGGGACGAAGGTGACGCTCAGGGTGCCCAAGTGGACCGCCGGGGTGAGGGCGTCATGACCCTGCGCGTGCTGGCCGTCGACGACGAGCCCCCGGCCCTCGACGAGCTGGCCTACCTGCTGCGGGCGGACCCGCGGGTCGGGGAGGTGGCCACGGCACAGGACGCCGTCGGGGCGCTGCAGGAGCTGGAGGCAGCGGCGTACGACGTGGTCTTCCTCGACATCCGCATGCCGGGGCTGTCCGGGCTCGAGCTGGCGAAGGTGCTCGCCCGCTTCGCCGACCCGCCCGCGGTCGTGTTCGTCACCGCCCACGACGACGCGGCCGTCGACGCGTTCGCCCTGCGGGCCGTCGACTACCTGCTGAAGCCGCTGCGGGCGGAGCGGCTGGCCAACGCCCTCGACCGGCTGGCCCCGGCGGGGGCGGCCGACGACGACGGGTCAGACGAGTCCGACACGGTCGCGGTCGAGCTGGCCGGCGTGACCCGCTTCGTGGCCGTGGCGGACGTGCGGTTCGTCGAGGCCCAGGGGGACTACGCCCGGCTGCACACCGCGCAGGAGAGCCACCTGGTGCGCATCCCGATGACGACGCTCGAGCGGCGGTGGGCCCGGTTCGGCTTCGTACGCGTGCACCGCTCCTACCTCGTCGCCACGGCCCACATCACCGAGCTGCGGGTCGAGCCGGGCGGTGGCCACGCCGTGCGCATCGGCGCGGGTGCGGCCGGGACGTCGATCCCGGTGAGCCGCCGGCACACCCGCGAGCTCAAGGACCGGCTGGTGCGGCGCGCCCGCGACGCCGGGCGGGCGCGGCCGTGAAGGACGAGCCACCTCGGCGGGTCGCCGTGACCAGCCCCCGGACACGGGCGGTGCGCCGGCCACCGGGACGCCAGACCCTGCGGGCGCTCCACGAGCAGGACGTCGTGGGTGAGCTGCTGATCCGCTCCCTCATGCGGGCGCAGCTGCTGCTCGGCCTGCGCATCGCCCTCGTGTTCGGCAGTCTGCTCGGCGGCCTGCCCCTGCTGTTCGCCCTGGTGCCGGCGGCCCGCGACACGCAGGTGCTCGGGCTCGACCTCCCCTGGCTGCTGCTCGGCCTGCTGGTCTACCCCGCCCTGGTCGCGGGAGGGTGGCTCTACGTGCGGCTCGCCGAGCGAAACGAGCGCGACTTCGTGGACCTCGTCGAGCGCCCGTGAACGCTTCCTACGACATCGCGGCCGTCGCCGTGGTCGTCCTGCTGACCCTCGGCATCGGCTCCTACGGCCTTCGCCTCGCCCGCACGACGAGCGACTTCCTGGTCGCCTCCCGGACCGTCTCGCCGCTCTGGAACGCGTCCGCGATCAGCGGTGAGTACCTGTCGGCTGCGTCCTTCCTCGGCATCGCCGGCCTGGTGTTCGCCTACGGCGCCGACATGCTCTGGTACCCGGTCGGCTTCGTCGCCGGCTACCTCGTGCTGCTGCTGCTCGTCGCGGCTCCCCTGCGCCGCTCGGGCGCCTACACCGTGCCCGACTTCGCCGAGGCCCGCCTCGGCTCCCCTGCGGTCCGCCGCCTCGCGAGCCTGCTCGTGGTCGCGATCGGGTGGCTCTACCTGGTGCCCCAGCTGCAGGGCGCGGGCATCACGCTGCGCGCCGCGACCGGGGCCCCCGTGGAGGTCGGCGCGGTGCTCGTGGCCGTGGTCGTCAGCGTCAACGTGGCCGGTGGCGGCATGCGCAGCGCGACCTTCGTCCAGGCCTTCCAGTACTGGCTCAAGCTCACCGCCATCACCGTGCCTGCCCTGTTCCTGCTCCTGGTCTGGCAAGGTCAGGGGGCCCCGGACCTGACCGGCCCCGGTGCGCCGGTCTTCCGCCAGAGCACCTCGGTCGAGCTCGACAGCCCCGTGGTCGTGGACGTCCGGACGCCCGTCACCGTGGACGGTGACGGCGGCCCACGACGGCTGGAGGCCGGCCGTCAGGAGCTCGCTCCCGGGACCCTCGTCTTCCCGGCCGGCGCCGAGGTCCCGCACGTCAGCCGGATCGACGCGTCCAGCGGGAGCTCCTGGGCCTCGCCGCTGTCCGGCGCCGGCGGGATCGAGCACCCGCTCTACGCGACGTACGCCCTGGTCCTCGCGACCTTCCTCGGCACGATGGGCCTGCCGCACGTCCTGGTCCGCTTCTACACCAACCCCGACGGCCGTACGGCCCGCCGCACGACGCTCGTCGTGCTCGGCCTGCTCGGCGCCTTCTACCTCGTGCCGACCGTCTACGGCGCGCTCGGACGCCTCTACGCCCCCGAGCTGCTGCTGACCGGGCGCACCGACACGGTCGTGCTCGCCCTTCCCTCCGCGATGATCGGCGGGGTCGGCGGGGCGCTGCTCGAGGCGCTGCTGGTGGCCGGGGCGTTCGCGGCCTTCCTGTCCACGTCCTCCGGGCTGCTCGTCTCGACGGCGGGGGTCCTGGTGCAGGACGTCCTGCGGGGCACGGTCCGGGACTTCCGCCGGGCCGCGGTCGCCGCCGCCGCGCTGCCGCTGCTCATCGCCCTGCTCGCCTCCAGCCTTCCGATCGGCCAGGTCGTCGGGCTCGCCTTCGCGATGGCCGCGTCGACGTTCTGCCCCCTGCTGGTGCTGGGCATCTGGTGGCGACGCCTGACGCCCCCGGGTGCCGCGGCCGGGCTCGTGGTCGGCGGCGGCCTGTCGGCGGTGGCGGTCCTGGCCACGCTGGCCGGCCTCGCGGACCGGGGGTGGCCTGCAGCCCTGCTCGCTCAACCGGCCGCCTGGACGGTGCCCGCGGCGTTCGCGGTGATGGTGGGGGTGTCCCTCGCGACGCCGAGCCGGGTCCCCGCAGACGTCGGCCGGACGATGCTGCTGCTCCACGCGCCCGAGTCGCTGGGGCTGCACCGGCCACCGTGACCGGACCCCCTGGCCCCCGGCAGGTGGATCACTGCCTGCGACACCGGCGTGTCAGCGCAGTGATCCTCCGGCGGGCGCGTCGGCCGGGCTCGCCGTTCGTCGTCTGCCTCCTACCGCTCGTCGCACCGGTCCGCCGGGCGGGCGCACGGCCCGCCCGGCCTGCTCCGCATCTGCGGGAGGGGTCCCTACGGTGACGGCCGTCACACCGCCCGCGCAGACAGGAGACCCGGTGACCACCAAGGAAGAACGCTCGTCGACCGATGCGGGGGGAGGGTCGACCTTCGCGGAGGTCCAGCAGAGCGAGGAGTTCCAGGGCCTCAAGCGCACGCTGCGCCGGTTCGTCTTCCCGGCCACCGTGCTGTTCCTCGCCTGGTACGTGCTCTACATCCTGCTCTCCGCGTACGCCCGTGACTTCATGGCCACCAAGCTGCTCGGCAACATCAACGTCGCCTACGTGCTGGGGCTGTCGCAGTTCGTGTCCACGTTCGTGATCGCCTACGTCTACTCCAAGTACGCCGACAAGCACTTCGACCCGACGGCGGACCGGATCCGCCACCGCCTCGAGGGCACGACCGCCGCTCCCGCCACGACGACGTCGAAGAGGACCCGCTCATGAGCCCGCTCGCCGTCGCCGCCGAGACCGTGGACGGCGGCCAGCGCGCGCTGACCATCAGCCTGTTCGTGATCTTCGTGCTCGCCACGCTGGTCATCACCATCCGGGCGAGCCGCAACAACGCCACGGCCGCTGACTTCTACTCCGGCGGCCGGTCCCTGACCGGCCCGCAGAACGGCGTCGCCATCGGCGGTGACTACATGTCGGCCGCGTCCTTCCTCGGCATCGCCGGCATCATCGCGCTGTCGGGCTACGACGGGTTCCTGTACTCCATCGGCTTCCTCGTGGCCTGGCTCGTCGCGCTCCTGCTGGTCGCGGAGCTGCTGCGCAACAGCGGCAAGTACACGATGGCCGACGTCCTGGCCTTCCGGATGAAGCAGCGACCGGTCCGGGTGGCCGCGGGCATCTCCACGATCGCGGTGTCGATCTTCTACCTGCTGGCCCAGATGGTCGGCGCCGGTGCGCTCGTCACCCTGCTCCTCGTGGTCACCAGCGACACGGCCAAGAACATCACCATCGTCGCCGTCGGCGTCCTGATGATCTTCTACGTCACCGTCGGCGGCATGAAGGGCACGACCTGGGTGCAGATCATCAAGGCCGTGCTGCTCATGACCGGCACGACGCTGGTGACCATCCTGGTGATGATCAAGTTCGGTGGCAGCGTCAGCGCCCTGCTCGGCGAGGCCGCCGACAAGAGCGGCAAGGGCGACGCGTTCCTCAACCCCGGCCTGCGCTACGGCACCGACGCGCAGGGGCTCGCCGGCAAGCTCGACCTGCTCTCGCTGGGCATCGCCCTCGTGCTCGGGACGGCGGGGCTGCCGCACATCCTGACCCGCTTCTACACGGTCCCGGACGCCAAGGCGGCCCGCAAGTCCGTGCTCTGGGCCATCGGCATCATCGGGTCCTTCTACCTGATGACGATCTGCCTCGGCTTCGGCGCCGCGGCCCTCGTCGGACCGGACGCCATCCGGGCGCAGAACCCCGCGGGCAACACCGCCGCGCCCCAGCTGGCAGAGGCGATCGGACAGGACTTCTTCGGCGACGTCGGAGGAACGGTCCTGCTGGCGATCATCGCCGCGGTGGCCTTCGCCACCATCCTCGCCGTCGTCGCCGGGCTGACCCTCGCCTCGTCGAGCTCGTTCGCCCACGACATCTACGCCTCGGTGATCAAGCGCGGCGAGGCCACCGAGAAGCAGGAGGTGCGGGTCGCCCGGATCGCCGCCTTCGCGATCGGCGGTGTGTCGATCATCCTGAGCATCTACGCCCAGAAGCTCAACGTGGCCTTCCTCGTGGCCCTCGCGTTCGCCGTGGCCGCGTCGGGCAACCTGCCGGCGATCCTCTACAGCCTGTTCTGGAAGCGGTTCAACACCCAGGGCGCGGTCGCGGCGATCTACGGCGGGCTCGGCTCGGCGCTCCTGCTCGTGATCTTCTCCCCGGTCGTCTCCGGCAAGCCGGCCGGAGCTGACGGCAAGAGCACCTCGCTGGTCACGAACCCGGACGTCGACTTCTCCTGGTTCCCGCTGGAGAACCCCGGCCTGGTGTCCATCCCGCTCGGCTTCTTCTGCGGCTGGCTCGGGACCGTGCTCTCCAAGGAGTACAACGCCGAGAAGTACGCCGAGATGGAGGTCCGCTCCCTGACCGGAGCCGGCTCCGAGAAGGCCGTCTCGCACTAGCGCCACCCCACCTGCCGCGGGGGCGCCTGGCCACGTCGGTCAGGCGCCCTTGCTGCGCAGCACGACCTACGGAAGTGTTCGACCCACCCCGCACAGATGGAGACCCACAGTGACCCAGCAGACCGGCCTCGAGGCGCTGTCGAACGAGTCCCGCAGGTTCGAGCCTCCGGCCGAGCTGGCCGCGAGCGCCAACGTCACCGCGGAGGCCTACGACGAGGCGCGTGCGGACCGGCTCGCCTTCTGGGCACGCCAGGCCGAGCGGCTCGAGTGGGCCGAGCCGTGGACCGAGGTGCTCGACTGGCAGCCGCCGTTCGCGAAGTGGTTCGTCGGCGGCAAGCTCAACGTGGCCGTGAACTGCCTCGACCGGCACGTCGCAGCCGGCAACGGGGAGCGGGTGGCGATCCACTGGGTCGGCGAGCCCGAGGACGACACCCGCGACCTCACCTACAGCGAGCTCCTGCGCCAGGTCTCGATGACGGCGAACGCCCTCACCGAGCTGGGTGTCGAGGCCGGCGACCGGGTCTGCATCTACCTCCCGATGGTGCCCGAGGCGGTCATCTCGATGCTCGCCTGCGCCCGCATCGGCGCGGCCCACTCCGTGGTGTTCGGCGGCTTCTCGGCCCAGGCCCTGGTCGACCGGATCACCGACGCGGAGGCCAAGGTCGTCATCACCGCGGACGGTGGCTACCGTCGCGGCGCGGCGTCCGCCCTCAAGCCTGCGGTCGACGAGGCCCTCGAGCGCTGCCCGAGTGTCACGGCGGTCCTCGTCGTCAAGCGCACCCGTCAGGACGTCGAGTGGGTGGACGGCCGCGACCACTGGTGGGCCGACCTCGTGGACCGCCAGCCCGAGTCCCACCAGGCCCGGGCCTTCGACGCCGAGCAGCCGCTGTTCCTGCTCTACACCTCGGGCACGACCGGGAAGCCCAAGGGCATCCTGCACACCTCCGGCGGCTACCTCACCCAGACCGCGTGGACCCATCACGCGGTCTTCGACCTCAAGCCTGAGACCGACGTCTACTGGTGCACCGCCGACGTCGGCTGGGTGACCGGCCACAGCTACCTCACCTACGGTCCGCTCGCCAACGGCGCGACCCAGGTGATGTACGAGGGGACGCCCGACGCGGGCGGCCGCGACCGCTGGTGGTCGATCATCGAGAAGTACGGCGTGACCATCCTCTACACCGCGCCGACCGCGATCCGGACCTTCATGAAGTGGGGCGACGACCTCCCGGGCGGCCGCGACCTCAGCTCGCTGCGGCTGCTCGGCTCGGTCGGTGAGCCGATCAACCCGGAGGCCTGGATGTGGTACCGCCGGGTCATCGGCGGCGACCGATGCCCGATCGTCGACACCTGGTGGCAGACCGAGACCGGCGCGATCATGGTGGCGCCGCTGCCGGGCGTGACCGCGACCAAGCCGGGTTCCGCGATGGGTCCCCTGCCCGGGATCTCGGTCGACGTCGTGGACGGCGACGGCGTCTCGGTCGGGGACGTGGGAGGCGGCTTCCTGACCCTCTCCGACCCCTGGCCGGCGATGCTGCGCGGCATCTGGAACGACGAGCAGCGCTACCGGGACACCTACTGGTCCCGTTTCGAGGGGCAGTACTTCGCCGGCGACGGCGCCAAGTGGGACGACGAGCACGTGCTGTGGCTGCTCGGCCGGGTGGACGACGTCATGAACATCTCGGGCCACCGGATCAGCACCACCGAGGTCGAGTCGGCGCTGGTCTCGCACCCGAAGGTGGCGGAGGCCGCTGTCGTCGGCGCGGCCGACCCGACCACGGGTCAGGCGATCGTCGCGTTCGTGACCGTGAAGGGCTCGGTCGCCGATGACGAGTCGGGTGGTGACGCCTTCGCCCAGGAGCTGCGCGAACACGTGGCGAAGGAGATCGGGGCCATCGCCAAGCCCCGCCAGATCGTCATCTCGCCGGAGCTGCCGAAGACGCGCAGCGGCAAGATCATGCGCCGGCTGCTGGTCGACATCGCCGAGCGCCGCGAGCTCGGTGACGTCACCACCCTCGCGGACCCGGCTGTGGTGCAGGCGATCGACGACAAGATGGGTGCGGCGACCGCAAGGGGCTGAGGGCGCAGCCGACACGTCCGGAGGCCGCCGGCCCCCGGTGGGGACGCGGTCGCCGTCAGGGGCTGACCGCCGGCCTCAGCTGGGATCCCGCTCCCGCAGCTCGTCGACGACCAGGTCGTCGAGCGCCCCGGCGCCCGCACGGTAGGCCGAGCGACCGATGATGTGGGCGCCGACGGGCGCGGTGAGGAACTGGAACGCACCCACGAGGAGCAGGGTCGCCGCGTCGCTGCCGTCCTCGACCCGGAGCGCCGCGCCGAGCAGGACCAGGACCAGCCCCAGGGTCGCGGGCTTGGTCGCGGCGTGCATGCGGCTGAACACGTCGGGCAGGCGTACGAGGCCGAGTCCGGCGATGACCGCGAGCGCCACCCCCGACAGCAGCAGCACGGCGCTCACGACGTCGAGGACGGTGCTCACGAGCCGCGCCGCTCGACGAAGCGCCCCACGGTGACCGTGCCCACGAAGCCCAGCAGCGAGACGGCCACGAGCACCGCGAGGTAGGTGCCGTCGCGGGTCACGGCTGCCGCGACGGCGATGCCCGCGACCACGATCTGGACGAGCACGTCGAGGGCCACGATGCGGTCCGGGACGGACGGCCCGCGCGCCAGGCGGACCAGGACCAGCAGCGCCGCGACGGACAGGCCCAGGAAGCAGGCCAGGACGACACCGGTGCTCATCGCGTTCCCTCCTCGGCCGAGGCCAGCGACCGCCGGCACTCCGCGGAGCCGACGGCGAGGATCGCGAGGCGCTCGACCTGCAGGATCTCCTGCCGCACGCGCTCCACCCCGCCGGGGCCCTCCCCCACGTCGATCACGTGGACGTACAGCGTGGAGCGGGGACGGTCCACCTCGAGGGTCAGCGTGCCGGGGGTCAGCGAGATCGCGTTGGCCAGCAGGGTGAGCAGCTGGTCCGATGCGCCCCGCGCCGGGACCGCGACGACGGCCTGTCGCAGGTGCAGACGGGGCCGGAGCACGATCACGGCGACCTGCAGGGAGGACCGGACCAGGTCGACGGCGAAGAAGCCGGCGAAGCGGAGCAGGGCGCCCGGCCTCACGATGCCCGGAGAGGGCACCGGCGGCAGCGGCAGCACCAGGAGCAGCAGCGTCGCGACGGCCAGCCCTCCGAGCACGTTGGCTGCGCTCGGCGAACCCCACAGCAGGACCCACACGAGCGCCAGCCACCCGCCCATGACGAGGCGCCCGGCGCGCCCGCTCATGGCAGCACCGCCTCGACGTAGCGCGACGGGGTGAGCAGGTCGTCTGCGGCGCGGCTGGTCAGCCCGTAGAGCGGACCGGCGACGACCGTGATGGCCAGGCCGCCCGCGACCGCGAGGGCTGTCGCGCCGGTCATCAGCCGTGGTGTGCGCGCGGTGCCGACCTCGAGGGTGTCCTCGGGATCGGGGTCCGGGACCACCTCGGACGGCGTGCCCCAGAAGACGCTGCTCCAGACCTTGGCCATCGCGTAGAGGGTCAGCAGGCTCGTCACCAGGGCAGCGGCGACGGCTCCGAGCGCCAGCACGCCCCCGTCCGACGTCGCCGCCTGGATCAGGCCGAGCTTGGCGAGGAAGCCCGACAGGGGCGGGATCCCGGCGAGCGACAGGGCGGGGAGCAGGTACAGCAGCGCGAGCACGGGGGCCGCCCGCTGCAGGCCGCCGGAACGCGCCAGCGACGACGTCCCGGTACGGCGCTCGACCAGTCCGGCGACGAGGAACAGCGTGGTCTGCACGACGATGTGGTGGACCGTGTAGAGGATGGCGCCTGCCAGACCTGCGGTGGAGGCGAGGCCGAGGCCGAGCAGCATGTAGCCGATGTGGCTGACGACGGTGAACGACAGCAGGCGCTTGAGGTCGTCCTGCACGAGGGCGCCGAGGACCCCGACCACCATCGTCAGCACCGCGAGCACGAGCAGGAGGTCGGCGACGGCACCCAGGCCCGGGAACAGCAGCGTCTGCGTGCGCAGCACCGCGTAGACACCCACCTTGGTCAGCAGCCCGGCGAAGACCGCGGTCACCGGTGACGGCGCCGTGGGATAGCTGTCCGGCAGCCACGAGAACACGGGGAAGATCGCCGCCTTGACCCCGAACACGACGAGCAGCGTGAGCGCGAGGGCGAGCCGGAGCCCCTCGGGTACGTCCTGCAGGCGCCCGGCGGCGTCCGCCATGTTGACCGTCCCGGTCGCGGCGTAGACCAGGCCGACCGCGGTCACGAACAGCACCGAGGACAGCAGGCTCACGACGACGTAGGTCATGCCGGCGCGCACCTGCGCGGAGCCCCCGTCGAGGGTGATGAGCACGTACGACGCGACGAGCATCACCTCGAAGGCCACGAACAGGTTGAACAGGTCGCCGGTCAGGAAGGCCATGGCGATGCCTGCGCCGAGCACCAGGTAGCAGGGGTGGAACACCGCCACGGCCGACCGCCGGCCGTCGGCGGCCCCCTGACCGATGGCGTAGAGCAGCACGACCAGCAGCACGGAGGCCGACACCACCAGCAGCAGCGCCGACAGCCGGTCCGCCACGAGCGAGATGCCCGCAGGCGCCGCCCATCCCCCGAGCTGCACCACGGTCGCGCCGTCCCGGTCCGCGACGACCAGCAGCGCGACGGCGATGGCGAGGACGACGACGAGGGTCAGCACGGACAGGGCTCGTTGAGCCCGCTGCCACCGCGACAGCAGCACCGATCCCCCGGCCGCCAGCAGCGGCAGGGCCACCGGCAGCGGCAGCAGGACGCGCATCACAGCTCCGCCTCCGGGTCCGTGTGCGCCTGCTCCTGCGGCCGCTCCCGGGCGACCCGCGCGTCCTCGACGTCGTCGCGCACCTCGTCGTCGCCCGTGAGCACCCAGGACCGGAAGGCCAGGGCCAGCAGGAAGGCGGTGACGCCGAAGCTGATGACGATGGCCGTCAGGACCATGGCCTGGGGGAGCGGGTCGGCGGTGCCCTCGCCGAAGGACGTGACGACGACACCCGCGCCCTCGGGCCCGACGAAGGGCGCGACCCCCGGGGGGCCGCCTGCCTGCAGGAGCAGCAGGTTGGCGCCGTGTGCGAGCAGGCCCAGGCCGACGACGACCCGGGTCAGCGTGCGCTGGAGCAGCAGGTAGGTGCCCACCCCGTAGAGCAGGCCCATCAGCAGGGCGAGCGTCAGGTTGCCGGTCACCGCTCCGCCTCCGCCCCGAGGCTGCGCAGCAGGCCGAGGACCAGCCCGAGGACGACCAGGAAGACCCCCGTGTCGAAGGGCAGCGCGCTGGTCGCCTTGACCACCCCGAGCACCGGCAGGTCCAGCGACACCTTGCCGCTCTCGAGGAACTGACCGCCCGCCACCAGCCCGGCGAGGCCGGTCGCGGTCGCCAGCACCAGTCCCAGTCCGAGGGGGACGCCCGGATCGACCGGCACCGCCTCGCGCAGGGCCCCTCGCCCGGCCGCGACGTAGCGCAGGACGAACGCGCAGCCCGCGACCAGCCCGCCGACGAAGCCGCCACCCGGGGAGTTGTGGCCGGCGAACAGCAGGTAGAGCGAGAAGACCAGGACGGTGTGGAACACCAGGCGCACGACGGTCTCGAGGACGACGGACCGGCGTACGGGGTCGATCTCGTCGGCGCCGGGGAGCCGGGGGGCCGCGCCGCTGTCGACCGGCCTCATCGGACCGCCTCCGGGGCGCTGGTGCCGGGCTCGTCCGTCGCCTGGCCACCGGCAGCGGTCAGCGCCGTCTCACCGGCTGCCACCTTGCTGCCCCGACCTCGACCGGCCAGGACGAGGCTGGCGATGCCCATCGCGGCCACGGCCAGCACGGTGATCTCGCCGAGGGTGTCGAAGCCCCGGAAGTCGACCAGCACGACGTTGACCACGTTGCTGCCGCCTGCCTCGTCGAGGGAGCGGTCGAGGTAGGCCTGCGAGGCGGGTGCCGCCGTGCGGGCCTGCCCGCTCACCAGGACGGCCCCGGTCACGAAGGCACCCACCGCGAGGGCGATCCCCACGCGGACCGCCTGGCTCGTGCGGGCCGGGCGGCGGACGAACGTCGCCGGCAGCCGTCGCAGGACGAACACGAAGATCACCAAGGCCAGCGTCTCGACGAGGAACTGCGTCAGCGCCAGGTCGGGGGCGCCGTGAAGGACGAACAGGACGGCGATGCCGTAGCCGACGGCCCCCAGGTGCAGCACCGCGGTGAAACGACGCCGGGCCCGGGCGGCCGCGACCGCCGCGACGGCGATCAGCACGCCCACCACCGGCTGCAGCGGCCGGTCCCACGGCGTCAGATCGGCGCTGACCCGTGAGGTCAGCAGGAGGGCGAGGCCCGGCAGCACGACCAGCGTGGCCAGGACCGTGCCGAGGTAGACCGGCAGCGACCCGGACTGGGCGACCGCCGTGGTCCGGCGGGCGAGGACCTCGACCGCGTCGAGCACCCGGGCGAAGCTCCGATCGGCGTCGACGCGGCTGAGCACCCGGGTCGCCCGCCGCTGCGCCCGGCCCACCGCGGACCGGGAGCGGAAGAGCAGGGCCGCCAGGGCCAGGGTGACGAGCGACCAGCCCAGCGCCGCGGTCGGACCGTGCCAGAGGGCGAGGTGCTCGGGGGAAGGCCCCGGATAGGAGGCGGCGTACGCCTGCACGAGGGGGTCGGCGAGCGAGGGCAGCACCCCCAGCAGCAGTCCCGCACCTGCGAGCAGGACCACGGGAAGGACGAGTCCTGGTGATGGCGCGTGGACCTCGTTGCGCACCAAGTGGTTCTTGGTGGCGAACGCCCCCCAGACGAACCTCGCGCTGTAGGCAGCCGTCATGACCGAGCCGGCGACCAGCCCGGCGAAGACGATCGCGTCCGATGTCGAGCCGTGCAGGAACGCCTCGTAGGCAGCCTCCTTCGACACGAAGCCGAACAGCAGGGGGACACCGGCCATCGAGAGCGCGGCACTCCCGGCGGCGAGGCCGACCAGGGGCAGCTGTCGGCCCACACCGGAGAGCTCCCGCATGTCGCGCGTGCCGGTCGCGTGGTCCACGACCCCCACGGACAGGAACAGCGCCGCCTTGAACAGCCCGTGCGCGAGCAGCAGCGCCGCACCCGCGAGGGCCGCTTCGGCCGTCCCTGCCCCGAACAGCACCATCAGGAAGCCGAGCTGGCTGACGGTGCCGAAGGCCAGCAGCCGCTTGAGGTCGGTCTGGCGCAGCGCGCGCCAGCCGCCGACCAGCATCGTGGCGAGGCCCACGGTGAGCACGACCGGCCGCCAGAGCGGGACGACCGCGAACGCCGGCGCGAGGCGCGCGACCAGGTAGACGCCGGCCTTCACCATCGCGGCCGCGTGCAGGTAGGCGGACACCGGGGTGGGAGCCGCCATCGCGCTGGGCAGCCACGGGTGGAAGGGGACCTGGGCGCTCTTGGTGAACGCACCGACCAGGACCAGGACCAGCCCTGCGGGGACCATGCCTCCCGAGGGCGGGTCGGCCAGCAGGGCGGACAGCGACGACGTCCCGGCCGCCTGCGACAGGAGCACGAAGCCGGCCAGCATCGTCAGGCCGCCGAAGGCCGTGACCAGCAGTGCCTGCTGCGCGGCCCGCCGGCTCTCGGGGTCCTCGTCGTCGTGACCGATGAGCAGGTACGAGGTGACGCTGGTGAGCTCCCAGAAGACGTAGAGCAGGATCAGGTCGTCCGCGAGGACCAGGCCCAGCATCGCTCCGGTGAAGCCGGTGAGGACGCCGGCGAAGCGGCCGAGTCCCTGCCGGTCGCCCGGGAAGTACCACGCGCAGTAGACGAGGACGAGGGTCCCGACGCCACCGACCAGCGTGACCATGAGCAGGCCGAGGGCGTCGAGCCGGAGGTCGAGGGTGAGCCCGAGGCCGGGGACCCAGGCCGTCGCCTGCTCGACCGGGCGGCCGGCCACGACGTCACGGGCCGAGGAGGCGGCCCAGGCGGTCGCCGCCGCGGGCGCGAGCGCCATCACCAGGAAGACGCGCGGGCCGAGACGGGCGAACAGCCACGGGGCGAGGACGGCCAGCACGCCGTGCGCGGCGATCAGCGCGAGCACGGGCCCTCCGGAGGATCGACGAAGCAGAGGACCTCGGGGGCTCTCGAGCCGTCCGAGGCCGCCGACCAGGCTTCCCGGCACACCTCGGACCAGCCTAGCGGCGCTCCCGCGGTTAGGCTCCTGCGATGACCCAGGCCGCCGTTCCCGCAGTGGCCACCGTGCTCGTCGCCGACGACAGCGCCACGGTGCGGGCGCTGGTCAGGTTCGAGCTCGAGACCGCCGGCTACGCGGTCGTCGAGGCCGCTGACGGCCAGGAGGCACTTCACCTGGCGTCCGCCGGAGGCGTCGACGTCGTCCTGCTCGACGTCGAGATGCCCGTCCTGGACGGCTTCGGCGCGATCACCGAGCTCAAGCGGGACCCCGCCACGGCCGAGCTCCCCGTCGTCTTCCTCACGGGTCGCAGCGAGGGTGGTGACGTCGTGGAGGCCCTGCGCCTCGGCGCGCAGGACTACCTGACCAAGCCGCCCCAGACCCCGGAGCTGCTGGCCCGGGTCGGCGCCGCCGTGCAGGTGTCCGGTCTGCGGGCCGAGCTGCGGCGGCGGACCGAGGAGCTGGACCGGGTCTCGAGGACCGATCACCTCACCGGCCTGCACAACCGCCGTCACCTCGACGAGCAGCTGCACGGGATGCTCTCGTCGTCCCGCCGGCACGGGGTCCCCCTGACCGTCCTGATCATCGACGTCGACCACTTCAAGCGGGTCAACGACACCGCAGGTCACCCGGCCGGTGACGCGGTCCTGCAGGAGGTGGCTTCGCGCCTGGTCACCTCGGTGCGCGACGAGGACGTCATCGGACGGTGGGGCGGGGAGGAGTTCCTCGTGCTCGCGCCGCACACCGACCTGCTCGGCGGCCAGGCCCTCGCCGAGCGCCTGCGCCTCGGCGTGGCCGCCTGCCCCGTCGTCGTGGGCGAGACGGCCCTCGACATCACCGTCAGCGTCGGCGGGGCGACCGTGGGCGAGCGCGGCGATGCCAACACCGGCGGCGGCGTGCTCCAGCTCGCGGACGCCAACCTCTACGCGGCCAAGGAGGGCGGGCGCAACCGCAGCGACGTGACGCAGCTCGGCCCCGCCTCCGCTGACGGGCGCGTCAGCGGAAGCTCTGCACCGTGTGATCGGCCGGACCCCGGGTAGGCACCGGGGGTCGGCGCGCACCCTCGCGCGGCGCGGGTCGTCATCGGAGGAGCAGTTGAGCGAGCAGCCTGGAACCGACGTCACCCGGGGTGGCTCGGCATGAGCGTCCCGATCGGCACCACGGGTACCCCCTCCAACGGGGCCCCCGCCGACCGCAGCCTCGGCGAGCTCGTGGCCAGCGCGACCAGGGACCTGTCCGCCCTCGTGCGGCAGGAGGTCGAGCTCGCCAAGGCCGAGATCAAGCGGGACATCGCCAAGGCGGGCAAGGGCGCGGGGCTGTTCAGCGGCGCCGGCGTCCTCGGACTGCTCGGCGCGCTGTTCCTCTCGATCGCCCTGGCCTACGGGATCGCCGGCCTGCTCGACATCTCGGTCGGCTGGGGCTTCCTGATCGTGGGCGTGCTCTACCTGGTCGTCGCCGGGGTGCTCGCCCTGCTCGGCAAGAAGCAGCTGGCCCAGGTCGGTCCGCCGGAGAAGACCATCGAGACGGTCAAGGACGACATCGCCTGGGCGAAGCACCCCACCCGTACGCCCTGATCGGTCCCCCTGAACGACGGGGGCGCACTGTGGCACGCTCGGCGCATGCCGCCGGTCGAGGAGTCCGTCGTGCTCGTCGACGGGCCCTGGACGCACCGCGAGGTCACGGCCAACGGCGCCCGCTTCCACGTCGCCGAGTGCGGTCCCGCCGACGGTCCCCTGGTGCTGCTGCTCCACGGGTTTCCGGAGTTCTGGTGGTCGTGGCGGCACCAGCTGGTCGCCCTGGGTCAGGCGGGGTTCCGCGCGGTCGCCCCCGACCTGCGCGGCTACGGCGCCTCCGACAAGCCGCCGCGGGGCTACGACGCCTACACGCTGTCCTCGGACGTCGCCGGCATGATCCGGGCGCTGGGCGCCCGTGATGCCGTCGTCGTCGGTCAGGACTGGGGCGGGGTCCTCGCCTGGACCGTCGCCACGCTGCACCCCCGGGTCGTACGCAAGCTGGTCGTCCTGTCCATGCCGCACCCGCTGCGGCTGCGCCGCGCCGTGGGAAGCGACCGGCGCCAGCTCTCGGCCTCCTCCTACATCGGCTTCTTCCAGCTGCCCCGGGCGCCCGAGGCGAAGCTCCGGCGCGACGGAGGCGCCTACGTCGGCGACCTGCTGCGCCGGTGGGGTGGCCCCGGCTTCCCCGACGCCGAGACCGAGGCCAGGTGCCGGCAGGCGATGCAGGTCCCAGGCGCCGCCCACTGCGCCCTGGAGTGGTACCGCTGGGCGGTGCGGTCCCGGACCCGGCCGAGCGGACTGCGCTTCCTCACCCTGCTCGAGCAGGGGGTCGGCGTGCCGACGCTCCAGCTGCACGGCGCGCTCGACACCTGCCTGCTGCCCGAGACGGCGCAGGGATCAGGCGACTGGGTGCACGCCCCCTACACGCTCACGATCCTGCCGGGCGTGGGGCACTTCCCGGCTCAGGAGGCACCGGAGCTCGTGACGGCCGCCCTTCTCGAGCACGCGAGGAGCTGAGGTGCCCGAGCGGACGAGGGACGCCGCTGGGCGGCCGGTCCCGCCGGGGTCCCCCTCCGCAGTGGAGCCGGTGCCCGAGCAGGCCCTCCCACCGTCGGAGGCACTCGCGCTGGCCCGCGACCTGCTGCGCCGCGGCCGCCCGTTCTTCGCCCACGACGTGCTCGAGGCGCGGTGGAAGGCGGCGCCGCTCGAGGAGCGCGCCCTGTGGCAGGGGCTGGCTCAGGTCTGCGTCGGGCTGACGCACCTGCAGCGCGGCAACCCGGTCGGCGGAGCCCGGTTGCTCCGGCGCGGCGCGGGCCGGCTCGGCGAGCACGCGGGCCCGTCCTACGACCTCGACGTCGCGGCTGTCGCGCAGCAGGCCGTCGCCCGGGCCGAGGCCGTCGAGCGGGGCCTCGGCGCGGACGGCTGGGACGGGCAGGGGCAGGACGGGCCGGCCGTCGAGCTGTCACCGCACCCGTGACCGGACCCGTGACCGGTCTCGTGGCCGACTGCAGCCGGTGCTTCGCGCTGTGCTGCGTCGCCCTCCCGTTCAGCGCCTCCGCCGACTTCGCCTTCGACAAGGGGGCCGGCGACCCCTGCCGCAACCTGCGGGCCGACTCCACCTGCGGCATCCACGCCCGGCTGCGCCCCGAGGGCTTCCCGGGTTGCACGGCCTACGACTGCTTCGGTGCAGGCCAGCAGACCTCGCAGGTCGTGTTCGCGGGGCAGGACTGGCGGTCGGCGCCCCGTACGGCCCGGACCATGTTCGAGGTGTTCCCGGTCGTACGACAGCTCCACGAGCTGCGCTGGTACCTCGCACAGGCCCGCGCGAGGATCCAGACCGGGCCCTCCCTGCGCGAGCTCGAGGCCCTCGACGGGCGCCTGCGGTCGATCGCCTCCGGGCCGCCCGCCGCCGTCGGGGCGTGCGACACGGCCGCTCTCAGGAGCGAGGTCGACGTCCTGCTGGTGGGCGTGAGCGAGCTCGTCCGACGGGCCGCACCAGGAGCCCGCGCCGACCTGCGGGGCGCCGACCTCATGGGCCGGGACCTGCGGCGCCGTGACCTGCGCGGAGCCCACCTGCGGGGGGCCTACCTGATCGGAGCCGACCTGCGCAGCGTGGACCTCGACGGAGCGGACCTGCTCGGAGCCGACCTGCGGGGCGCCGACCTCGCGGGCGCCCGCCTCTCCGGGAGCCTGTTCCTCACGCGCGGTCAGGTGGGGACCGCCGACGGCGACCTCACGACGTCGCTCCCGCCCGAGCTCGACCGGCCGGGCCACTGGGGCGCGGGACGGGGCACCGCGTCCTCGACGCCCGCGTCCCGTCCGCTCACGGCGCCGAAAGACCGGTGAGCGATGCTGGAGCTCCCGACGTCCCCGGAGGACCTGTGTCGCTCTACGACCTTCCCCTGCGCACCCTGACAGGTGAGCAGACCACCCTGCGCGAGCTCGCCGGCGACGGCCCGGCGCTCATCGTCAACGTGGCGTCGCGCTGCGGCCTGACCCCGCAGTACGCGCGGCTCGAGCGGCTCCACGAGCAGACGCCCGGTCTCACCGTGATCGGGGTCCCGTGCAACCAGTTCGGCGGGCAGGAGCCGGGTTCGGCGGAGGAGATCGCGACGTTCTGCTCGGCGACGTACGGCGTCACCTTCCCGATACTCGACAAGACCGAGGTGAACGGGCCGGGGCGCAGCGCGCTGTTCCAGGAGCTGACCGGCGTCCTCGACTCGGAGGGCGCAGCGGGCGACGTGCAGTGGAACTTCGAGAAGTGGCTGGTGTCCGCGCAAGGCGCGCCCGTCGCGCGGTTCCGGCCGATGACCGAGCCCGACAGCCCCGAGATCGTCGAGGCGGTCAAGCAGCTCCTGCCCGCTCCCGCGTAACAGGTCTCGTCAGGCCGCTCGGCGGGCCTCCGCCGCACCGGCCAGGTTGGCCAGGAACCGCTCTGCCATCGCGGTGAGGCCCTCGAGGTCCAGCGCGCTGTCGTCGAGGTCCTCGGCCTGCAGGACGAGCCGCGCCTGCGTGTGCGGCACCCCGCCTGCGTCCGGGACGTAGGTCAGCGTGAGAGTGCCGGACGTGGCGGGCAGGTCGGCTCCGGCCCAGGTGAACGTCGTCACGAACGAGGTCGGGGTGCGGGCGGGCGGGCGGACCGACACCGCGATCTGCAGGCTGGGCCCAGCGCGGTCGACGCGGGCCTCGACGACGATGCTGCCGTCGACCCGCGCCACGCGCTCGACGCCGGGCCAGAGGTCGACGGCGGACGGGCCGGCGAGCAGCAGGGCCGTGCTCGTGGGGTCTGCGCCGATGCGGCGGGACACCGAGACGCGGGTCGTCGGACGAGTCGGCATCGGGCACCTCTTCTCGAGTCGCGGACGGGCAGCAGGCGCTTGCTGCAGCAAGCATACCGCAAGCAGGCCCGTGGGCCACCTAGTCGCAGGTGCGACTGCTCACGGTGTCGGTCGCCGCCGCGCCCTGCGCCGCAGCGTCCGAGACCTCCTGCGCCGTCAGGGCGTAGCCGACCGAGGGGTCGTCTGCAGCGGCCGCGAAGACGACCCCGAGGACCCGCCCCTGCGGGTCGATCAGGGGGCCCCCCGAGTTCCCCGGGCGGACCAGACCCCGCAGGGAGTAGATCTCCCGGACGCCCACCTCCTCCTGGTAGATGTCGGGCCCGCGAGCGTCCTGGCTGCCGACGATGCGCGCCGCGTCCGCCCGGAACGGACCGTCCCTGGGGTAGCCGACCACGATCGCGTCAGCCCCCGGGCGGGCCTTCGTCGGGGCGAAGGCGAGCGCCGGCCGGTCGAGCCCGTCGACCGCGAGTACGGCGACGTCGCGAGCCGGGTCGAACAGCACCACCCGGGCAGGGAGCTTGCGCGAACCGACCTCCACCTCGGGCTCGTCCACCCCCGCCACCACGTGGGCGTTGGTCATGACCCGCCCGCGGGCGTAGACGAAGCCCGAGCCCTCGACGCGCTTGCGGCACTCGGCCAGGCCGGTGATCTTCAGCACGCTCGGTCGGACGGCGGCCACGCTCTGGCTCGCGGCGAGGGTCGGGTCCGGCGCATCCACGTCGGCGTCCTGCGGCCGGAGGTCCTCGAACACCTCGGGAAAGCCGCGCTCGTCGATCAGCTCGCGGAAGGAGCTGAAGAAGCGACGCCCGCTGTCCGGGACCGCGCTGTCGACGGCCGTGATGATGACCGAGTTGCGCACCTGCGCCGCGACCGCCGGGTAGGGGGCGGAGGCGGCGGCCCGCCCGACCAGCCACGCCACCAGCAGCAGGCCCACGACGCTCACCACGGCGCCGCCCGCGGCGTCCGCTCGGCGAGCGGCCCTCCAGGTCACCCGCCGTCGCAGGGACGTCCCCACGAGGCTCGCCAGGACCTGTCCCGTGCTGGCGAGCACGAACACGACGCCGAGGCCGACGACGGCTCGCGGGAAGCGCTCGAACAGGGCCGTGTCGGCGATGCTCGGCGCGAGCCGCGCGCCGAGGACACCGCCGCCGAGGAAGCCGACGAAGCTGAGCAGCCCGACGACGAGGCCCTGCCGGTAGCCCGAGACGGCGAACAGGACCGCCGCGACGACCAGCACGACGTCGAGCAGGTCTCCGGGCACACCCGGAACCTACGGCGCCGAGCCGCCACCCGCCGCGTCGGGCAGACCGGCGGGGAAGGTCGCCCCCCGGCGCGCGAGCGCCACCGCCTGCGGGTCGAGCGGTCTCAGCCGGTCGCGGTCCCACGGCCGGTCCCACCCGCCCAGGGCGAGCAGGCGGTCGAGGACACCGGCGGTGAAGCCCCAGACCAGCAGGTCGCGGACCTCGAAGGCGGGGCCGAGATAGCCACTGGGGTGCGAGACCTGCACCCGGGAGGCAGGGTCGACCAGCTCGGCGAGGGGCACGCGCAGGACGGCCGCGACCTCCGCCTCGTCGACGACGCCCACCGGATGGGGCTCGCGCCACCAGGCGACCACCGGGTGGACCACGAAGCCCGAGGGCGCCAGCCACAGGGCCGGCAGCACCCCGAGCACCTCGACGCCGGAGGGGTCCAGCCCGACCTCCTCGCGTGCCTCGCGCAGCGCCGCCCTGACCGGCCCGGTCGAGGCGGGGTCACCGTCGTCGGGGTCGAGGGCCCCGCCCGGGAAGGCCGGCTGGCCGGCGTGCGAGCGCATCGTGTGGGCCCGCTCGATGAGCAGGACGTCCGGCCCGTGCTCGTCCTCGCCGAACAGCACCAGGACCGCTGAGTGCCGGCCCCCGGACTCCGGTGGCTGGAAGCGGCTCAGCTCCTCGGCCCGCACGCCGGGCAGGGCCCCGTGCAGCTGGGCGAGCCAGGCCGGGACGTCCGGCCCCGTCGGACGGGGCGGGGTCGGGTCCTGCGGCGTCACAGCTGCACCCCGAGGTGGGTGGTGACCAGCTGCTCGATCTCGAGCAGGGAGTCCATGGCCCCGGACTCGACGTGCACGACCGTCCCCCGGGCGTCGAGGAACAGGGTCAGGGGGGCGCCGGCGCCGTACCGCGACAGGACCACCCGGTCGTCGTCCACGAGCTGGGGGTAGTGCATGTCGAACTGCTCGGCGAAGGCGAGGCCGTTGCGGGCGGTGTCCTGGGTGAGCACGCCCACGACGGCCACCCGGCCCTCGGCCTTGCGCGAGAAGGCGACCAGGTCCGGCACCTCCTCGACGCAGGGCGCGCACCAGGTGCCCCACACGTTGACCAGCGTGGGCCGGTCCACCGATCCGCGCAGCGGCACCGCGGGCCCGCCGGCCAGGCAGGGGAGCACCTGCGCGGGCAGGTCCGGACCCAGCCCGGTCGAGGGGCACGGGAGCAGCGACGCGGAGGCCCTCAGCGCGGCGAGCTGGGTCTGGGCGTCCGGGTCGCGCTCGACGTCCCCCCGCTGTCCTGCGACGAAGGCAGCCACGAGCAGCACGGCCACCGCCGCGAGCGCCGCCCTCTGGCTGCGCCTCACGCCTGCCCACCGGTCGCAGCGGGCCCCTTGACCAGGGCAGCCGCCACGACGGGGTCGGTGGGTCCGAGGCCGTACGAAGGGCAGAGCGACGCGACGCCGCAGGCTCCGCAGGCCGGCTTGCGGGCGTGGCAGACCCGACGGCCGTGGAAGATGACGCGGTGGCTGAACAGGGTCCACTCCGGCCTCGGCAGCAGCTCGGCGATGGCCGCCTCGACCTTGACCGGGTCGTCCTCGGCGGTCCAGCCGAAGCGGCGGACCAGCCGCCCGAAGTGGGTGTCCACGGTCAGGCCCGGGACCCCGAAGGCGTCTCCCAGCACGACGTTCGCCGTCTTGCGGCCGATGCCCGGCAGCCTGACCAGGGCGTCGAGCGTCGCGGGCACCTCCCCGCCGTGGTGCTCGACGAGGGCGGCGCCCAGCCCGATCAGGCTGGTCGTCTTGTTGCGGAAGAAGCCGGTCGAACGGATCAGCTCCTCGAGCTCGAGCCGGTCAGCGGTGGCGTACGCCTGCGCCGTCGGGTAGCGCGCGAACAGCGCCGGGGTGACCTCGTTGACCCGCCTGTCCGTGCACTGCGCCGACAGGATCGTGGCCACCGCCAGCTCGAGCGGCGTCGTGAAGTCCAGCTCGCAGTGGGCGTCGGGGTGCAGGTGCGCCAGGAGCCGGGCCGTTCTGCGTGCCCGGCGGACCAGCGCGAGCCGACTCGGCTCCGCTGCCCCTGCCATGGCGTCGACACTACGACGGCGCACCGCGACTGGCCTGTTCGGACGCCGCGGTTGCGCCGGGAGGGTGACGTCCCTCAAGGAGTTCGGGGTCCCTGACGAGCCACAGAAGGACGGTCACAGAGCGTGACTGCCGACGGAGGCAGCATGACGACGCAGGCCGCGCCAGCGGGACACATCACGCCGCGGGCACCCACCCGGGCACCCACCCGGGCACCCGGTGCGCCGACGCCCCGGCGCGGTGAACCCCGACCGGTGCCCCGTCGCAGCGAGGCCTACGGGCACCTCAGTATCGAGGCGCTGCGGCGGTACCGGACCGCGCTCACCGCCGAGGAGAGCAACGTCTCGTACTGGCGTCGCATCCTGCAGGCGCGGCTCGACGTCGTGACGGCCGGTGCGGGCAGTCGCGAGCTCGACACCGAGCGGCTGCGTCCGGTCCTCACCTCGGACCGCGTCGGGTCCGGGCGCCAGGCGCTGGTGCAGGTGCTCCGGATGGATGACATCCCGCCCCTGCCGAGCCTGTCCGAGCTGTGGGAGCGGCAGGTGGCAGCAGGGGACGAGGTCGGCCGGTCGGCCTTCGCGCAGGACCTCCGCGACGCCGAGGTCCAGCTCTCGGAGTACCGCCGGGCCCTGCACGAGCGGATCGGGGACTCGACCCGGGAGCTGATCGCGCGCTACCGCGAGCAGCCCGACCTGTGCCTGTCCGCCCTCCCGCGCGAGCGGCGCCGACGCGTCGGTGCGTGACCCCGGGGGAACGAGCCGGACCGAGAGGAGGAGGATCCCCCCGTGCTGAACGCCACGCCACTGCTGCTGCTCGCGCTGCTGCTGCCGTTCCTGCTGCTGGGCCTGATGCTGTGCATGGAGCGGGTGGAGCGACCGCTGCGCGTCGACTCGGTCAGCGAGCAGCTGCAGTCCTTCCTCGACACGGCTCGTCCCGACGAGGTCGAGACCTACGTGAGCGAAGGATTCGCTCCTGCGCTGGAGCGCTACTGGCGCCGCCGGCGGCTCAGTCGCCTCCTGCCGGGGCGCCCGCGGTAGTCCCCGTGCGACACTCCCCCGGCGGAGAACCAGGCGAGAGAAGGACGAACGTGGACAGCGCAGTGAGCGGCAGTGACGTCCTTGCGCGAGCAGGGCTCTTCCAAGGCGTGGCATCCGAGGCGCGTGAGGCGCTGTCCTCCGCCCTCCAGTTCGGCGACTTCAGCCGCGGCGACACGGTGTTCCAGGAGGGCGAGCAGGGCGACACCCTCTACATCGTCCTCTCGGGCAAGGTGAAGGTCGGCCGCAAGGCGGCCGACGGCCGCGAGAACATGCTGTCGGTCATGGGGCCGTCGGACATGTTCGGCGAGCTGTCGCTGTTCGACCCCGGCCCGCGCACGGCGACGGCCACGGTGCTGACGGACGCCTCGCTGGCGTCCCTGGCCCACGCCTCGCTGCGACCGTGGATCACCGACCGGCCCGAGATCGCCGAGCAGCTCCTGCGGGTGCTGGCCCGCCGGTTGCGACGGACGAACGACGCCCTCGCAGACCTGATCTTCACCGACGTCCCGGGGCGCGTGGCCAAGGCCCTGCTCGGGCTGGCCGACCGCTTCGGCACGCAGGAGCCCGACGGCGTCCGGGTCCACCACGACCTGACCCAGGAGGAGCTGGCGCAGCTCGTCGGCGCCTCTCGCGAGACCGTCAACAAGGCGCTGGCCGACTTCGCCGCCCGCGGGTGGATGCGGGTCGACTCCCGGGCCGTCACGATCCTCGACGCCGAGCGCCTGGCCCGACGCGCCCGCTAGGTCTGCGAGCCCTCAGCCCGCAGGGCCGCGTCGAGGGCGCGCTCGGCGAGCTGCCGCGAGCGCAGGTCCTCGCCCTCCGTGGCGACCGCCTCGCGAGCGGCAGCCACGGCGTCCGCCGTCCGACCCAGCTCCAGCAGGAGACTCGAGCGGTGGGCCAGTGCCTGCCGTCGCGAGAACAGCAGGCTGGACCGGTCCGCCTTGCGCAGAGCCGCCTCGATCCGGTTCAGCGCCCCGGGCAGGTCGCCACGGGCCCGCTGGACCTCGGCGAGCAGCAGCGAGGCCCCGAGCGCGGCCTGCGGCGCCAGGTCCAGCCCCGAGAGCCGCCCGGAGGCGCGCAGGGCCGACGACTCGGCGCGCGCCAGGTCGCCCCGGTCCAGGTGGGCGCGGCCCTCGGCGACCAGGGCGAGACCGCCGAACAGCGGGTGCGGGCCGGAGTCTGCGAGCCGGACGGCCTCACCGAGCAGGTCGGCCGCCTTGTCGCAGTCACCCGCCTCCCGGGCGGCGACCCCTGATGCGAGCAGTGCCAGGGACAGCCCCCATCCGTCGCTGAGCCCGAGGAAGCGCAGGTAGGACTGCTCGGCCGCGGAGGTGGCGGCTGCCACGTCGCCGAGCTCGGCCGCCGCCAGCGCCTCGATGGTCTCGAGGGCTGCCACCCCCCAGCGCTCGCCCACCGCACCTCCCAGGGGCAGGACGGAGCTGGCCAGCTCCCGTGCCTCGGTGAACCGGCCCTGGAGCAGGCGCACCAGCCCCTCGGTCCCGGCCACCCACGACAGGCCCCCGGTGTCCTCCAGGGCGCTGAACACGTCGGCCGCCTGCTCGAGCGTGTGATCGGCCAGGTCGTAGTCCCCGCGGGTCGTGGCGCTCCACGCGAGGTGCTGCAGGGCCCAGCCCGCCCCGCGCAGGTCACCCACCTGCAGGGCCAGGGCGTACGCCTGCTGGAAGCTCTCCTCGGCGTCACGCAGCCGGCCGTCGACGAAGTCGAGCAGCCCGAGCTGGCGCAGGGCCTCCCCCGAGAGCCGGTCCACCCCGGCCTGCCCGGCGGCAGCCAGCGCCGACACGTACGCCTGCCGGGCACCGGACGGCTGGCCGCGCCGGCGGCGGATGTCCCCCAGCACGACGAGGGCCGCCGCGCGCACGGCCTCCTCCTCGCCCGACAGCGCGGGAGCGAGCTCGGCCTCCGCCTCGTCGAGCCGGTGCAGGCCGCACAGCGCCCGGGCGTAGCCGACCTGGACCGGGACGACGAGGTCGGCCGGCAGCTCGAGCCCGACCCCGATGTCGCGCAGCGCGAGCGCTCGGGCGAACAGGCGCTCGGCCTGCTCCTCGTCGTCGCGCCCGAGCGCCAGCTGCCCGAGCCGGGCCAGCGCCGGGAACGCGATGCCCAGCCCGCGCCACGCGGGATCGTCTGGTCCCAGGCGCATCTCGTCGGCGAGGCGGACGGCCCGCTCGCCCTGCACGGCAGCGGTCGTCTCGATCTCCGCCGAGCTCATCGCCCCCATCACCCGCGCCGAGCCGGCCTGGAACCAGGCGGCAGCGGCAGCGTGCCGGCGCGCGCGCTCGGCCTTGGCCAGCCCTGCGTAGGCGACGTCGCGCACGAGCGTGTGACCGAAGCGGAAGCTCCTGTCGTCAGCTCCGCCGTTCCCGGTGCCTCCCTCGTGCGCGACCGGCTCGAGCAGGCGCCGGTCCACGAGCGTCTCGACGGCCTCGCGCACGACCTCCGGGTCGCCGTGCCCGGTGGCCTGGCCCACCGCGATCAGGCCGGACACGGTGACGCGCAGGCCGAGGACACTGGCATCGCGGAGCACGCCCTTCGCCGGACCCGAGAGCCCGTCGATGCGGGCGGCCAGCACGGCATGCACCCCGGCCGGCAGGAACTCCTCGGGCAGCTCCCCGGCGAGGACCCAGCGACCGCCCGAGTGCACCAGCGTGCCCTGGTCGACCAGCAGGTGGAGCAGCTCGGCCAGGAAGAAGGGGTTGCCCTGGGCCCGGCTCAGGAGCGCTGCCCGGGCCGCCGGGTCGATGCTGTCCTCCGGGGAGCCGAGGTGGGCCCGCAGCAGGCGCTCGGTGGCGGACTCCTCGAGCGGCAGCAGGGGGAGGACCTCGACGTCCGCGAGCGCCTCCCACCAGCGTCCCGAGGGGACCCCTCCCGGCGCGGGAGGGCCGTTCGACGCGGCGGAGGGCAGGTCGAGCAGGTCGGACCTGCCGATGCCCAGCAGCAGGCAGCCGCTCGTGACCTGCCTGAGCACGTCCACCAGTCCCGAGAGCAGTGCGGGCGTGGCCCAGTGCAGGTCGTCCACGACCAGCAGCAACGGGCCCTCCTGACCGAGCGCGCTGACCAGCGCTGCGAACGCCTGGCGCATCTGGTCCGCGGTGCCACCGCCACCTGGGCCGATCACCTCGGGCCCGGTCGGCTCGACGTCCAGTCCGAGCAGCAGCTGCAGCCGCTCGGCCATCGCCGCCGGCACCAGCCCGGAGTAGGACGGGTGCCCGAGCCGGGCCACCGTGCGCTCCACCTGGGTGCGGGCCGTCTCCATGTCGTCGTCCTCGTCGATCCCGCACGCGGTGCGGACCATCTCGGCCAGCGCCGTGAGGTCGCGGCCTTCGCCGTACGGGGCGCAGCGCCCCCACAGGACACGCGCCTCGGGCAGCTCGCCGACGAACCGGGCCAGGTCCTGGGCCAGCCGCGTCTTGCCGACGCCGGCGTCCCCGGCGATCAGCACCGTGCGCGGCGTCGTGCGGTCGCTGATCTCGAGCACGCGCCCGATCAGCAGCCCGAACTCGGCTTCCCGGCCGATGAGGGGGGCGGCGTCGCCCAGCCCCAGCCGGGTCGCGGAGGTCGGCCGCAGGGCGACCAGCTCGTAGGACGCGACCGGCTCGCGCTTGCCCTTGAGGCGCAGCGGTGGCAGCGCCCGCCACGAGGCGACCGACATGGTGGCGAGCGCTGTCTCCCGACCGGCCAGCACGGCTCCGACCCCCGCGGCGTCGGACAGGCGCGCCGCCGTGTTCACGGTGTCGCCGATGACCGTGTAGCTGAGGTGGGCCTGCACCCCGGCGAGGACCACGCCGGTGTTGAGCCCGACCCGCAGGCCGAGACGGCGACCGCCTCCGCTCTCCTGCTCGACGACGCGCCGCACGACCGTCTGCATGCGGGCGGACGCCCGTACGGCGCGCTCGGCGTCGTCCTCGTGCGCGGTCGGCGCGCCGAACACCGCCATGAGGCCGTCGCCGGTCAGCTTGTCGACGGTGCCGCCGAACTCCTTCACGGCGGCAGCCAGCGTCGCGAGGACCCTGTCGGTGACGACGCCGACGCGCTCGGGGTCGAGGTCCTCGGACCAGCTGGTGAAGTCCGACAGGTCGCCGAACAGCACGGTCACGACGCGCCGCTCGGCCTCAGGGTCCGGGCCGGCGGCCGGCTCCAGCGGGCTGCCGCAGTGGAAACAGAAGCGGGCCGTGGGGACCGTCGGCGTGCCGCAGATGGGACAGGTCATGGCCCGAGCCTGCGCAGGTGCTCCAGCTGCGCCAGCACGGAGAGCGTCGCCGCCGGCCACAGCGCCCGATCCACGTCGGCGTAGACCTGCTCGACGACCGCAGAGGCGCTGGTGGCACCTGCTGCGACGGCGGCGCGCACCTGCTGCAGTCGGGCCTCGCGGTGGCGCAGGTAGTGCTCGGCGGCCGCACCGGCGTTGGGCAGCTCGGGTCCGTGCCCGGGCAGGACCGTCATCTCGCCCAGCTCGGCGAGCCGCGCGAGGGAGACG
>JAOPWP010000148.1 GCA_025965615.1 Frankiales bacterium
ATGAAGATGGTCGGCCGCGTCGAGGTGCCGCAGGAGGCGTTCATCGCTGCCCTGTCCACAGGTCAGGAGACAGCCGGCAAGTCCTAGTCGGCTGCCTGCTAGACCGGAGGCATGCCCGGACCCTTCGAGGACCTCGACGCCTACCTCGCGCTGCCCCGCACCTCCGGGCTGGCGCTGAGCGCGGACGGCACGCGCCTGGTCACCTCGGTCGCCACCCTCGACCCGAAGCGCACGGCGTACGTCTCAGCGCTCTGGGAGGTCGATCCCACCGGCCTGGTGCCGGCTCGACGGCTCACCCGCAGTGGCAAGGGGGAGACCGCGCCGGTCTTCGCCTCGGACGGGAGCGTCCTGTTCACATCCGTGCGGCCGGACCCCGAGGCAGCCGACGACGACCAGGGGCCGGCGGCCCTGTGGTCCCTGCCCGGCTCAGGTGAGGCGCGGACCGTCGGCACGCGTCCGGGTGGCATCTCGGGAGTGCGCCCAGCTCGGTCCGCTGCCACGGTGCTGGTCCGGTCCGACACGCTTCCCGGAGCCTGCGACGGCGGTGCCGACGAGCAGCGCCGCACGGCCCGCAAGGACCTCGCCGTGACGGCGGTCCTGCACGCCGGTCACCCCGTGCGCCACTGGGACCGGGACCTCGGGGTCGGCCAGACCCGCCTGCTCGCCGGGGAGCTGCTCGGCGACGGGGAGGTGGTGTGGCGCGAGCTCACCCCGGCACCGGGACGGGCACTGCACGAGGCGTCGACCGACCTGTCGCCCGACGGGCGCACGGCGGTGACCACCTGGGTCATCCCCGAGCCACGCGGTTCCCGGCGCACCGCTCTCGTCGCGATCGACACGGCGACGGGGGAGCGGCGCACCCTCGTCGACGACGGCAGCAGCGAGTTCGGCAGCCCTCGGGTCTCGCCGGACGGGCAGCTGGTCGCCGCCGTCCGCGAGACCCGCAGCACCCCGCACGAGCCGGTCGACCTGCGGCTCGTCGTCCTGCCTCTGGACGGCCCGGGGGAGCCGCGCGACGTGGCGCCGGGCTGGGACCGCTGGGTGGACGAGCACGTGTGGTCACCGGACGGCAGCGCCCTGCTCGTGGCGGCGGACGACGCAGGTCGCAGACCCGTCTTCCGGATCGAGGTGGCCACGGGTGAGGTGCGTCGGCTGACCGGCGACTCCGGGCACTACACCGACCTGCAGGTGTCGCCCGACGGCGGGCACGTCTTCGCGCTGCGCGACGCCGTCGACTCCCCAGCGGCGCCGGTGCGGTTGGACGCCCGCGCCACCGACCAGGAGCCCGTCCGGCTCCAGGGGCCGCCGGTCCCGCAGGTGCCCGGATCGTTGAGCGAGGTGCAGACGACCGCAGAGGACGGGACGGCCCTCAGGGCGTGGCTGGTCCTGCCGGAGGGCGACGGGCCGCACCCGCTCGCGCTGTGGGTCCACGGCGGACCGCTCGGCTCGTGGAACGGATGGTCGTGGCGCTGGTGCCCCTGGCTGCTCGCGGCTCAGGGCTACGCGGTCCTGCTGCCCGACCCCGGGTTGTCCACCGGGTACGGGCTCGACATGGTCCGCAGAGGCTGGGGAGCGTGGGGCGGAGCTCCCTACACCGACCTCATGGCGCTCACGGACGCGGCGCTCGAGCACCCTCGCGTGGACGAGATGCGCACCGCGGCGATGGGCGGCTCCTTCGGCGGCTACATGGCCAACTGGATCGCCGGCCACACGGACCGCTTCGCGGCGGTCGTCACCCACGCGAGCCTGTGGGACCTGGAGCAGTTCGCCCCGACGACGGACAGTCCCTCGTACTGGGTGCGGATGTTCACCCCCGACGCGGCGATTGCGCACAGCCCGAGCCGCTTCGCGGACGCGATCACCTCACCGGTGCTCGTCATCCACGGCGACAAGGACTACCGCGTCCCGATCGGCGAGGGCTTGCGTCTGTGGTGGGACCTCGTCTCGCGGGCGGACGACCCTGATGACCTGCCGCACCGGTTCCTCTACTTCCCGGACGAGAACCACTGGGTGACCACGCCGCAGCACACCAAGATCTGGTACGAGACGGTGCTCGCCTTCCTGGACCACCACGTGCGCGCGCAGCCCTGGCAGACGCCTGACCTGCTCACCTAGCGCTGACACCCCCGTCTCACCCGGCTGAGGATCGGCCGCGAGGGCATGACGTGCATCACCACGCAGTCCATACTCCCGGCGTGGAGACCCCTGACCGCACGCTCGTCGCCGTGAGTGCCGCCCTGTCCGCGGGGGCTGGCCTGGTGCACCTGGGGGTGACCCCGGCCCACGTCGACCACCACTGGTCGATGGGCACGGCCTTCCTGGTGACCGCCTGGCTCCAGCTCGGCTGGGCGGTCGCGGTGTGGGCCCGCTGCAGCCGCGGGCTGCTCGCCGCCGGCGTCGCGATCCAGGTGGCGGCGCTCGCCGGCCTGGCCACGGCCTCCATGGTCGGCTGGCCGTTCGGGCCGGACGCGTGGGTGGTCGAAGGGGTGTCCACCGCCGCGCTGCTGTGCGCCGGGCTCGAGACGGGCGCGCTGCTCTCGGCCGCTGCCCTGTTCGTCGGCCAGATCACGCTGCCGCGCGTCGCGTTGCCGATCGCGGTCGCCGCGGTGATGGTCAGCTCCTCTGCCGCCGTCGCGGTCGACTCCGGCCACGGCGCGACGACTGTCGCCGGAGATCACCACGGCGCGCCCGTCGCGTCGGGCCAGGCGGTTACGGCGGGCCACGAGGCCTCGACGGGCCACGCGGACGGGGACAGCCATCCGGAGGGCCCGGGGCACGCCGTGGACCCTGGTCACGCGGACGGAGCCGGGCAGGCGGCCGGCGGTGCGGCGGCTGGTCACGGCCACGGGCCGGTGGACACCACCCCGCCGACGCCCGAGCAGAGGGCGGCGGCGGACAAGCTGCTGCGGGAGTCGCGGGCAGCGCTCAAGCGCTACGAGGTGCTGTCGGTGGCGGAGGCCGACGGCTACAAGATCACCCACGACGCCGGCGGCAAGCTCTACCACTACGGCAACCCGGCGTACGCCAGGGACGGCAGGACGCTGGACCCGAGGCGGATCGAGTCCCTGCTCTACGTGACGATCCCGGGCGGCGGCAAGCTGCTGGTCGGCGGCATGTTCACCATGCCGAAGGGAGAGCGCGGCCCGAACATCGGCGGTTCGCTGACCCAGTGGCACGGCCACGACGACCTGTGCCTCGACCCGGCCCAGGGCATCGCGATCTCGCAGCCGCCTGGCGGGGGGTGCCCGCCGGGATCGGCTGTCGGGACGACCGGCGAGATGATGCACGTGTGGTCGATCGAGTACCCGGGTGGCCCGTTCGCTGAGCTCGACGCCGAGTCCCTGCGCGAGGCCGTGCTCGACGTCTACGGCATGGGCAAGCTGCCACCGGCTCCGACGGCCTGATCTGCGGGGCTACCTCCGGGGGAGCAGGTCACGCACGTGCCCGGTCTCGTTCAGGCTGACCAGGCCCCGCCTGCCGCCTCGTGCGGCAGCGATGCGGGTGATGGAGCAGTAGGCCGGAGCGAACCAGATCGGGCGCTCCTGGCCGAGCACGTGTCCCGCCGCGGCGTTGATCGAGCCAGCGTGGCTGAACAGCACTGCCCGTCCTCCAGGGTGCTCCGCAGCGATGCGCTCGACGGCGTCCACGACGCGAGCTCGGAAGGCCACCGGGTCGACGTTCGGGCTGTAGAGCTCCCCGGCGGCAAGGGCCGTCCACCGGGCGTCGCCGGCGGCGCGCAGCTCCTCCACCGGGACGTAGGAACCGTCCTGCGCGTCGAACTCGGCGATGCCCTCTTCGACCAGAGCGGTCATGCCGAGCGCCTGCTCGAGAGGGAACGCCGTCTCCCGCGCCCGCCGGGACGGTGAGGTGTAGAGCGCGGTGATCGTCTCGCCGGCGAGCGCCTCCACGACCCGCTGCGCCTGCTCGTGCCCGTTCGCCGCGAGCTCTGGGTCGGCAGGCCCGCCGTCCGGGGTCGCGTCGACGCGGACGGGCAGCGCATGGCGCACGAGCACGATCTCCATGCGGCGCGAGGTTAACCGGTGCCGGGCGAGGGGCACGCTCGGCCGGCCTCATCGCGCCTCCACCACGTCCACGCCCTGCGTGACCCAGCCGAACTCGTCGATGAGTCGTGCGTCCTTGCAGTCGGAGGGCGCTGTGGTGTTCGTGGAGGTCGCGGCGGTCGTGTTCGGCGACGGGTCCTCGCGCGACGCGGAGGACCTCGTCATGACGGGGGAGCGGGAACTCGGGAAGAGCCGAGCTGCCGCCCTGCTTGAACGACAGGTGCCCAGTGCCCTGCCCGTCGGAGACCCCGTGCCGCCGTCCGGGGCGCTGCCCGACGTCGCTCGGGAGGGACTGGGCAGCCGGCCGTTCGGGATCTACGTGCACGTCCCCTTCTGCGCCTCCCGTTGCGGCTACTGCGACTTCAACACCTACCTCGGGTCCGAGCTCGGCGGCGGTGCGCTGCAGACGTCGTACGCCGACGCGGTCGTGCAGGAGCTCCGCTCAGCTCGGAAGGTGCTCGGGAGCGCCGCCCCAGCGGTCGACACGGTCTTCGTCGGGGGCGGCACGCCGACGCTCCTCCCGGCGCGCGACCTCGTGCGGGTGCTGACGGCCGTACGTGAGCAGTTCGGCCTGGCGCCGGACGCTGAGGTGACGACGGAGGCCAACCCCGACTCGGTCGACGAGCGCTACCTCGCCGAGCTGCTCGAGGGTGGCTTCACCCGGGTGTCCTTCGGCATGCAGTCCGCCGTCTCGTCGGTGTTGAAGGTCCTCGACCGCACGCACACGCCGGGTCGCCCGGCTGAGGTGGTCGAGGCGGCCTTCCGCGCGGGCTTCGAGCAGGTCAGCCTCGACCTCATCTACGGCACGCCCGGTGAGAGCGACGCCGACTGGGCGGCCTCCCTCGACGCGGTCCGGGCCGTGGCCCCGACACACGTGTCCGCGTACGCCCTGATCGTCGAGGAGGGGACCCGGCTGGGTCGACAGGTCGCCCGCGGGTTGCTCCCTGCCCCGGACGACGACGTGCTCGCGGACCGTTACCTCATGGCTGAGCAAGCCCTGCAGACCCTGGGTTGGTACGAGGTCAGCAACTGGGGCGAGCCCTGCCGGCACAATCTCGGCTACTGGCTCGGGGGCGACTGGTGGGGCGCCGGGCCGGGAGCGCACAGCCACGTGGGTGGCGTCCGCTGGTGGAACGTCAAGCACCCGCAGGCCTACGCCGACCGCCTCGCGGCCGGGGTCTCGCCGGGCGCAGGTCGCGAGCTGCTCAGCGACGAGGACCGCCGGGTCGAGCGGGTCCTGCTCGAGCTCCGCCTCCGCACAGGGGTCCCGCACGAGATCCTGCGGCCCGCAGGGCTCGACGCTGCAGCACGGCACGTCCGGGACGGACTGCTCGACCCCGCTGCTGCCGAGGCCGGCCGCGCCGAACTCACCCTGCGAGGCCGGCTGCTCGCTGATGCCGTCGTGCGAGACCTCGTCGACTGAGGCAGGGACCTAGCTGACGAAGCGGATGGACATCGGGTAGCGGTAGGCCTCGCGCCTGCCCGCCGCGACGGCTGCGATGACGCCCATGACCATGCCGAAGATCAGCACGGCGAAGAACAGCAGGAAGCCGATCACGAGCAGCATGAGGATCGCCGACACGAACATGGCGATCGTCAGCGTGATGTGGAAGTTCAGCGCCTCCGCCGCGTGCTGGCGGGTGAACGGCGACTGGTCCTTCTGGATCAGGTAGATGACCAGTGGCCCGATCAGCGCCAGCACGAAGATCGACAGATGGGCGAGCACGGCCCAGGTGGTGTCCTCGGGACGGCCCTGGGGTCCGTAGCCCATGGGCATCCCGTAGCCGGGCTGCTGCCCGTACTGCGGTGCCTGGCCGTACTGCGGTGCCTGGCCGTACGGGGGCGCCTGGCCGTACGGGGGCGCCTGCCCGTAGCCGGGCTGCTGCCCGTACTGCGGTGCCTGCCCGTACTGGGGCGGCTGACCGTAGGACGGCGTGCCCTCGGCGGGCAGCGGCGGCGGCGTGCCGTCTCCGAGGGGCGATTCGGGCGGCAGCTGGGTCATGGTCGTCACAGTAGGGCGCAGGGCCCTTCTTCGTGGGCTCGTGTCGCAGGCCACACGGACGAGTTGCCGGTCGGGGCGCCTCCACCACGTAGTCTCTGATCACTGAAGACGTTCTGGTCACCACGATCCGACCGTCACTTTGCGGGCAAGCCGCCCGCTGGTCGCTCGTGCGTGCGCCCGCTCCCGTCTGCTGGGTCCGGTCCCGCGTGCATCTTCGCGGCCTTCCGACACACAGTTCCGGAGTTGTCCTTCTTCATGTCAGGCCGTCCCGCGCCCACCCATTCCTCCTCCACCCCGCGTCGCAGCCCTGGCTACCGCGGTCAGGCCCGTCGCCCCTCTTCGGGCTCCTCGCGCCCGTCGTCCCCGCCGGTGCGGTCCGACCTCGAGCTGGCGCTCGACGCTGCGGCCGACGCCGCCGCCGCCGAGACCGACGCGCCGGACGCGACCTTCCAGTCGCTCGGCCTGCCGGACAAGCTGGTCAGCGCCCTCGCCCGGCGCGACCTCCACGCCCCCTTCGCCATCCAGACCCGTTCCATCCCGGACGCCCTGGCCGGTCGTGACGTCCTCGGTCGCGGCGCCACCGGCTCGGGCAAGACGCTCGCCTTCGGCCTCCCGCTGCTGACCCGCCTGGTGGGCGGGGAGCGGCTGCGCGGCATGCCGCGCGGCCTGGTGCTCGTCCCGACCCGCGAGCTCGCGCAGCAGGTGCACGACGCCATCGCGCCGCTGGCGCAGGCTCTGGACCTCAAGGTGAGCGCTGTCTACGGCGGCGCGTCCATGGGCCGGCAGATCGACCAGCTCCGCCGCGGCATCGACATCGTCGTCGCGACTCCCGGCCGGCTGCAGGACCTCATCGAGCAGCGCGAGTGCTCGCTCGAGCGGGTGCAGGTCACGGTGCTCGACGAGGCCGACCACATGGCCGACCTGGGCTTCATGCCGGCGGTCACGGCGCTGCTCGACCTCACCGCGCACGACGCGCAGCGACTGCTGTTCTCGGCGACGCTCGACCGTGGCGTCGACAAGCTCGTCCGCCAGTACCTCAAGGACCCTGCGATCCACGCCGTGGCGAGCGCCGAGTCGACCGTCACGACGATGGACCACCGCGTCTACGCCGTGCAGCACTCGGCGAAGGTCGACATCGCTGCCGAGATCGCGGCCCGCCCCGGTCGCACCCTGTTCTTCGTGCGCACCAAGCACGGCGCGGACCGCCTCGCC
Organism: Frankiales bacterium; assembly: GCA_025965615.1. Taxonomy (GTDB): domain Bacteria; phylum Actinomycetota; class Actinomycetes; order Mycobacteriales; family SCTD01; genus SCTD01. The sequence goes on from JAOPWP010000148.1 coordinate 7,276, forward strand.
CTGCAGCTGCGCAAGGTCGGCGTCGAGGCCGGCGCGATCCACGGCAACCTCACCCAGCACGCCCGCAAGCGGGCGCTGGACAACTTCACGACCGGGCACGCCCGGGTCCTGGTCGCGACGGACGTCGCCGCCCGTGGCATCCACGTCGACGACGTCGACCTGGTCGTGCACTACGACCCGCCGGCCGACCACAAGGACTACCTGCACCGCTCCGGCCGTACGGCTCGTGCCGGCGCCAGCGGCACGGTGCTCTCGTTCATCACCAGCGACCAGGTGCGCGACCACCAGCGGATGCGGGAGCGGGCAGGTGTCGACGCCAGCGCCGTCAGCGTCGTGACCGGGCACCCGGCCGTGCGCGAGCTGGCCGAGTCCGGCGAGCCGATCGTCGTCGCGCCGCGCGCGCCGTACGTCGCTCGCCCTCAGGGCGACCGGCGGCCGAGCCGCCGTCCCTCGGGCTCCTCCTCGGGTCGCGGCCCGACGAGCGGCTCCTCGACCTACGCCGGGCGCAACCCGCGCACCTAGCACCTAGCACCACGACCGCGGAGCGCCAGCCAGCACTGCTGGCTGGCGCTCTGGCCGGAGGATGAGGGCGCGGCCCCGTCGGCGGAAGGGTCGCGGGCAGGTCGCAGCCCTGCCTCAGGCGGTCACGCTGATCCCGACGCCACCGCGGGTCTGCCCGCCGTAGCGCGCCTTCTCCTTCTCGAGGTCGAGCGGGAGGATGCGCGCGCCGGCCGCGACCGCCTGCTCGTCGAGCTGGTCTGCCGGGACGATCCACACCACCTCGAACTCGAGGCCGTCCGGGTCCTTGGCGTAGAGGCTCTTGGTCGTCCCGTGGTCGGAAGCGCCGACGAGCGCGCCGGCCGCCGCGAGGCGCCGGGCGTGGTCCTCGAGCTCGTCGAGCGTGCCGAGCTCCCAGGCCAGGTGGTACATGCCGACGGTGCTGCGGCCAGCGGAGGACTCCGCGGCGCCCGCGCCGATGGCGAACAGCCCCAGGTCGTGGTCGTTGGTCGAGTCCGGTGCGACCAGGAACGCGGCGCGGTCGCCCATGGCCGTCTTCACCCGGAAGCCGAGCACGTCGCGGTAGAAGGCGGTGCTGCGCGAGACGTCTCGCACGTAGAGGACAGCGTGGTTGAGGCGGGAGATGCCCATGTCGGCTCCTAGGTCGGTACGAGGCTCAAGGGTGTTGACACGTCAACCATTCCACGGGGCTACCAGTTCTCGAGCGACCCCTGGTAGATCGACTCGAGGTCCTCGTCGGTGACCGGGCGAGGGGCCGTGGCGAGCAGCCGCTGCTGCTTCAGGGTCCCGGCGACCAGGTCGCCCACGTCGCTCTCGTCGTAGCCGACGCCGCCGATGCCGTTCGGGATGCCGATGTCCCTCATCAGCGCGACGACGGCCCGGGGGAGCTGCTCGCGCGGGTCGTCCGCCCGGTCGAGGTCAGGAGCGAGCAGCGCCGCCGCGCGCAGGTGCCGCTCGGGGGCGGCCTCGAAGGTGAACCGGAACGCCTCCGGAGCCGTCAGCGACACCGCCATGCCGTGCGGCACCATCGGCTCGTCTGCGGGGTAGCCCTCGGGCCGGAAGTCCTTGACCCGCCCGGCGATCGGATAGGCGTTGGCGTGCGGGATGTGCACTCCGGCGTTGCCGAACCCCAGGCCCGCCATCGTCGCGGCGAGGGCCATCTGGCCCCGAGCAGAGCGGTCGTCGCCGTCGAGCACGGCCGACCGGAAGGACACCGACAGCAGCTGCAGTGCGCGCTCGCACCACATGTCCGACACCGGGTTCGAGCCGCAGTAGGGCACCCGCTGCTCGGGGCGCTTGCGGTCGTAGGAGGTGTAGTCGCGGGCGGTGTAGCTCTCGAGGGCGTGGCACAGGATGTCCATGCCGCTCGCAGCGGTGACCCCGGCCGGCTGGCTCCACGTGAGCGTCGGGTCGACGACCGCCAAGGTCGGCCGGAGCCGCGCGTGGCTGATGCCGGTCTTCACCTTCAGCGACAGCACGTCCAGCACGCAGATCGTCGTGCTCTCGGCGCCAGTGCCCGTGGTCGTCGGGACGGCGACGAGCGGCTTGAGCGGCACGCTGGGCGCACGGCCTGCCCCGACCGGGACGTTGAGGTAGTCCGACAGCTCGCCGGGGTTGGTCGTCAGCAGGTTGACGGCCTTGGCCGTGTCGATGCTCGAACCGCCCCCGACGGCGACGAACGCGTCCCACGGCCCGTTCGCGCGCGCGTGGGCGACGGCTGCGTCGATGCTGACGTCGGTCGGCTCGACGTGGACCCCGTCGAACACCTCGGCGACGACGCCGTACGCCGCCATCTGCTCGGCGATCCGCTGAGGCGCTCCGGTCGCGGCCACCCCGGGGTCGGTGACGACGAGGACCCGGCGCGCTCCGTACTGCGCGAGGTCGTAGCCGATCTCGTCCGCAGCGCCGTCGCCGAACTTCAGCTGGGGGGCGCCGTAGGTGAAGACGGTCTCGCCACCGGTCGCGTAGCTGGCGCTCATGGGTCCTCCAGGTAGGGGTGCGGCCGGACCAGTGTCGACCAGCTCCGAGCCGACGTGCCCGCGACCTGTCCTCCCGGGGCGTGTCCGCGGCTACGCCTGTTCCACCCCCGCCCGGGTCGCTGGAGGATGGCGGTCGGTGGCGGCCGCCGTACACTTGGCACTCTGTGATCTGGAGTGCCAGGAGGAGGTGCGCGTGCTGGACGACCGGAAGCTCGAGGTGCTGCGCGCCATCGTCGAGGACTTCGTGAGCACGACCGAGCCGGTGGGCTCCAAGGCGCTGGCTGAGCGGCACGCCCTCGGGGTCAGCCCGGCCACGGTGCGCAACGACATGGCCGCTCTCGAGGACGAGGGCTTCATCACCCACCCGCACACGAGCGCCGGCCGCATCCCCACCGACAAGGGCTACCGGCTGTTCGTCGACAAGCTGTCGACCGTGAAGCCGCTGTCCGGCGCCGAGAAGCGGGCCATCCAGACCTTCCTCGAGGGCGCCGTCGACCTCGACGATGTCGTACGCCGTTCCGTCCGGCTGCTGTCTCAGCTGACCCAGCAGGTCGCCGTCGTGCAGTACCCCAGCCTGTCGCGCAGCTCGGTGCGCCACCTCGAGATCGTGCACCTGGCGCCCAGCCGGCTGCTGCTCGTCCTGATCACGGACACGGGCCGGGTCGAGCAGCGCGTGCTGGAGCTGCCGGCCACCCTGACCGACGACGAGGTCGCTGCTCTGCGGCAGGCGTTCGGCAGCCGGCTGCACGGCGCCCGGCTGGTCGACGCACCGGCCGCGCTCGCCGACCTGCCCGACGCCGCTCCCGTGGCGATCCGTCCCGTGCTCACCAGCGTCATGTCCGTCGTGCTGGAGACGCTCGTCGACCAGCCCGAGGAACGCATCGTGCTGGGCGGCACCGCCCACCTGACCCGCCACGTCCTCGACTTCCCGCAGACCCTGCGGCCGGTCCTCGAGGCGCTGGAGGAGCAGGTGGTCCTGCTCAAGCTCCTGGGTGAGGTCAACGACCCCAGCACCGTGCACGTCAAGATCGGCGAGGAGAACAACGTGGAAGGACTCCGGTCCACCTCCGTGGTCACCATGGGCTACGGGCCCGAGTCCGGCAGCTACGGCGGGATGGGCGTGCTCGGGCCGACCCGCATGGACTACGCGAGCAACATGGGCTCGGTGCGCGCTGTGGCGCGCTACGTCGGCGAGCTCCTGGCGGGTGCCTAGTGCCTGACTACTACGGCACGCTCGGCGTCTCGCAGTCCGCGACGGACGAGGAGCTGAAGAAGGCCTACCGCAAACTGGCCCGGCAGCTGCACCCCGACGTCAACCCCGACCCGGAGGCGCAGGAGCAGTTCAAGCAGGTCACCGCGGCGTACGAGGTGCTCAGCGACCCGCAGAAGCGCCAGGTCGTGGACCTCGGTGGCGACCCCCTGTCGAGCGGGCCGGGCAGCGCCGGGAGCCCGTTCTCGCAGGGCTTCGGCGGGCTCGGCGACATCATGGACGCCTTCTTCGGCGGAGGCGGTGGCGGTCGTGGACCCCGCAGCCGGGTCCGTCAGGGCGGCGACGCGCTGATCCGGGTCGAGTGCGACCTGGATGAGACCGCCTTCGGCACCGAGCGCGAGCTCACCGTCGAGACCGCCGTCGTCTGCTCGACCTGCACGGGTGAGGGCTCGGCGCCCGGGACCCACCCGACCACCTGCGACACCTGCCGCGGCCGCGGCGAGGTGCAGCAGGTCCAGCGCTCCTTCCTCGGCCAGGTCATGACGACCCGGGCCTGCCCGCGCTGCTCGGGACTCGGGTCGGTCATCGAGCACCCCTGTGGTGAGTGCAGCGGTGACGGGCGGGTCCGCGCCCGGCGCACCCTCACGGTCAAGATCCCGGCCGGCGTCGAGAGCGGTATGCGCATCCGCCTGACCGGCGAGGGCGAGGTCGGCCAGGGGGGCGGCCCGGCCGGCGACCTCTACGTCGAGATCGTGGAGCGTCCGCACCCGGTGTTCACCCGCGAGGGCGACGACCTCCACTGCACGATCCCGCTGCCCATGACGGCGGCGGCGCTCGGTACCTGCCTGCCGCTGAGCACGCTGGACGGCGACGAGGAGCTCGACGTCGCCCCTGGCACCCAGCCCGACGCGGTCCTCACCCTGCG
>JAOPWP010000167.1 GCA_025965615.1 Frankiales bacterium
GTCGAGAACTCGAAGTACTGCGGCGCTGCGCAGCGCTGCGACAGGGTCGGACCGGCCGGGGCCGGCGGTCCGGTCATCAGGGCGGAGCGGGGGTCGGTGGGGTCGTACATGCTTCTCCTCGGGCTCGTGGGGCGCTGGGCGCGTGGCGGGGGTCGGTCAGTGGGCGGCGGTGGCCGACCGGGATGCGGGAGGGGCGAGCCCGTCCCGTGGTGCGGCGCCCGGCACGTCGCCGGGTCCGCCCGCAGGCACCGCGACGACGCTCTGGTCCTCGGGGGCCCAGGAGGCGTGCACCAGGTCCCCGGGGCGGAAGTCGCGGGCTGCGGACACCGGCACCATCGCGGACCCGGTCGAGCCGTCAGGCATTCGGAGCTCGACCTTGTGGTGGGTGCCGAGGAAGATGTCGGAGACGACGCGGACGCTCAGGCCGTTGTGCTCGGCCGGCACGGCAGCGCTGTCGACGTTCAGCTGCAGGCGCTCGGGACGTACGAGCAGCGCGCCGTCGACGTCGCTGGCCGCCGAGGGCGCGGACCACGTCGAGCCCTGCCAGTGGTAGGCGCGGCGTGCGCGGTCGAGCGTGCCGTGGAAGACGTTCGACTCCCCGAGGAACTCGGCCACGAACAGCGTGGCCGGGCGCAGGTAGAGCTCCTCGGGAGTGCCCACCTGCTCGATCCCGCCGGCGTTGAACACCGCGATGCGGTCCGAGAGGGCGAGGGCCTCCTCCTGGTCGTGGGTGACGAACACGAAGGTGAGGCCGAGCTCGCGGTGCATCCGGCGAACCTCGTCCTGCAGCGTCGACCGGAGCTTGCGGTCGAGGGCGCCGAGCGGTTCGTCCAGCAGCAGGGCGCGGGGGGCGAAGACCACGGCCCGGGCGAGGGCGACCCGCTGCTGCTGCCCGCCGGACAGGGCGCTCGGGTAGCGCTTCCCGTACTCGCTCAGGTGCACGAGCTCCAGCGCCTCGGCCACGCGCCGCGTGATCTCGGCGGCGGGGGTCTTGCGCTGCTTGAGGGGGAAGGCGATGTTCTGCTCGACCGTCATGTGGGGGAACAGGGCGTACTGCTGGAACACCATCCCGAGGTCACGCCGGTGCGGAGGCAGGCCGCTCACGTCCTCGTCCCCGAGCACGATGCGACCGGACGTGATGTCGGTGAAGCCGGCCACCATGTTCAGCGTCGTCGTCTTCCCGGAGCCGCTCGGACCCAGGAAGGTCATGAACTCACCGGCAGCGACGGTCACCGACACGTCGTCGACCGCAGGCACCACGGTGCCGGGGTACCTCTTGGTCAGGTGGGAGATCTCGATGCGCGTGCCTTGACCGAACGTGGTGGTGCTCATGCGGGGTTCTCCTTGACGAGGCGCCGCGCAGCGCGCAGCTGCGGCAGCAGGATCAGCAGGCTCACCACCACGACGACCACGCTGGACGCGGCGGCGATGGTCGGGTCGATCTCCAGGGTCACGCTCTTGTACATCTGGACAGGCAGCGTGGTGAGCGTCGGGGACTGGAGGAAGAGCGCGATCACGACTTCGTCGAAGCTGGTCACGAAGGCGAAGACCGCGCCGGACAGCACGCCCGGGAGCACGAGCGGCAGGGTGATCCGTCGGAACACCGTCCACGGGCTCGCGCCGAGGCTGCTGGCGGCCGTCTCCAACCGCCGGTCGAAGCCCTGCAGGCTGGAGCTGACGCTGATCACGACGAAGGGCAGTGCCACGGCCGTGTGTGCCAGCACGAAGCCGAGGTAGGTGCCGTTGAGCTGCCACCGCAGGAACAGCACGTAGACGGCGATGGCGGTCACGATGTTGGGCACCGTCATGGGCGACAGCAGCAGCGCCCGCAGCACGGTCGTGCCGCGGAAGGTTGCCCGAACCAGCCCGATGGCGGCCGCCGTCCCGAGGACCACGGACAGCGCGGCGACCGCAACGGCGATCCGGAGCGAGTTGAAGATCGCCGTGCGCCAGGCCGGGTCCGTGACGAACTCCCGGTACCAGCGGAGCGACCAGTCGTCGGGCGGGAAGGAGAAGGTGGTGCCTGCCGTGAAGCTCATCGGGATGACGACCAGCGTCGGCGCCACCAGCACCAGCGCGACGAGGATGACGGCGGCCCGCAGGCCCGGACTCGCGGCCCTCACTTGACACCCCCGGTAGCGGCGGCCAGCGACGACGCGGGCCGGGCGAACCGCCCGATGACCGCGAGGACGAGGCCCGTGATGACGAGCAGGACGGTGCCCAGCGCGCCGGCCCCGGCGAAGTCCAGCAGTGCCGTGGTGCGGATGGCGAGCAGCTGCGCGACCAGGGACTGCTGAGAGGACCCGAGCAGTGCTGGCGTGATGTAGAAGCCGAGGCTCAGGATGAACACGAGGGTGCAGCCCGCCACGACGCCGGGGGCCGACAGCGGCAGGTAGATCTTGCGGAAGGCCGTCCTCGGCTTCGCCCCGAGGCTCTGCGCAGCCTGGAGCAGGCGGCGGTCGATCTGCTGCATGGAGCTGTAGAGCGGCAGCACCATGAACGGAAGCAGGACCTGCGTCATGGCCACCGTGACGCCCACCGTCGTCCCGAGCAGGACGACGTCCAGGCCGAACAGGCTGAAGAAGCGCTGGATCGGCCCGCCGTCCTGCATGAGCAGCAGCCAGGCGAAGTTCCTCGCCATGAGGCTCGTCCAGAAGGGGAGCAGGACCAGCGTCGTGAGCACGGCCCGCCCGGCCGGCGAGGCGATGCTCATGACGTAGGCGTAGGGGTAGGCCAGCAGCAGGGCCAGGACCACGACGGTCACGGCGACACGCAGCGTCCGCAGGATCACCGTCGTGGTGATGCCGTCGTCGAGCATCGCCGTGTAGTTGGTCAGCCCGACGTCCGGATCGGTGAAGCTGCGCAGGACGATCTGCAGGAGCGGGAGACCGAACGCCACGGCGAGCAGCGCCAGCGCTGGGAGGAACAGCAGCACCCGGGGCACGTGCCGCCGCGCCGGGCGCGGCGGCACGTGCGCCGCCGGCGCCGGTGCGTCCAGAACAGCTGTCACGATCTCAGCCCGCGAGCCAGATGGTGAACTTCTGCTGGGTGGCGTTGAAGTTCTGCGCCCACCACTCCACGTCCATCTGCGTGATCGTCCCGCGGCCCTCGGCGAAGGCGTCGAACTTCTTGGTCACCGCGTCGTAGACAGGCTTGGCCGTGGTGTTCGCCGGAGCCGTCCCCGACAGCTCGGAGAACCTGGCGGACTGCTCAGGCTTGGTCGCGAAGGCGAGGAACTTGGTGGCCAGGTCCTTGTTGGGCGAGCCCTTGGGGATGAACAGAGCGTTGACGTTCGACACCGTGTGGTCGAAGACGGGAGCGATCGGGGCGCCGGCCTTGGCCGTGCTGATCGCGCGGGCCGTGACGATCAGGCCCATGTCCGCCTGCTTGTCCGTGAGCAGCTGCGACAGCTGGCCGTTGTTCGTGGCGAAGATCGTGTCCTTGCGGATGGCGCCGAACTTGCCCAGCGCCCGGTCGACGTCCAGCGGGTACAGGGCCCCGGGCGCGACGCCGTCGGCGAGCAGGGCGGCCTCCAGGAGTCCGGAGGACAGGTCGCTGACGACGCCCCTCTTGCCCGGGAAGGCCTTGGTGTCGAAGTAGTCCGCCACCTTCGTGGGCGGCTTGGCGCCGAACTTCTCGGTGTTGTAGACGAACAGCAGGCCGTAGCGCTCCGCCGGCACGCTGCAGTCGTTGACCGTGCCCTTGGGGAACTGCGCCGTGTCGAACTGCTTGAGGTCCAGCCGCTCGACGTACTTGCCGCAGAACTCGCGGGCGAAGAAGGGGCTGCCGTCCACGACGTCCCAGGTCGTCTTGCCGCCTTCCACCATCGCGCGGATCTTGGCCTGGTCGGACGGGCCGTCGTTGTTGAAGGTGGTCTCGTTGGCCGCCGTGAACGGAGCGAGCCAGGCCTTGCCCTGGTTCTCCTGGAAGGGGCCGCCGTAGCTGACGAACGTCAGCGTGCCGCCCTTCACGTCCTTGACCGGAGCGGCGACCTCGGCCGGCGGGCCGGACGGTTCGGACGATCCGCAGCCGGACAGCGCCAGCATGGCGAGAGCAGCTGTGCCGCAGGCGATCTTCAGTCGGTTCACGGTTCTCCTTCAGGGGGCGCGCTGGCCGACGATCGACGGCCAGCCGTTGCGTGTTGCAGAGGTGTGCGAGGGGTGAGCTGTGAAGCGGTGGGTCAGGCCTCTGCCTGTCCGGTCCTGCCGGACACGACGTCGGACAGGGCGCGGCCGGCGGCGATGACGGCGGCTGCCGGTTCGCTGTCGATGCCCTCGGGGATGACGGCGGCGATACCGACGACGGCGAGGGTCGCGCAGACCGCGTCGCCGTCGAAGACGGGGACGGCGATGGTCCGCACCCCCTCGTCGGCGAACTCGTACACGGCCACGCCGGCCTGGCGGTTGGCCGCCAGTTCCGACAGCACGCTCGTCCGCAGCTCGGCGGACAGGCTCTGGACCAGTCGCTCCGGCAGGCGAGGGTCGTCCAGGTGCGCGAGGTACACCCGGCCCTGCGCGGAGTTCCAGGCGAGCGTCGAGCCGACGGCGACGGAGACGCTGATGACGCGGCGGCGCTCCTCCTGCATGCGCGCGACGACCAGCCCGGCTCCGCCGGGGACGCTGAGGACGGTCGTCTGCTGCACGTCCTGGCTCAGTGACTCGAGCACCGGGCCGGCCGCTTCGATGACCCGGTAGCCGGTGCTGGCGAGGACGCCGACCTGCACGAGGAGCGGCCCGAGCTCGTAGTTGGCGCCGTCGACCCGACGGAGCAGGCCGTGGGTCTCCATGGAGGTGAGGTAGCGGTGAGCGGTCGAGCGGCCGACGCCCAGCTCCGCGGAGGCCTGCGCCAGCCGGATGGTGCGCTGCCCGGGAGTGAGGAGCCGGAGCAGTCGGGCGACCCGAGCGACGACCTGCAGGTCGCCACGACCGACGTCGAGGTCGCCGACCCGGCTCTCGATCGACTGCTCGTCCATGAGCCCCTCCTTCCTTTGTCCCGTTCCGCGGGATAGCGTTCCTGCTATGCGGAACGCGTGATGGCGGTCACTATGGCTTCCGCCACGCGAGCGGTCAAGGCCCCAGGACAGATTTCTTCCGCATACCGGTGCGCCGTGCCCGCGGAGCGGGACAAACAGCCCGCACCAGGCGTAGCCTCCGGGCCCGCGCCCACCACGCTGGCGCAGCCGGACCTCAGGAGCCGCCCGATGACCACGCCCCCGACGCAGGCCCGCGACAGCCCTCCAGTCCTGTGGGCGCCGACGCCCGAGCAGGTCGCAGGTTCCAGACTCACCGCGTTCGCCGCGATGGTCCGCGACCGCTTCGACGCTCCCTCGGCGTCGTATGAGGAGCTCTGGCGGTGGTCGGTCGAGCACCTCGAAGACTTCTGGGGTGCCGCCTGGGAGCACTTCGACGTCATCAGCTCCGCTCCGTACACCTCCGTGCTGACCACGCGCGAGATGCCAGGCGCCCGATGGTTTCCCGGCGCCCGGCTCAACCTCGCCCAGAACGTGCTGCGCCACGAGCGGACGGGACCGGCGCTGATCGTGGCGTCGGAGAGTGGCCCGACCCGCACCATCTCCTGGCCGGAGCTCCGCAGCCTGGTCGGCGCCTTCCAGGCGACGCTCATCCGGCTCGGCGTCGCGCCGGGTGACCGCGTCGTCGCCTACCTTCCCAACGGGCTGGAGGCGGTCGTCGCCATGCTGGGCTGCGCCGCGCAGGGAGCCGTGTGGTCGACCTGTGCACCCGACATCGGGCCGGCCAGCGCGATCGACCGCTTCGGGCAGCTGGAGCCCGTACTGCTGCTCGCTGTGGATGGCTACCGGTTCGGCGGCAAGGAGAGGGACCGGGCCGAGGGGGTGGACCAGCTGCTCGACGGGCTGCCGACGGTCCGGGCGGTCGTCTCCGTACCGGCCCTCGGGCGGGGGGTGCGGCGCGAGGGCACCGAGGTGGTGGACTGGGCCGACGCCGTCGCCGACCGGCAGGACCCCGTCTACGCCCAGCTCGACGCCGAGGCGCCCCTGTGGGTCGTCTACTCGTCCGGCACGACCGGGCTGCCCAAGGGCCTGGTGCACGGGCACGCCGGGGTCCTGCTGATGGGGCTCGTCCAGCAGGCGCTCCAGTACGACGTCGGCCCACGGGACCGGGTGCTCTGGTACACCTCGACCAGCTGGATCATGTGGAACAGCCAGATCGCCGTGCTGTCGGCCGGCGGGACGTCGGTCCTCTACGACGGCAGCCCGCTGTGGCCCTCGGCGGACCGGCTCTGGGAGCTCGCGGCCGAGCACGGCGTCACGGGGCTCGGGACCAGCCCCGGCTACCTGCTCGCCAGCGAGAAGGCCGGCCTCGAGCCGGGCCGGGACCACGACCTGTCCGCGCTGCGGGCAGTCGGGGTGACGGGTTCGCCCCTGCCCGGGTCGTCGGCCCGGTGGATCTACGACCACGTCTCAGGCGACCTCGCGCTGCACAACATCAGCGGTGGCACCGACTTCGCGGCGGCGCTGGTGTGCGACGCCCCCTGGCTCCCCGTCACGGAAGGCGAGATGTCGTGTCGCGGCCTGGGGATCCACGTCGAGTCATGGGACGAGGACGGTGAGCCGCTGCTGGACGAGGTCGGGGAGCTGGTGGTGCGAACACCGATGCCGTCGATGCCGCTGGAGATCTGGGGCGATGAGGACGGCTCCCGCTACACCGACGCCTACTTCTCGACCTACCCCGGGACCTGGCGGCACGGAGACTGGGTGACCGTCACGAGCCGGGGGACGGCCGTCGTGCACGGCCGCTCCGACTCCACCCTCAACCGGCACGGGGTCCGCATGGGCAGCGCCGACATCTACGCCGCGGTCGAGGCCCAGCCCGAGGTGGCTGAGGCGCTCGTGCTGGGTGTGGAGCTACCCGGCGGCGGTTACTGGCTTCCGCTGTTCGTGCACCTGGCGCCGGGCATCGAGCTCGACGACACCCTCGTGAAGCGCCTCACCTCGGTGGTCCGCGACCAGGTGTCCCCTCGACACGTGCCGGACGAGGTGATCCAGGTGCCGGCGATCCCGCACACGGCGACCGGCAAGAAGCTCGAGGTGCCGCTCAAGCGCATCGCCCAGGGCGTGGCCGTCGACCGCGCGCTCAACCTCGGCTCGGTGGACAGCCCCGACGCGGTCCGCTGGTTCGTCGAGCACCTGGCGGACCGGGCCACCCAGCGCGGGTCGGCCTCCTGACCACGCCGACCTGCACGAGGACGCCTACGCGCCGAAGGGGCTGACGGCGTCGAGCGACGTGCACGCCAGGCCTGCTCGCCGACCTCACCGGGTGCGTCGACCAGGCGCGATCGCGTCCGTCGCCTAGCGTCGTCCCCGACAGCGACCGGACCAGGAGAACAGCCATGCGTGCGGGCAGCGGTACGGGTCTGACCCTCGCCCTGCTGTCGGCGGCGACCTTCGGCACGTCGGGCTCCTTCGCCGCCAGCCTCATCGAGGCCGGCTGGACACCGGGGGCCGCGGTGACGGCGAGGGTCGTCGTGGCCGCCGCCGTGCTGAGCGTCCCGGCGCTCCTGCTGCTCCGCGGGCAGGAGGCGCTGCTGCGACGGAGCAGCCGCACGCTTGTCGTGTACGGCGTCGGCGCGGTCGCCGGAGCGCAGCTGTGCTTCTTCATGGCCGTGGAGAGCCTCTCGGTGGCCGTCGCTCTGCTGCTGGAGTACTCCGGCGCCCTGCTCGTGGTCGGCTACCTCTGGCTGAGGCGAGATCAGCGACCCGGGCGGCTGACCGTCGCGGGCGCCGTCGTGTCCGTCCTCGGCCTCGGGCTGGTGCTCGAGCTGGGGACCAACGCCGACCTGGACCCGGTGGGGGTGCTCTGGGGGTTCGGCGCGGCGATCGGCCTGGCGACCTACTTCGTGCTCTCGGCAGAGACCGACGACGTGCTGCCGCCCCTGGTGGTGGCCTGGGGCGGCCTGACCATCGGTGGCGCAGCACTCGCCACCGCAGGCCTGATCGGGGTGCTGCCGCTCGCCGCACCTCGTACGGACGTCACGCTCCTCGACACCCAGGTCAGCTGGCTGGTCCCGATCATCGGGCTCTCGGTCGTGGCCGCAGCGATCGCCTACGTGACGGGCATCGTCGGGGCGCGCCTGCTCGGTGCGAAGGTGGCGTCGTTCGTCGGGCTCACCGAGGTGCTGTTCGCCGTGGTGTTCGCGTGGGTGCTGCTCGGTCAGTCGCTCGGCGTCGTGCAGCTCCTGGGGGCCGGCCTGGTCCTCGTCGGCATCTCGCTCGTGCGCGTCGAGGAGCTCCGCAGCCCCTCCGCGGCCGTCGACGTCCCGCCGTCGGAGGCCGCCGTGCTGGGGGCTCAACCGACCGACCCGTGAGCCGGCCCGTCGCGGCCGGGCGTCTCAGCGCAGGTCGATCAGCACCTTGCCGACGACTCCCTGCTCGACGGCGTCGTGCGCCGCTGCCGTCTCCTCCAGCCGGTAGTGGTGCAGCGGGATGCCCCGGTCCTCGCCGACCTGGAGGGCGCCCGCGGCCACCGCAGCGGTGACGTCCGTCGTGGCCGCGGCGAGCAGCTCCGGCGCCAGCGTGTAGAGCAGGACGCCCTGGAGCCTGACGTTCTTGGCGAAGCTCGGGCGGACCGGCAGCGTCGCCTGATCGCCCCCGTTGGTGGCGTAGAAGGCGACCGTCCCGCCGTTGCCCACGACCGACAGGTCGAGCGCGAGGTTCTGGGCAGGCGCCACCTCGACGACCAGGTCCACCCCGTCGGGGGCGATCTCGGCGATCCGGCTGGCGGCGTCCTCGCGGCGGTAGTCGACGACGTGGTGGGCGCCGGCGGCTGTGGCGAGCGCCGCCTTCCGCTCGCTGCTGACCGTGGTGAGCACCGTCGCTCCGGCCCAGACGGCGAGCTGGATCGCAGCGTTGCCGACCGCTCCGGCACCACCGGCCACCAGGACGGTTGCGCCGTCCAGGGCGCCTGATGACAGGCGTCGTACTGCCTCGCCGGACGTGAGGGCCCGGTGGGCTGTCACGGCCGGGATCCCGAGGCTCGCACCGAGGTCGAAGTCGGCGACATCCGGCAGCGGGACGACCCGCGAGGCCGGCTGGACGGTGAGCTCTGCTGCGGTGCCGTACGCGCGGCCGTGCTGGGCGAGCACCAGCCAGACGCGGTCCCCCACGCCGACCGAGTCGACGCCGGGCCCGACGGCTTCCACGAGACCGGCACCGTCCTGGCCCGGCACGACCTCGTCGTAGCCGGACATCATCCCGGCGCGGAACTTCCAGTCGGTGGGGTTGACCCCGGCCCGCTCCAGGCGGACCAGGACCTCGCCGGGTCCCGGAGCCGGCACGTCACGGTCGACGAGGCTGAGCACGGACGACGGGCCGACCTCGCGGTACACGATTGCTCTCATGCCAGGGGCAGCAGGTCCGGACGGCGGGTTGTTCCCTGTGAGGAGCCCGCACGTCCGGAGCGCCGGGTCCCTACTCTCTGTGGAGCGCGTCCTTGACCGTGCTCTTGACCTTCTCCACCTTGTTGGGCACGCCGCTGGTGCCGTAGAGGCGCGGGTCCGGTGTGGTGGGCGGCGGCATGGGGGCCGTCGTGGTCGGGCCGTCGTGGTAGCTGAACGTCCCGTTGCCGTCCGGCGTGGGACCGCTCGCCCAGCTGCCCTCGGACGCCGTGGCGCCGTCGCTGAAGTTCAGGTACTGGTAGGACACCTCGGTCGCCTCCAGCTTCTGCGGGAAGTTGGAGGGCACGGGCAGCAGCTCGAGCCCCTCCTCCTGGATCTCCTTGGCGGCGGCGAGCCACTGGTTCTGGTGCATGGTGTCGCGGGCCAGCAGGAAGCTGAGCAGGTCGCGGACGCCCTTGTCAGCGGTCATGTGATAGAGCCGGGCGACCTGCAGGCGGCCCTGCATCTCGGCGTTGGCGTTGGCCGTGAAGTCGGCCAGCAGGTTGCCGCTCGCGGTCACGTACGACCCCTGCCACGGGTTGCCGTTGCTGTCGACGAGGCGAGCGCCGGCCCCTGCGACGATGGCGTGCTGCACGTCCTGGCCGCCGACGACCGCGGCGATGGTCGGGTCGTCCTGCACGGCCTTGCCGGTCGCGCCGATCGGGTCGTCCTCGAGGAGCTGGGCGATCATCGTCGCGAGCATCTCGACGTGGCCGATCTCCTCGGAGGCGATGCCGAAGACCAGGTCCCGGTACTTCCCGGGCAGGTGCATGTTCCAGCCCTGGAACATGTACTGCATGGCCACGGTGATCTCGCCGTACTGCCCGCCCAGGACCTCCTGGAGCTTGCGTGCGTAGACGGCGTCCGGCTTGTCCGGCTTGCTCTTGAACTGCAGCTCCTGCTTGTGGAAGAACACGGCAGGTCCTCTCGGGTGGGGTGCTTCGGGGTGGCTCGGAGACGGGCAACTGCCCGACGTGGCGCGGCTCACCCACCGACGCTGGTGAGGGTTGCCTTACTCGTCAGGAGGCGGCGTCGGTGCGGCCGAGGTGCGTGGAGGGCCGCTCGCCCTGCTTCAGGGGCGGCAGGTGCTCGATCGCCCCGGCGAGCAGCGCCAGCGCCCGGCTGGTGCCGGAGCAGGCGACCGCCAGGGTGGGGGTCGCGCGGGACGTGCGGTCCAGCGCGTCCCGGCTGCGGTCCAGTGCGGCCAGCGGCAACCCCGAGAGCAGGTTGCCCGGCGGGCGCCGGGACACGAGGGCGTGCGGGCGGGTAGGAGCCGTGCGCCGCACCAGTCCCCAGGCACGCCCCAGCCGTCGCAGCTGCTCGTGCGTCAGCGCGGCCTGCAGCCGGGGAAGCAGCACGTCCTCCTCGTCCCGCGCGTCCTGGCGCAACAGGGTGCTGATGCGCTCCAGCAGCTCCGCACGCGCGGGGGCGCCCGTGGGCGTCGTCTCCAGCTGGGTCCACAGCTCGTTGATGTCCTGGTGCTCCTGTTCGTTGCGCTCGGTCAGCGCGTTCCCGTCCGGCAGGACCGCCCGGAGCACCGGCCAGACGACGGTCTCCTCTGCATAGGCGTGCGGGAAGACCAACCGGCCCAGCCGGGTCAGGGCCTCGTCCTGCTGCTCGCCCTGCGTGCGGTCGACGGCCTGCAGGAGGCCCTCGAGGACGGCGTGGTCCCGCCGCTGCCGCACGAGCAGGCTGCCCTCTCCACCCAGCTGCTGCACCGTCTGCGCGGCGACGCTCAGGGTGGGCGCAGCAGGGGTCGCTTCGCGCAGGCCGTCGAGGTCGTCAGAGCTGGCTGGCGTCATGGGGGCCGTCTCCCCACGTGGGGCCGACCTGCACCTCGATCCGGTGGGTTCGCAGGACCATTGGCCCTAGCCGCGGGATGCTCGTCTGCCGATCCTGGAGAGGGTGAACACCACGCGGCCGTCCTCGGAGCGCCCGGGGACCGTCAGGCGTTCCGCTCTGCTCGCTCTCGCCGCGACGGCTGGCTACGCCGCGGTCTCCCAGTACGTCCTCTGGCTCAACGACCCGGTCAACGCCGGTGCCGGGTTCTGGCCGGGCGCCGGCATCACGCTCGCTGCACTGCTGGTGATCCCCCGGCGGCACTGGTGGATGGTGGTCTGCGGGGTGCTGCTGGCCGAGATCGGTGGCGACACGGCCCGGGGCTACCCGTTCGCGGGCAGTGTCCTGTGGGGGCTCGCCAACGTCGTGGAACCGGCGGTCGGCGCGACGTTGATCCACAGGTTCAGCTCCGCACGCGGGCGGCTGGTGCCGGTGCGCAACGTGCTCGTGTTCGTCCTGTGCGGAGCGGTGCTCGCGCCGATCGTGGGCGGGGCCGTCGGGAGCTTCGGCGCCGTGCTGGAGTTCGGGTCGGCGTGGTCTGAGGTCTGGCCGAAGTGGGTGGCCGGGGACGGCCTGGGGGTGCTCGTCGTGGCCCCGGCGCTGCTGGCCTGGGGTGAGCAGCGGTCGACGCAGCGGGGCCCGGTGGAGAGCGCAGCGGTCTTGCTGCTCCTGTGCGGCACGAGTGCGCTGGCCTTCCAGAACTGGGGTCATGCCCTGGACGCCGTCCTGCCGTACCTCGTCCTGCCCGGGATGGTCTGGGCAGGGATCCGCTTCGGCGTGCGGGGTGCCGCCGTTGCCGGTCTGGTCGTGGCGCAAGCCGCGAACCTCGGCACGGGGCTCGGCTACGGGCCCTTCTCCTTGGCGCCGGCCACGGATGACTACGCGATCACGCTGTTGCAGGTCTTCCTGGCGGTCACCGTCACCACGACGCTGATCCTGGGGGCGCTGTCGGCAGACCTGACCGATCGCCACGAGGCGTCCCGGCTGCTGACCCACCAGGCGACCCACGACCCCCTGACGGGTCTGCCGAACAGGCTCGAGCTGCAGGAGCGCCTGGACCGGGCCGTCAGCCGCCCCCGCCCGGGCTGCTCGACCGCCGTGATGTTCCTCGACCTGGACGGCTTCAAGGTCGTCAACGACAGCTTCGGGCACGCCTGGGGCGACGCCCTGCTCGTCGAGATCGCGACCCGGCTCCGGGACACGGCACGTCCGCGCGACCTCGTCGCGCGGATCGGGGGCGACGAGTTCGTCGTCGTCGCGTACGACCTCGCGTCAGGGGATGACGCGCTGCCCATGGCCCGCCGCCTGCTCCACGCGGTCGGCGAGCCGGTCACGCACGAAGGGCGGACGCTGGTGGTGTCCGCGAGCCTCGGGATCGCCCTCACCGACGGGATCCGGTCCGCGGGGGAGGTCCTGCGCAACGCCGACCGGGCGATGTACCGCGCGAAGGGGCAGGCAGGCGTCGGGATCGACAGCTCCGGCGGCGCGCCCGGCGCCCGTGCTGGTGCGGGCGTTCCCAGTCGCGCCCTGCTCGCCGACGCCGACCACGCGCTCTACGCCGCCAAGCGGGCCGGTGGGGGTCGCGCGGTCCTGTGGCAACCGGGTCACGACGTGGAGGAACGGGCGCAGGACGAGCTGCTCGGTGAGCTGATGGAGGCGCTCGCCGGCGGTGCCCTGACCCTCGCCTACCAGCCGATCGTGGACATCGCGACCCTTCGGGTGTGCGGCCTGGAGGCGCTGGCCCGGTGGCAGCACCCGGTTCGCGGTTCCGTGCCGCCCCCGGTCCTCGTCGCGTGCGCCGAGCGGGGCGGGATCATGCGGTCACTCACGCGCTGGGCCCTTCGCGCAGCTCTGGAGGGGGCCGCGTCGTGGCCCGAGGCGCACGGCGGACAGCCCCTCAAGGTGGCGGTCAACATCAGCGGGGCTCAGCTCGCAGACGGCCTCGTCGTGGAGGACGTGCGCGCGGCCCTGGCCGCCTCGGGGATCTCGCCGGCCCGTGTCGTCCTGGAGGTCGCCGAGACCTCCCGGGTCGTCGACCTCGGCCAGGCGCAGCGCACGCTCACCGCCCTCGCGGGCCTCGGGGTGGGCCTCGCGCTCGACGACTTCGGGGCCGGCCTCTCGAGCCTGACGCACGTCAGCACCCTGCCGTTCGACATCCTGAAGATCGACCGGTCCCTCGTCGCGGCGGCCAGCGTCGGCGACAAGCGGGCGCTGGCCTGCGTGACGGCGGTGTGCGCGCTGGCCGCTGGGCTCGAGGTCGACGTCGTCGCGGAGGGCGTCGAGGACAGGACGTTCCTCTCCACGCTGGCGCAGGTGGGCTGCGGTTGCGCGCAGGGGTTCGCCCTGGCCCGGCCGTTGACGCCGGCCCAGCTCGGTGCCGCCTTCGCGGCGGCGGGACCACGCGGTTGGCTGCTGGACGGGGCGCCCGTCCCCAGGGGTGAGGGCGCCTGAGGAGCTTCGCGGTCGACCCCCGGTGGAGCGCACGTACCGCCGGTCACCCGAACAGCGCGCGGGCCCGTTCGGCCACCGCCTCGGGTGCCTCCTCCGGCACGAAGTGGCCGATCCCGTCGAGCGCCTCGACCGTCATGTCGTCCGCGTTCGGCTGCCAGCCGTCCAGGAGCGCCCGGCTCGAGGTGAGGTCGTACGCCCCGTTGACCAGCCGGACGGGCACGGTCAGCCGCCGGTCGGCGTAGCGGCCGAGTGCGACTCGCGGGCCGTCCTGCAGCAGGAACGTCCGGTAGAGCGCGACGGTCGCCCGGGCCCGCGCCGGCTCGCGCATGACCTCGCTGTAGGTGGCGACGTCGCCCACCGGTGCGCGCGCCCCCGCGCGCACCAGAGCCCCCGCGATGCCGGCGCGCATCAGGCTCTGGCCGAGCAGCGGGGTGGACAGCGGCACCTGGTAGGCCCCGCGCCAGCCCTGTAGCGCCTTGCCGAGGGTCGGCCGCTGGAACGGGTGCACGATCCCCAGCGCGAGCAGGGCGCGGAAGCGCTCGGGAGCACGCAGGCAGGCCAGGAAGCCGGTCCAGCCGCCCCAGTCGTGGCCGATCATCCCGACCTGTGGCAGCTCGAGGACGTCGAGCAGGTCCAGCAGGTCGGTGGCGAGCTGCTCCTTGTCGTAACCGGTGGGGGGCGCCGAGGTCCACCCGTGACCGCGCAGGTCCGGCATGACCAGCCGGTACCGGTCGGCCAGCAGCGGGACCACGCGGTGCCAGCAGTACCAGTGCTGCGGCCAGCCGTGGAGCAGGACCAGCGGCTCGCCCTCTCCCGCTTCGGCGACGTGCACGGAGAGCTCGCCCACCTGCAGGATGCGGTGGGTGACGCCGGGGACGGTGGGCATCGTCGGAGTGGGCACGGGAAGCGCTTACCCCTGTCTAGCCGCACAGCACCCGCGCGGGCAGTGCTCGGACGCGAGGAGCCGGCCGGCATGAGCGGCTGCGCAGCGGGCAGGTCTGCGTCGGATGGGTCGAGGCGAGGAGCAGACGTGCAACAGCTCACCGGGATCGACGCGAACTTCCTCTACATGGAGACGGGCGCCACCGTCGGGCACGTCTGCGGCGTCGCCCTGCTCGAGGAGACCACCAGCACCGGCCCGTTGACCTTCGAGGCGGTGCGCGCCGTCGTCGAGCAGCGCCTGCCCCAGCTGCCGCCGCTGCGCCGACGTCTTGTCGAGGTGCCGTTGGGCATCGACCGGCCCTGGTGGGCCGACGACCCCGACTTCGACCTGGACTTCCACGTGAGGGAGCTGGCCCTGCCGGCACCCGGGGGCGAGCAGCAGCTCGCCGAGCAGGTCGCCCGGATCGCCTCCCGGCCGCTCGACCGGAGCAGGCCGCTCTGGGAGCTCTACCTGCTGTCGGGCCTCGAGGGCGACCGGATGGCGCTGATGGTGAAGTTCCACCACGCCGCCCTCGACGGTGTCGCCGGTGCCGAGCTGCTGACGACACTGCTCGACCCCACGGGCACGCCTCCAGAGCCGCCGCCCGTCGAGGCGTGGGACCCCCGGCCTCTCCCGGGCGACCTGCAGATGTGGGTCCGAGGGCTCGCCGGCGTCTCGCTGCAGCCACTCAAGGTCCTCGAGTTCCAGCGCCGGCTGCTGCGCACGCTGCCGCGGTCGACGATGTTCCTCGGCCGCTCGGCGGCGCCGGCGATGACGAACCTCGGCCGGGTGATGACGGGGGGCGGTTCGCCGGACGGGCAGCTGCTGGCCGGCCCGGCAATGGTCGCGCCGCGCACGTCGTTCAACCGACCGATCACGCCCCACCGCCGGTGGGCCTTCGGGTCTGCCTCGCTCAGCGCTGTGAAGGAGGTCAAGTCCGCGTTCGGGGTGAGCGTCAACGACGTCGTCATGGCAGCGTGCGCGGGGGCGGTACGACGCTGGCTCGAGGTGCATCACGAGCTGCCCGCCCAGCCTCTGCTCGCCATGGTGCCGCTGTCGATCCGGACCGCTGAGCAGCGCGGGCAGTTCGGCAACCGCGTGTCGGCGATGATCGCGGCGCTTCCCCCCCACCTCGCCGATCCGGTCGAGCGGCTCTCCGCGGCGCACGAGGCCATGCGCGCAGCCAAGGAGCAGCACCACGCCATCAGCGCCGAGGTCCTGCAGGACGTGACGCAGTTCGCCCTGCCCGCCCTGGCCACCCGCGCAGCGCGCGTCGCGGCGCAGATGCGGGTGGCGGACTACGTCAACCCGCCGTACAACCTGGTGATCTCGAACGTGCCGGGCCCGCGCACCCCGCTCTACCTCGCGGGGGCGAAGGTCCTCGGCTACTACCCGGTGTCCGTCGTGACCGACGGGCAGGGGCTCAACATCACGGTCCAGAGCTATCTGGACCACCTGGACATCGGACTGGTCTCGTGCCGGGAGCTGGTACCCGACCTGTGGGACCTGCTCGGCTACCTGCAGGACGCGATCGACGAGCTGCACCAGGCCGCCCTGCAGCGCAGCGCCTGACCCGGGCGCCGTTCAGTCGGCCGGGTCCGCCGTACGCAGGCCGTCGCGCAGCACGTACTTCTGCACCTTGCCCGTGCCGGTCTTGGGGAGGTCACCGAAGCGGACGCGCTTGGGTGCCTTGAACCTGGCGATCCTGCTGCGGACGTGCTCGATCAGCTCCTGCTCGGTGACGGTGTGGCCCGGGCGCAGGGCGACGAAGGCCGCGACGGTCTCGCCCCACTTCTCGTCGGGCTCGGCGACGACGGCGCTCTCGAGCACGGCCGGGTGGCTGTCGAGCGCCTGCTCCACCTCGATCGAGGCGATGTTCTCCCCGCCGGAGATGATGACGTCCTTGGAGCGGTCGCGGAGCTCGACGTAGCCGTCGGGGTGCATGACGGCGACGTCGCCCGTGCGGAACCACCCGTCGTGCTCGGCCTCGCGGGTCGCCTTCTCGTCGCGGTAGTAGCCGAGCATGACGTTGTTGCCCCGCAGCAGCACCTCGCCGACCGCGTTGCCGTCAGCAGGTACGTCGTCACCGTCCTCGCCCAGCACCCGTAGCGGCTGGCTCACGAGGTTGGCGACGCCCTGCCGGGACTTCAGCCGTGCCTGCTCGCCCGCGTCCAGGTCGTCCCACTCCGGCTTCCACTCGCACAGCGCCGCGGGGCCGTAGGTCTCGGTCAGCCCGTAGAGGTGCGTCACGTCGAAGTTCAGCTCGGCCATGCGCGCGAGCAGGGCGGGTGAGGGCGGAGCGCCGCCCGTCGCGACGGCGACAGGGCGCTCCGCGGGGCCGGCGTCGGCCCACGGCCCGTTCGCCAACCCGGTCAGCACGGTCGGCGCCGCGCACAGGTTGCTGACGCCCTCCTCGCGGATCGCCCGCCAGATGCGCTCCGGGTCGACCTTGCGCAGGGCGACGTGCGTCGCACCCGCTGCCGTCACCGCCCACGGGAAGCACCAGCCGTTGCAGTGGAACATCGGCAGCGTCCACAAGTAGGTCGACCGTGCACCCAGACCCGTCTGCGAGGCCATGGCGAGCGCCTGCAAATAGGCCCCGCGGTGGGAGTACATGACGCCTTTGGGCCGTCCCGTCGTCCCGCTGGTGTAGTTGATCGACAGCAACGACAGCTCGTCCTCCACGGGGACCTGCAGCGGCGAAGCCGCCGCCAGCAGCGCCTCGAGCTCGTCGTCGGCACCGCCCGCCACCACGAGGCGCACGTCGCCACCGAGCTCGGCGAGCAGCTGTCGGGCGAGCCCGGCCAGGTCGCTGTCGACGAGCAGGACCTTCGAACCGGCGTGCCCCACGATGTAGGCGAGCTCGCCAGCGCTGAGCCGGGTGTTGAGGGCGTTCAGGACCGCCCCGGCCCACGGCACGCCGAAGTGCGCCTCGAGTGCGAGGCCGGTGTTCGGGGCGAGCACGGACACCCGATCCCCTGGGTCCACCCCCATGCCGGCCAGCGCTCCCGCGAGCCGCTCGCAGCGCTGCGCCAGCTCCTCGTAGGTCCGGCGCACGTTCCCGTCGACCAGGGCCGGCCGGTCGCGATGGACCGCCCGTGCCCGGGACAGGAACGCGGTCGGCGTCAGCGGCACGGGACCGAAGGGGGAGACGGGCACGGAAGCTCCTGCTGTGGCGAGCCGCGGGCGGCGGCAGCGCGATCCTACGGAGGCCGGGCCGTCGGGCCTGCGGCGGTCGTCGAGCTGCCTGGGTGAGCAGCGCCGGCCTGGGGGTAGGGCGGGCGGCATGAGAGGGATCGTGCGGCCGTGCCGCTCGCACCTGGGTCCGGAGCTGCACGCCCGCTGGCAGGCGCACCTGTGCGGGCTGTGCCTGACGCTGCGCGACGTCGCGGGACAGGCCGAGCGGGTGCTCACCGGCTACGACGTGCTGCTGCTGTCCGTGCTCGTCGAGGCGCAGGCCGGGAAGGTCGAGACGACGACGGCAGCGCCGTGCCCGTTGCGCGGCTTCCACCGGGCGACCGTCGTGTCCAGCACGAGCACCGCGGCCCGCCTCGCCGCGGCAGGCGCCGTCGTGAGCGCCGCCGCCGGACTGGTCGACAAGATCGACGACGACGACCTCCCCCGTCCGGCGAGGGGGGCGGCTCGCAGGGTGGCGTCACGGCTGACCAGCTCCGGGTCGGTGCTGGCGGAGTCCGTGGGGCTCGACCCGTCCGTCGTGCTCAGCGCACCGGCGGTGTCCGCGTCCGCCGAAGCCGTCGAAGGGGCGACCCTGGAGGCTTTGCTGGCGCCGACGGGTGAGGCGGTCGCCTCGTTGTTCCGCCACACCGCGTCGGTGGCCGGCAAGCCGGCCAACGCCGTTCCCCTCGCCGAGGCCGGGCGGGCCTTCGGCGCCCTGGTCCACCTGCTCGACGCCGTCGAGGACCGGCAGGCCGACGCCGCAGCAGGCCGGTTCAACCCGCTGACCAGCACCGGGACCGACGCCGCCACCGCCCGGCACCTCGCGGAGGAGCTGGTGGCCAGGGTGGGCGCGGCTCTCGCCCGGACAGACCTGGTCGACCGGGCGCTGGTCGACGTCCTCCTCGGCCGGGAGCTGACCGCGGCGGTCACCCGGGTGCTCCCGGGAGCCTGCGCGTGCGCCCCCGGCGCGCTCGTGCCCCAGCAGCGCACCGGGACGTCGTCCGTCCTGTCGGTCTGGGCGCTCATGGCGCAGGCGGTGATCATCGGCGGGTCCTGGGGAGGAGGCGGCCGTCGCCGCCGGTTCGGCCGCCGCTCGGACCCTTACGGCTACCAGAGCGGCTACCGGACCAGCGGGCCCAGCTGCGGCCAGTGCCTGGCCTGCAACTGCTGCGCCAACCGCGCCTGCAACGCCTGCGGCTGTGGGTGCAACAGCTGACGTCGGTGCCCGCCCGAAGGAGCAGCCGGAACGCCTGCCGGCCGCGGACCGGAGGACGCTCAGCGGGCAGCGACTCGCGCGGCCAGCTCCCGCAGCGGAGGTTCGTACGCCTCGCCGAACGTGGGGAACGGGTGCACCACGTCCGTGAGGACCGACAGGGGGATCTCGGCCCGGATCGCCAGCGTCGCCTCGGACAGCCACTCGTCGGCCCGGGGGCCGATCGCTGCCGCGCCGATGAGCACGCCCCGCTTGCGGTCGGCGGTCAGGACGAGGCGCCCGCCGCCGGCACCCTCGGTGCTCGTACGGGCCACCTCGCCGAGGTCCATCGCCGCGGTGACGGCGTCGATGCCCTGCTCGCGGGCCTGTTCCTCCGCCATGCCGACGCTGGCGACGGCGGGGTCGGTGTAGACCGCGCGGGGGATCGCGCGCAGGTCGGCACGGCGATCGCCACCGAGCAGGTTCTCGACCACCACGCGCGCCTGGTAGTTCGCGGTGTGCGTGTAGGGGGCCGCGCCCGTGACGTCGCCTGCCGCCCAGATCCCCCGCGCTCCCAGCACGCGGCAGTGGTCGTCCACCTCGACGGCGCCGGTGTCCGACGTGGCGATGCCGAGCACCTCGAGCCCGAGCCCGTCGCTGGACGGAGTGCGTCCGACCGCGACGAGGACCCGCTCGGCAGTGACGCGGGTGCCGTCGGACAGGTGCACCGTGGCCCGGCCGTCCCCGGTCGGCTCGGCACGGTGGACCTGGGTGCCGAGGCGCAGGTCGACGCCGTCGTCGCGCAGCACCTGGGCGAGCAGGGCGGCGATGCTCGGCTCCTCCTTGCCGGCGACCTGCGGACCCGCCTGGACCAGCGTCGTCCGGACCCCGAAGCGCGCGTGCACCTGGGCCAGCTCGCAGCCGACGGCCCCGCCGCCCATCACGAGCAGCGACCCGGGTCGCTCCGGCGCGGACAGGGCCTCGTCGCTGGTCCAGGTCGGGACGCTGTCGAGCCCGGGGACGTCAGGTGCGTTCGGACGGGAGCCGGTCGCGAGCACGAGGTCGGCGTAGCCCAGCTCACGACCGTCGACGTCGACGACGCCTGGTCGCACGACCTTGCCGTGCCCGCGGACGAGGACCACTCCGGCCGCCTCGACGCCCGCTGCCGCTGCACGGTCGTCGCGGCCCTCGGCGATCGCATCCCGTCGCTGGACGGCGCGCCGGAACGCCTCGTCGTCCCCGTCGAGAGCAGGTGCGACCGAGGCGCCTCCCAGCTCGCGGAGCTCCCGCGCCTCCGACCTCGCCTGGGCGCTCCGCAGCAGGGACTTGCTCGGCATGCACGCGACGTACGGGCACTCGCCGCCCACGCGCAGCGACTCGACGAGCGCCACGCGGCGGCCCCGGCCGGCCAGGCCCGTGCTGATCGCCTCGCCGGCCGAACCGGCGCCGAGCACCACGACGTCGAAGGACTCCACGCCTACTGCTCGTCTGCAGCGAGGGTCGCGTGCCGCTCGCGCAGCTCCCGCTTGAGGATCTTGCCGCTCGGGTTCTTGGGGAGGCTGTCGGCGACCACGACGTACTTCGGGCGCTTGTAGCCGGCGAGGCGCTCGCGCACGTGGGCGTGGACCGCGTCGGGGATGATCGTCACGCCCGGCTTGGGGACGACGACGGCCGTGACCGCCTCGATCCAGTGCGGGTGGTCGATGCCGAACACCGCCACCTCGGCCACGCCGTCGAGCAGGTAGATCGCCTCCTCGACCTCCCGGCTGGCGACGTTCTCCCCGCCGGTCTTGATCATGTCCTTCTTGCGGTCGACGACCGAGAGGTAGCCGTCCTCGGTCATGACCCCGAGGTCGCCGGAGTGGAACCAGCCGCCGCGGAACGCCGCAGCGGTCTTCTCCTCGTCGGCGTAGTAGCCGAGCGCAGCGTGCGGGCTGCGGTGCACGATCTCGCCCACCTGGCCCGGCGGGACGATCTGGTCGTCGTCGTCGACGCACCGGGTCTCGACGTTGAGCGCTGCACGGCCGGCCGAACCGGCGCGGGACAGCTGGTCCTGCGGAGGCAGGATCGTCGCCAGCGGTGACATCTCGGTCTGGCCGTAGAAGTTCCACAGCCGGACGTCGGGCAGGCGTCGCTGCAGCTCGCGCAGGACCTCCACCGGCATGGGGGAGGCGCCGTAGTAGCCCTTGCGCAGCGACGAGAGGTCACGGGTGTCGAAGTCCGGCGAGCGCAGCAGCGAGATCCACACGGTCGGCGGGCAGAACAGCTTGGTCACGCGCTCGCGCTCGATCGTCGCCAGCAGTGCCGTCGGCTCGGGGGAGGGGAGGATGATGCTCGTGGCGCCGAGGTAGACGTCGACGGAGAAGAAGCAGTCCAGCTGGGCGCAGTGGTACATCGGGAGTGCGTGCACCTCGACGTCGTCACCGCTCATGCCGCCGTCCAGAGCGCAGCTGACGTACTGCGCGATGAGCGAGCGGCTCGACAGCATCACCCCCTTCGGGCGCGACTCCGTGCCGGAGGTGTACATCAGGCGCAACGGGTCGTCGTCGGCGACGAGCACGCCGGGGTCCGAGGCGTCTCCCTCGTCGATCCACGCATCGACGTCCTCCCACCCGGGGGCCGCCTGGGCGCCGGAGGCACGGATGCAGCCGCGGACGTGACCATCGAACCGCGCCGCGGTCAGGGCCAGCTCGGCGGTCGGCACGAGCGCGTCCTCGACGACCAGTCCCGTCGCCCCCGAGTGGTCGAGCAGGAAGGCGATCTCGTCAGGACCGAGCATGAAGTTCACCGGGACGAGGACGACTCCGAGCTTCGCCGTGGCGAAGACCAGCACGGCGTACTGCCAGCTGTTGTGGGAGAGCAGGGCGAGCCGGTCACCCTTGACCAGACCCCGGTCGGCCAGGGCGTGCGCGGCCCGGTTGACCGACGCGTCGAACTGCGCGTAGGTCACCCGACGCTCGCCGGAGACGACGGCCAGCCGGTCGGGGTCGCGCAGTGCCGTGCGGCGCAGCAGGTCGCCCACGCTGTGCTGCCGGGCCCGTGCGACCGCCTGCTCGGTCCCGGGCGTGAACCCCGCGCTGTCGTCCATGAGTCGGAGCATGACACTGCTCCTCGACGAGTGCGCCGTACCGGAGCGTGCGGGGTGCTCGAGCGCGCGGCGGAGTACGTTCCGGGTCCCGCCCGACTGAAGGAGATCCTGACGTGACCGTGCACGTGGAGCAGGTCGACAGCTGCGCTGTCGTGCGGCTCGACTCAGGCAAGGTCAACGCGATGGACCTCGCGCTGTGCGACGAGCTGACCGGCGTGTTCTCCCGCCTGCCGCAGGATCCTTCGGTGAGGGCGGTCGTGCTGACCGGCAACGGGCGGACCTTCTGCGCGGGGGTGGACCTGCCCTCGCTCCTCGGCGGTGACGACGGGGCTGCGCGTGCCTTCGTCACCTCGCTCGGCGCCTGCTTCGAAGCGGTGCTGCGCTGCCCGCTCCCCGTCGTCGCTGCTGTCGAGGGTCACGCGATCGCGGGGGGCTGCGTCCTGATGTGCGCCTCCGACCTCCGCGTCGTGGTGGACGACCCCCGTGTGCGGCTGGGCCTGACCGAGCTCGCGGTGGGCGTCCCGTTCCCGACCAGCGCCGTCGAGATCATGCGCTGGCGGCTCGGCGAGACCCGCCTGGCGCAACGGGTGCTGCTCGCTGACACCGTTGCGGCCGACACGGCCGTCGCTGCGGGCCTCGCTGATGTGAGCGCGTCCCGAGACGATGTCGTCGCACGAGCACTCACCCTCGCGACGTCCCTGGCCGCTGTGCCGTCCGAGGTGTTCCGGTTGACCAAGGCGCAGCTGCAGGCCGACGTGCGCGAGCGGATCGCCACCCGCAGCGGCACCTGGGAGGCGGAGGTCCATGACCTGTGGTCCAGCGAGCCGGTGCGGGCCAGCCTCGAGCAGTTCGTCGCGCGCACGCTGCGCCGCTGAGCAGACGCTCACCCCGGCAGCGGCTGCTCCACGCGGCGGATCACCGCGGACCCCGACTGCCGGCACCGGAGCGGGGGTAGCGACGCAGGAGCGCTGAGGAGGCTGGTCAACCCGTGATCGACATCTCGACCCTCGACCCGCCTCCGGCCGGCTTCCCGGGCTGCCAGGCCTGTCCCTGCCTGTTGACCGGGACGGCGCAGATCTGCTTCTCCTGCGCCAGCACCGGGGCAGAGCCGGGCGGCGGCCCGACGTGCGCCGTGTGCGGCAAGGAGCTGGCTGAGCGAGCGCCGTGCGACAACAGCGTGTGCCTGCTGGACGACCCGGAGTTCTCCGACCTGCACACGGTCCTGCTGCGCGCGGAGGACGTGTGGACGGCCCTCACCCGCTACAAGTACGACGAGGACCGCAGCTGGGCGGAGGTCCTCGGGCGGATCGTGACCGGGTACCTGGACGAGCACGAGGCCGCGATGAGGCGGTACGACGTGATCACGACCGGAGCGCTCTACGTGGGGCCACGGGCCAACCGGTTGTGGGACCACCTGCGGCTGATCCTCGAGGCCGCGCAGGCGCACGGGCCGTCGTGGCCCTTCGCGTACGACGTGATCGCCAAGTCCGGACCGACCGGACAGTTCCTCGGCCGCAGTGCCGGCACCCGGCGCAAGATCGCCGAGCACTCGCTCCGGGCGGCCCTGTCGATCCCCGATCCTGCCCGGGTCGCCGGCAAGCGGGTGCTGGTGCTCGACGACGTCTACTCCGAGGGTTACTCGATGCGCGAGATGGCCCGGTGCCTGCGGGAGGCGGGTGCTGCTGAGGTCGCGGGTCTGGTGCTCGCCCGCAAGAAGGGCGGCTGAGCCACCCCGGCACCGGCTGTAGCCGGCCTCAGACGGCGAAGACGGCCTGGATCGTGGAGCGTCGCCGCGCAGCGAGTTCCACCATCAGCGCGGGACCGTCGTCGAACGGAACGACGTCGGTGACGACGTGCTCGCGGATCCCGGCCCCGTACACCGCGAGCAGCTCCAGGGTCTCCTGGCACAGCCGCCGCCTGTCCCAGGAGCCGGCCAGACCCCGGGGGACCCGGTTGATCTGGGCACACCGGATGGTCATCCCCTTGTGGTGGAACTCCTCGCCGAGGCGGAGCTCCGGGGCTCCGCCCTGGTAGAACGCCAGGTCGATGACGGTTGCCTGGGGCCGGGCGCTGCGCAGGGCCCCGGCGAGGACCGACGCCTCGCCGCGGCACTGGAAGACGACGTCGGCACCCACGTCGGCGGGGCCGTGCTGCCACCGGGACGTGCACCAGGACCAGACGGCATCGGGCCCGTCGTCGACGACGGGGATCAGTCCGAGCGCCTCGGCGGCGGCCAGTCGACGCGGGTCGGGATCGGCGAGCGCGACCTGGGCGGCGCCGTGCATGCGGGCCAGGAGTCCGGTGAGCAGACCCACGACGCCGCCTCCGGTGACGAGCACCGTCCGGTCGCGCACGCCGTCCCCGAGGGCCAGGTCCGCCGCCGGGCCGCGCTGCTCGGCAGCGGCGTGCAGCAGGCCGTTGATGCAGATCGGGCCCATCTGGGCGACGTAGACGCCGAGCAGCGGGTCGAGGTCGTCGGGCAGCACCGTCAGCACGCTGTTCGACGGGTCGACGACGTGCCCGGTGCGGTGCCCGTAGGCCAGCGCGACCACGTCCCCGTCGCGGACCGCGTCGCTGCGCGCGTCGACGACCCGCGCGACCTCCATGTAGCCCAGGGCCTGGATGGGGTAGCTGCGCGAGGGAGTGCCCTCGACGAACACGCCACGCCCGGCGTCCCAGGAGGAGTGCAGAAAGGGATTGGTCCCCTTGAGGAAGGTCAGCTCGGTGCCGGCCGACAGCCCGGTGAACAGCGTGTCGACGCGCACCTCTCCCTGCTCGGGTGGCGCCTCCTCGTAGGTCAGGACCTCGGCCTGACCGGGGCCGAGGATGCCGATCGAGCGCACCCGGCGGCGGTCAGCCACCGAGGGCTCCGGCGAGCTCGCCGTCCACGTCGATGACACGCCCGTCCTCCCGCGCGGAGCGGTCCGCGGCGCAGACGAGGGCCTGCGTGCGCAGCGCTTCGTCGTAGGACACCGGGACGCGCGCCGGCTGCCCGAGCAGGGCGTCGACGAAGGCGCGGTCCTCACGCGCGACAGGGTCCTCGGTGGAGCGCCACGACCGCTCTCCGGCGGCGGTCTCGGTGCGCAGCTCGTGGTCGGACAGCGCCCGCTCGCGCAGGTCCAGCGTCCGGCCCTGCAGGACGAGGCGCAGGTCCACCAGGTGGCGCCGGTCGAGCAGGCAGGACGACGTCATGGTCCCGACCGCGCCCGAGCGGAAGCGCAGCAGGACGGCCGATGCCGTGGGC
The DNA here is from genome assembly GCA_025965615.1 of Frankiales bacterium. Classification (GTDB taxonomy): domain Bacteria; phylum Actinomycetota; class Actinomycetes; order Mycobacteriales; family SCTD01; genus SCTD01. Next base: position 25,325 of record JAOPWP010000167.1, read on the forward strand.
ACGTCGGCCTCGGGGAACTCGGCGCGCGGCGTCCTGGTCTCGAGGGCCTGGACGGACGCGACCTCTCCGACCAGCACCCTGGCCAGGTCGAACAGGTGGGTCGTCTGCTCGAGGAGCTGCCCGCCGGACCCGTCGCGTCGGGACCACCAGGGGGCGCGGGGAGTGCTGTCCCACCACGTCCCGGTCATCACGTGGACCGGGTCGTCGGCGACCAGCTGCTTCGCCTGCTCGACCAGGCTCACCGACCGCCAGTGGTAGCCGACGCAGGTGAGCAGGTTCTTCGCGCGCACGGCTCCGGCGATGCGCACGGCCGTCGGGAGGTCGACCGCGAGCGGCTTCTCGACGAAGAAGGGCAGTCCACGCTCGAGCGCCGCGTCCTCGAGCGGGCCGTGTGCGGCCGGTGGGACGCACAGCCAGACCGCATCGAGCTGCTCGGTCTCGAGCAGGGCCAGGCCATCGGCGTACGCGGTGGCTCCGTTGCGGGACGCGACGTCCCGGGCCCGCTCGACGACCGGGTCGGCCACGGCGACCACGTCCACGTCCGGGAAGGTCGCGAGCGCATCGAGGTGCCGCCCGGCGATGAACCCCGTGCCCACGCAGCCGGCGCGCAGCCGGCTCATCGACGTCCCGGGCGGGGATCCGTCACGTCCAGCACCCGGTCGTAGACGGCCACGGTCTCGGCGGCCATCCGGGCGCTGGTGAAGTGGCGGTCGAACCGGTCGCGACCTGCTGTGCCGTAGGCCGCACGGAGGTCGGGATCGGCGAGCAGGCGGCCGAGGGCCTCGCTCAGGGCGCCGGCGTCCCGCGGTCGGACCAGCACCCCCGTCTCGCCGTCGACCACGACCTCCTCGCTGCCGATCACGCGGGTCGCCACGACGGGGAGCCCGGCGTCCATGGCCTCGAGCAGGACGAGCGGCATCCCCTCGTGCAGCGACGGGAGCACGAAGACGTCAGCCGCGTCGAGCAGGAGCCGGGCGTCCGGGCGATGACCTGGCAGGTGGACGACCGTGGAGATACCGAGGTCGGCGGCCTGACGTCGGAGCGCGTCGTGCAGGTGCCCGCTGCCGAGGACGACGACGGCGAGGTCCGGGAACCGGCGGAGCAGCTCGGGCACGGCGTCGAGCAGGTGGGTGTGCCCCTTCATGACGTTGAGCCGCCCCACGGTGAGCACCACCGGCTGGTCTGCGCGCAGACCCAGAGCGGCGCGGGCGGCAGAGCGGCCGATGCCGCCGCCCCTCGGCCGGATCCCGTTGGCGACGGTCGTCATGTCGTCGCTGCGGACGCCGATCCGCTCGTACGTGCGGCGCTGTGCCACCGACACCGTGAGCAGGTGGTGCACGGGGCGTACGGACCGGAAGAACGGCACGCGGTGCTTCGGGCTGCCCATCAGCCACGGGTAGTGCTGCGTCTGGACGACCGCGGGGACACCTGCTGAACGCGCCGCGCGGGCGCCGTCGAAGTCCTCGCGGCCCGTCCCCACGTGCACGTGGAAGACGTCCGTCGGGTGCCGCTGCAGGTGCCCGACGATCGCGGCTGCGAACTCAGGCGAGCGGGGGTGGGGCAGGGGGACCGCCCGTGCCCCGATCGCGCGGGCGGCCTCGAGGAGCCGCTCCCCGGGTGCGGTCGCCCACGCCAGGACCGAGACGTCGCTGGTCCGGACGTACTCGGAGGCGAGCTCGATCATGTGGACGCCCATGCCGGACGGGTCGGCCGAGGGGGTGTAGAGGGACACCGCACGCCGGCGCCCCGGGCCGGAGCCGGACTCGCGGGGCAACGGCCACCGGGGCAGGGGCTGACGGCTGCGCTGCTGGTCCAGAGACGCCGGTGCCACTGCTCTCCTTCGTGACACGAACCCGGGACACAAACCCGGGACACAGGACCGGGGCACAAGACCCTGACACATCAGGCGGATCCGCGAGCCGCGACGTGAGTCTCGAGCACCCGCAGGCCGTCGGTCCGCGGGGCGGGAGGTGAAGTCCTGCCCCGCCAGGATGACTGCCACACGGCTTCCGGACAGCGCGATTGATCGTCCTTCGCGCGATCGTCTGGGCACCTGCGGGGTAGGGCGCTGTCACCCGATCAACAGGAGGCACGAGTGACCACCCCCGGACAGGTCTCAGGCGCGACCCAGCAGGCCGCCGGTGTGACCGCATCCAGCGCCAAGGACGAGGCAGCGCAGGTCGGCCAGACCGCGAAGTCGGCCGTGTCCGACGTCGCGGGCACCGCCACGGAGCAGGCTGGCCAGGTGGTGACCGAGGCGGTCGACCAGGTCAAGCAGCTCACCCAGCAGGCCCGCACCCAGGCTGGCGAGCAGGCCGGCAACGCCACGCAGAAGCTCAGCGAGTCGCTGCGCTCGCTGGCCAACGAGGTCCGCGAGCTCAGCCAGGGCAAGGCCGACGGGTCGGGCACGGCTGCCGGCCTCGCTCAGCAGCTGGCCGACAAGGGCGACCAGGTCGCCCAGTACCTCGCCTCGCAGGGTCCCGACGGGCTGCTGCAGGACGTCCGTGGCTTCGCCGCCCGCAAGCCCGGCTCCTTCCTGCTCGCTGCGCTCACCGCAGGCCTGGCCACCGGCCGGGTCGTGAAGGGCGCCAGTGCGGCGGCGAGCAGCACGGCCGCAGGCGGCTCGGCCGCGGGCACCGCGAGCACCCCGGTGGCCGTCGTGCAGCCCGTCGTCGAGGTCCCGCCCGTCGAGACCTACGCCGCGACGTCGGAGCCCTACGGGTCCCAGCCCTACGTCGGCGGAACGGCCGACCCCTACCCGGCGACCACGCCCGTCGCGCACAGCGACGACAGCGGGATCCTCGACAGCGGCACGACCTCCATCGGCCCCGTCTCGGGTGACGAGCGCTCCAGCGTCCCGCCGTACGAGTCCGGATCAGGGCTGCGATGACGGGCCCCGACACCACGCAGAGCAGCATCCGGCTCGACACCGGTCCGGGCACCTCGGACGTGAAGGCGAACAGCGTGGGTGAGCTCGTCCGCGAGGTCACCCAGGACCTGACCAAGCTGCTCACGCAGGAGCTCGAGCTGGCCAAGCTGGAGGTCAAGGCCGAGGCCAAGAAGGCCGGCAAGACCGCGGGTGCGTTCGGCGGGGCAGGAGCGGCCGGCTACTTCGCGGTGCTGTTCGCCTCGCTCACCCTGATGTTCGCCCTGGCCAGCCTGTTCGACAGCCTCACCTGGGCTGCGCTCGCCGTGACCGTGCTGTGGGCGATCGTCGGCGCGGTGCTGTTCTCGAAGGCGAAGAAGCAGGCTCAGGAGATCAACCCCAAGCCAGAAGTGACCGTGCAAACGCTGAAGGAGGATGCGCAGTGGGCCAAGACCCGGAGCAGCTGAGGGCCGAGATCGCGCGCACCCGCGCGGAGCTCGGTCAGGACCTCGACACCCTGGTCGAGAAGGTCACGCCGTCCAAGGTCGTCGAGCGCAAGGTCGACGCGACGAAGGAAGCAGTGGTGGGAGTGAAGGACAAGATCATGGGCTCGGCGAGCACGGCCAAGGACTCCGTCATGGGGTCCGCCAGCGACGCAGGCAGCAGCGTCGCCGGCACCGCCAGCTCGGCCGGCAGCAGCGTCGCGGGCGCCGCGGGGTCCGCCGTCGACGGCGTGTCCAGTGCGGCCCAGCAGGCACCGCAGACGGCCAGGCGCAAGGCGGCCGGCAACCCGGTCGCCGCCGGCGTGATCGCCTTCGGTCTGGGCTGGCTCATCTCCGGCCTCATGCCGCAGTCCGACGCCGAGCAGAAGCAGGCCGCCAAGCTCAAGGACAAGGCCCTCGACGCGGCCGAGCCGCTCAAGGAGCAGGCCGCCCAGGCTGCTTCGCAGATCAAGGAGAACCTGGCGCCGGTCGCCCAGGACGCGGTCAGCTCGGTCAAGGAGACCGCCACCGGCGCCGTCTCCGAGGTGAAGGACCAGGCGACCTGGTCCGGCGCCACGGTGACCGAGCAGGCCACCACCTCGGCCGGCAGCGTGGCCGACACGGCCAGGACCGCGGCGCAGGACGCCAAGGAGCAGGCGACGACACCGCCTGAGCCCGAGCCGTCCTCGTACGCCGTCGTGGTCGAGGAGCCGATCTACGTGGAGGAGACGACCGCCTTCCCGGCGGACCCGCTCCGCCCCGCCGGCCGCTCCTACGCCGACGACCCGGCGCTGCGTCCGCCGACCTAGCCCGTCCCTCGTCCGAGGCCCGTCCACCTGGAGGTGGGCGGGCCTCGGAGCGTGCGGTCAGAAGGCGTAGCGGACCCGGCAGCTCGGAAGCCGATCAGCGATCAGCTGCTCCAGCTGTGCGACCCACGCGCCCTTCCAACCACTGCGGTAGCGCACGTTCAACCCGCCGGTCTGTGAGCGCTTCGGCTGCTGGATGTCCGGCCTCCAGAGCAGCTCCTCGGCCTTCGGGTGCCAGCCCAGGTTGACCTCGTGCAGCCGGTCGTTGTGGGTCAGGAAGATGACCTCGCAGGCCAGCTGGGCCTTCGCTGCGGGGCCGAGCCGGTCGTCCAGCTCCTGCAGCAGGGATGCCCACCGGTCCTGCCAACCCTCCGTCACGACGACGGGGGAGAAGTTCAGGTGCACCTCGTAGCCGGCTTCCACGAAGTCGTCGACGGCACAGATCCGCTCGTCGATGCTGCTGGTCCGCAGGTCCAGCAGCTTCGCCTCCTCGCGGGGCATCAGGCTGAACCGGACGCGGGTGCGGCGCTGGGGGTCCCAGGTCAGCAGGTCGCGGTTGACGTGCTTGGTGGCGAAGCTGGCCTTGGCGGTCGGGGTGGTGCGGAAGAGCTCGACCAGGTCCCGCACGTTGTCGCTCAGCCGTGCGTCCACGCTGCAGTCGCTGTTCTCGCCGATGTCGTAGACCCACGCATCGGGGTCGCAGGAGTTCGGCTCGGGCTTCGTGCCCTGCCGGGCGATGTGCCGCCCCAGGTAGCCCGTGATCTGCTCGATGTTGGCGAACACGGTGATCGGGTTGGCGTAGCCCTTGCGCCGCGGCACGTAGCAGTAGGCGCAGGCCATCGCGCAGCCGTTCGCCGTCGACGGGGCGATCCAGTCGGAGCTGCGGCCGTTCGGACGGGCCGTCAGGGACTTCTTCACCCCGAGGACCAGGTCCTCGGTCTTGATCCGGACCCAGCGCGGGACGTCGGCGGCGTCGTACGGCACCGCCATGTGCGAGGCGACCTCGATCCGCTCCGCATCGGGCCACCGGGCCAGCACCTCCTTGCCCCGCGGGAGGTCAGCTGCAGCAGGTTCCACGAAGATGCGCCGGACGTCCAGCAGGGGGGTGCTCATCGTCAGCTGCAACGCCTGCGACGGGTCGAGGCATCCCGGGCCGGCACCTTCCGCTCACGACCTGCCCGGCCGATCTTGCCCCTGTTTTGGCCCTTGGTCCGCTCTGCTCCGGTCGGTTAGCCTCCAGGGCGCAGTGCCGACTCGCGGCACGCGACGCCACAGGGGGCACAGCAGCGTGTCGACCCTGGACGAGCGCGTCCTCGACACCCTCCGCTTCCTGCTGCGCTCCTCCCACCTGGGAGGGGTGGACGACCTCCCCGCGCTCGTCCGGGGCGCAGGCCAGCGCCTCGGCGCGCACGACGCCACCCTGTACGTCGTCGACTACGACCAGACCCTGCTCGTGCCCTTGACGGAGAGCGGCGCCCCCCCTTCCGACCCCGGCACCCCCGAGCCGGTGACGATCGACGGCACGCTCGCCGGGCGCGCCTTCAGCGACGTCACCCAGCACGTCGGGAGTGCGGGCGAGCTCGTGTCGTTCTGGGCCCCTGTCATCGACGGCACCGACCGCCTCGGTGTGCTGCAGCTGCTCTTCGCTCCCGACACGGTGGTCGACCACGACCTCCGGCAGGCCTGCACCGACCTGGCGTCCCTCGTCGCCGAGCTGCTGATGTCCAAGCGCATGTACGGCGACGCGGTCGAGCTGGCCAGGCGCCGCTCGACGATGAGCGTGCCGGCCGAGATGCAGTGGACGCTGCTGCCGCCTCTCACCTTCGTCTCGCCGAGGGTCGCCATCTCCGGTGTGCTGGCCCCCGCCGTGGAGGTGGCCGGCGACTCGTTCGACTACGCCCTCAACGGGGACACCGCCCACGTCGCCCTGTTCGATGCCATGGGGCACGGGATGGAGGCGACCCTGCTGGCAGGCGTCGCCGTCTCCTCCCTGCGCAACGCGCGGCGCAGCGGGCGGGACCTCGCCGACACCGCACGCACTGTGGAGCGCGAGCTCGAGGCCCAGTTCGGGCCGGACAGGTTCGTCACGGGCATCATCGGCGAGCTCGACCTGGCGACCGGCTGGTGGACGTGGACGACCTGCGGACACCCGCCGGCCCTGCTCGTACGAGGCGGGCATGTCGTCAAGGTGCTCGGTGACGTCGTCGGCCCGCCCCTCGGGCTGGGGCTGCTCGACGATCCGCCGCAGATCGGCCGCGAGCGCCTGCAACCCGGGGATCGCCTGCTCCTCTACAGCGACGGGGTGATCGAGGCACGTGACGCCGACGGCGAGTTCTTCGGCACTGACCGGCTCGTCGACTTCGTGACCCGTCAGGCGGTCGCGGGCCGGCCGGTTGCCGAGACCCTCCGCCGGCTCAACCACGCCGTCCTCGACCACCAGGAGGGCACCCTCCAGGACGACGCCACGACCGTGCTGGTCGAGTGGCTCGTCCCCGGCGAGCCGCAGGAGAGCTCGCCGGAGCCGGACGAGAGTCCCGTCGGGCCCTGACGGACGGCGGCCCTGGGCTCGACCGCTCCACATCGTGAGCACGTCCTGCCCGGCGCGCCTCGGCCACACCTTCGCGCGGGACCTGGACCCCTGGGTCGAGCGCGCCGGCGTCGCCTGCCTACCCGCTCAGTCGCTGGTACGCCGCAGCCCGTCGAGGGCCAGGGTGACGACCGCGTCGGCGATCTCGGCGGCGGCCGTGCTGCCCCCTGGGCGGTACCACTCGGCGACGCTGTTCACCATGCCGAACAGCAGCCGGGTCACCAGCCGGGGGTCGAGGTCCGCGCGGATCCCGCCCTGGTCGATCGCGCTCTGCACGAGGGCACTGAGCCGTGCGTCGAACTCCCGACGGCGGTCCAGAGCCTCGCGCTCCACCGGGGTGTTGCCGCGGATCCTCAGCAGCAGGCTGACGTAGGGCAGCTGCGCGTCGAGCACCTCGGCGCTGCGGCGTACGACGTGCTGCAGGCGGTCCACGGCCGGTCCTTGCGTGCTCGGCGGCTCCTCGAGGACGGCGAACAGCGCGTCCAGGGCGCGGGAGACGGCGAGCTGGAGCAGCTGCTCCTTGCTCGAGACGTGGTGGTAGATCGACGACTTGGTCATGCCGGCGGCTGCGGCGAGGTGCTCCATCGTCGTGGCGTCGTAGCCCCTCGCGAGGAACTCCCGAGCCACCAGCGCCAGCAGCTCGTCGGGCGTGTGGCGCGGTGGGCGGCCCGGCGAGCGGCGGGGTGCATCTGCTGACGCGGTCACCCGACGACCGTAGTGCCGCTGTGCGGGCGTCCTACGCGGGACGCGAGGTCCTCGGCCCGCGACCCTGCGGACCGAGGACCGCCTCGAGCGACTCGTCGGGAGCATCGCCCCGCACCACCTTGGCGGGGTAGCTGCCCAGCACCTTCAGGCCCAGGGACGCCTCGCGCAGCTCCTGCACGACGTCCTGCGTCCGCGGGTCGGCGACGTTGCCTTCGAAGTCGAGGAAGAACAGGTACTCGAACGGGCTGCCCGGCCGCGGACGCGACTCGAGCTTGGTCATGGAATGTCCTGTACGACTGAGGATCTCGAGGCAGCGCAGGAGCGCGCCCTCCTCGTGCCGGGTGACCAGCACCAGGCTCGTCTTGCTGGGGACCCGGTCAGGCACGCGCACGGGGTTCCTCGCCAGCAGGAGGAACCGGGTCCAGTTCTCGTCCTGGTCGGCGAGGCCGCGTCGCAGCACCACCAGCCCGTGCGCATCGGCGGCCTCGGCGGAGCCGATGGCCCCCCAGGTCGGGTCCCCCGCCTCGGCGACGGCGCGCATCGCCTCGGCCGTGTCGAAGACGGTCACCGGCACGGCGCCGGGCAGGGTGCGCAGGAAGCTCGCGCACTGCTCCAGCCCCTGCGGGTGCGACAGCACCCGTCGCAGCGATGACAGCGGGGTGTCGGCGACCGCGGCGAGGCAGTGGTCGACCCGCCAGGTCTCCTCGCCGACGACGTGCACGTCGCTGGCCTGCAGCAGGTCGTAGACCTGGTTGATGCTGCCGGCGGTGGTGTTCTCGATGGGCAGGAACGCCAGGTCGCAGCTGCCCGTGACCAGCGCGGCGATGGCGTCGGCGAAGGACACGTGCCCCTCGAAGCGCCCCTGCTGCCCGCGCCCGGCCAGGTGCTTGCGGGCCGCGAGGTGGCTGTAGGCGTGCTCGACGCCCTGGAAGGCCACGACGAGCGGCCGGTCGGCGGTGCCGGTGAGCTCCGCGACCTGCCGGTCGACGGCGTGGCCGATGATCTCCCGGAAGATCCGCCGGACCAGGTCGCCCGAGACGCCGCGTTCCTCGGCCACGGCCACGACCCCGTCGAGCACCGCGCGCTCGCGCTCGGCATCGCGGACAGGGGCGTCGGTCCGCGCCTTGGCCGAGCCGACCTGCGCCACGATCTGCAGCCGCCGGGCGATGAGGTCGACGAGCCCTCGGTCGACGTCGTCGAGATCGCGGCGTAGCTGCGCCAGGTCCGGGAGTTCGCCCATGGGGTCCAGTCTGCCTGGTTGACGCCGGAGGCCCGAGCGCGGAGTATCTGAACGAACGGTCGGTAATTGGAGGGCGCATGCACGCGGTCGCGTCGTACGAGCAGGAGTTCCAGGCGCAGGTCGATGCCGACGGGCGGATCGAGCCGCGTGACTGGATGCCCGACGGCTACCGCAAGACCCTCGTCCGGCAGATCGCCCAGCACGCCCCCTCCGAGATCATCGGGATGCAGCCCGAGGCCAACTGGGTCACGCGCGCGCCGTCGCTGCGCCGCAAGTCGATCCTCGTGGCCAAGGTGCAGGACGAGGCGGGCCACGGGCTCTACCTCTACAGCGCCGCCGAGACCCTCGGGGTCGACCGCGAGGAGCTGCTCGACCTGCTGCATCAGGGCAAGCAGAAGTACTCCACGATCTTCAACTACCCGACCACGTCGTGGGCCGACGTCGCCGCGATCGGCTGGCTGGTCGACGGCGCGGCGATCATGAACCAGGTGCCGCTGACGCGTTGCTCGTACGGCCCCTACGCCCGCGCCATGATCCGGGTCTGCAAGGAGGAGTCGTTCCACCAGCGCCAGGGCTTCGAGGCCATGTCGGTCCTGGCGAACGGGACGCCCGCGCAGAGGTCGATGGCGCAGGACGCGCTCGACCGGTGGTGGTGGCCGGCGCTGATGATGTTCGGCCCGTCGGACACCGACTCGCCGAACAGCGCCCAGTCGATGGCGTGGGGCATCAAGCGGTTCAGCAACGACGAGCTGCGTCAGCGCTTCGTCGACGCCACGGTCCCGCAGGCCGAGCACCTCGGGCTCGTCGTGCCGGACCCGGACCTGTCGTGGGACGGCGAGCACTACCGCTACGGCGCGATCGACTGGGCCGAGTTCTTCCAGGTCATGAAGGGAGACGGTCCCTGCAACCGCGAGCGGATCGCGAACCGGGTGACCGCCCACGACGAGGGGGCCTGGGTGCGCGAGGCCGCTGCGGCCTACGCCGCGAAGCACACGGTACGGACGGTGGGCGCGCCCGCATGAGCGGCTCCAGCGGGTTCACCGCGGCGGGCGGGCACGGAGCCGTGCCGACCTCGGCGGACGTGCCGGCGGACGGGGGCGGGCACGCCGGAGCCCAGCCGCTCTGGGAGGTCTTCGTGCGCCCTCGTCGCGGTCTGTCGCACACCCACGCCGGGAGCCTGCACGCACCCGACGCGCACATGGCGCTGCGCAACGCGCGGGACGTCTACACCCGCCGCCAGGAGGGGGTCAGCATCTGGGTCGTCCCCGCCGCCGCGGTCACGGCGAGCAGCCCCGACGAGAAGGACGCCTTCTTCGACCCCGCCGGTGACAAGGCCTACCGCCACCCGACGTTCTACGACGTCCCCGAGGGGTTGACCCACCTGTGACCGCCGTGACGACGGGAGTCGACGCCGACGTCGCGGCCTACGCGCTGCGACTCGGCGACGACGCGCTGGTGCTGGGCCAGCGGCTGGCCGAGTGGGCCGCGAAGAGCCCGCAGATCGAGGAGGACGTCGCGCTGCTCAACCTCGCGCTCGACCACCTCGGGGTCGCCCGCACCCTGCTCACCCGGGCAGGGGAGCTCCGGGGGCGCGGCGAGACCGAGGACGACCTGGCGTTCCTGCGCGACGAGCCTGCGTTCACGAACGCGCTGCTGATGGAGCTCCACGGCGGCGACTTCGGCCGCACCATGGCGCGCCAGCTGCTCGTCGCGGCCTACCAGCTGCCGCTGTGGCAGGCGCTCGAGGGGTCCGCCGACCCGACGATCGCGGGGGTCGCGGGCAAGGCCGTCAAGGAGGTCGCCTACCACCTCGACCACGCCCGCAGCTGGGTCGTGCGCCTCGGCGACGGCACGGCCGAGTCGCACCGCCGGGTGCAGGCCGGGATCGAGGAGGTCTGGCCGTACGCCGCGGAGCTGTTCGAGTCCGACGACCTGGTCTCCCGGCTCGTCACCCGGGGGGTCGCCGCCGACCCGGCCGTGCTCGAGCCGCTCTGGCGGGCCGCCGTCGAGGACGTCCTCGCGGAGGCGACGCTGAGCGTCCCCGAGACCTCCTGGCGCCCGACCGGCGGGCGCAGCGGTCGGCACACCACCGGCTTCGGCTACCTGCTCGCCGAACTCCAGCACCTGCACCGCTCGCACCCCGGTGCGTCCTGGTGACGACAGCGACCCAGGTGCGGGAGGTGCTGTCGACGGTGACCGACCCCGAGATCCCCGTCATCACGATCGCTGACCTCGGCATCCTGCGCGAGGTGTCGGTCGAGGGAGGTCGCGTGACGGTGACCATCACCCCCACCTACTCCGGATGTCCTGCCATGGACGAGATCCGGGCCGACATCACGACGGCGCTGGCTGCGGCCGGCGTCGACGACGTGGAGGTGCGCACGGTCCTCTCGCCTGCGTGGACCACCGAGTGGATGACCGTCCAGGGACGGGAGAGCCTGCGGGCGTACGGGATCGCCCCGCCCACGGTCCGGGCCGGGGGCCCGGTCCCGCTGCAGCTCGGGCGACGCCGGGGCGCCGTCGACTGCCCGCACTGCGGGTCCGGCGCCACCGAGGAGCTGACCCGCTTCGCGTCCACGTCGTGCACGTCGCTGTGGCGGTGCACCTCGTGCCGCGAGCCGTTCGACCACTTCAAGGACCACTGATGACCGTCGTCGCCGACGTCGCGGAAGAGGTGGGCTCCGGCTTCCGGAGGCTGCGCGTCGCGGCCGTCGACCCGCTGACCCGGGACTCCGTCGCCATCACCTTCGAGGTGCCGCCGGAGCTGCGGGAGGCCTTCCGCTTCCGCCCCGGGCAGCACCTGACGCTGCGCCGTGAGATCGCCGGGCAGGAGCTGCGCCGCACCTACTCGGTGTGCGCGAGCGCTGCGGGCGGCCCGCTGCGGGTGGCGGTGAAGCTGATGGAGGGCGGCGCCTTCTCGACCTGGGTCCTGCAGGGGCTCCGGGCGGGCGACGAGGTCGAGGTCCTCCCGCCGGCCGGCAGCTTCGGGCCCGCACCGGACGCCGCCCGCACCCGCCGCTACGGGCTGATCGCCGCCGGCAGCGGTGTCACGCCGGTCCTGTCGATCGCGTGGACGGTGCTCGACGTCGAGCCCTCCAGCGAGGTCGTCCTCGTCTACGGCAACCGGACCACCGGCGACGTCATGTTCCTCGAGGAGCTCGCCGACCTGAAGGACCGCTACCCGGCGCGCCTCACCGTGCTCCACGTGCTGTCGCGCGAGGAGCAGGGCTCGGAGTTGCTGTCGGGGCGGATCGACCGCGACCGGCTGCAACGGCTGCTCGCCACGCTCGTGCCAGCCGAGTCCGTCGACGAGTGGTACCTGTGCGGGCCCTTCGGCATGGTCACCGAGGGCAGGCAGACCCTGCTGGACGCGGGCGTCGACCGCTCCTCGGTGCACGTCGAGCTCTTCCACGCCGACCCGCCGCCCCCGCGCGAGCGCACGCACGTCGCCGGCACCTCTGCCCTCACCACCGTCGTGGTCGACCTGCACGGGCGCACGACCACCGTGCAGGTCGACCCCGACGGCGGGTCCGTCCTCGACGCGGTGCTCGCGGTGCGCGCGGACGCGCCGTACGCCTGCAAGGGCGGGGTCTGCGGCACCTGCCGGGCGCTGTGCACCTTCGGGGCCGTCGAGATGGACGTCAACTACGCGCTCGAGCCCGACGAGCTGGCGCGGGGAGTGGTGCTCACCTGCCAGTCCCACCCGACGACGCCCGAGGTGCGGCTCGAGTACCTCTAGATCGGCTGGGTTCTTCGAGGGCTTCGTCCCCACGGGCGTGGCGCGCTAGTCACAACGGGCCATTGACCTGGGCGCCAGGCGGCAGTTGGGTCCCCCTGAGCCCGGGGGGGCACCTGTGAAGCGCTGGCCGCGTGTCCTGACCGTCGTCGTCGCCGCGGCCCTGCTGCCGGTCGTGGCCCTGGCCCCGCCGGCCGCGGCGGGTCTGTCGACGCCTGTGCCGATGAACCAGTTCGAAGAGGTCACCGACAGCTTCACCGACGACGACGCCCTCTTCGTCTACGTGCTCAGCGACACGCGGGGCGGCGCCGTCTGCGTCGTGGACGCCTCCCACGACTCTGCCGAGGGCCTGTCCTGCAAGGGCAGCAAGGTCGCGTGGTCGACGCCCAACACCATCGTGGGCATCGGGTCGGTCATCCAGCCGATCGAGTCGCCCTCCCTGGTCGCGGGGTCCTACAAGCTGCTGTCGGAGAACAGCGCGCACGAGGGGACGGGTCTCAGCGACGTCTTCACCGTCTCGGTGTGCAACACCTGCGACCCCTCGATCGCGTCGGGCATCGTGGCGAAGTGGAAGGCCCAGGCCGATGACCTGAAGGACGCCTACGGGCTCACCTGCGCCGGCTTCGCGGCCAAGGACATCTTCGACCAGGCCACCGCAGCGCGAGGCAAGGTGAAGAAGGCGACGGACCGGGCCGACTCCTACGAGAGCGGCGCATCGGGCTTCTTCGCCACGGTCGGTCCGTACGTCGGCGGGGCCCTCGGGCTCGGGTTCGGCTTCCCGTCCCTGCAGGGCGCCATCGCCGCAGGTCAGACCAAGGCCCTCGAGATCCTGCGGGATCTCAGCTGCAGCACCGCGGCCATGTACTTCGACATCGTCCAGGACCCGCCCGACCCGCGTTTCGCGACCGTCGGGCAACCGTCCTACCGCGCACTGCCGGACATGGGCTCTCCGGGCGGGGACGCGCTGGCTGCTGCGCTCGACCAGCAGACCGGCAACGGCGAAGCCTCCTTGACGGCGTTCGAGCGCTACCTCGGCGCCAAGCAGGCCGGCGACGTGGCCGGCCAGGTCCGCCAGCTCGAAGCGGTCGGCGCCTTCACCTTCGACACCGCCGACGACCTGGTCGAGACCGCGGGTGCGTTGCGGGAGCATGCCGCGGAGCTGGCCTCGCTGCCGTCGTACGACCAGCCCGTGGTGACGGAGGAGAGCCTGCAGCGGATCCTCGAGGTGCGCCGGCGCGTCACGTCGACGGGCTTCACGGCCGACGAGCTGGCTCAACTCGGGGCGGGTGGGCTGTCCGCGGCCGACATCGCTGCGGTGCGCACCCACTTCGATCCAGCTGCCCTCGCCGGCCTCGAGCCAGGGGTGCTGCTGCAGGACCTGCTGGTGCAGCAGGCCTCCGTCGTCGAGGCCGAGGTCGAGGGCCTGCGTCAGTTCGGCAAGGACGCGGTGGCCTCCGCCCGGCGCACGGCGGCGCGCTACGCACCGCCCAACGCGGCGCCCACCGCTGCCTTCACCCGCTCGCCGGCGAGCGGCCAGGGCCCGCTGACCGTGACCGTGCACGCCGGCACGTCGAGGGACTCCGACGGCTCGATCGTCTCCTACGACTGGGACTTCGGGGACGGGGGCTCCGGGACCGGCATCACCGCCCAGCACGTCTACCCGGACCCCGGGACCTACACCGTGACCCTCACGGTGGCAGACGACGACGGGGCGACGGCAAGCTCCTCCGCCAGCGTGCTCGTGACGTCAGGCCCGCAGCCGAACGCTCCCCCGGTCGCACGGCTGTCACAGGGCGGCGACGGGGACATCCCACTGCCGGTGCCGTTCGACGGGTCGACCTCCTCGGACAGCGACGGCGAGATCGTGTCGTACGCCTGGGACTTCGGGGACGGGAGCACCGGCACGGGGGCGCGATCCGGTCACACGTACACGACGGAGGGCACGTTCGTCGTGACGCTCACGGTCACCGACGACGACGGAGCGACCGGGTCGACGACGAGCACCGTCCACACCACGAAGCCCAACCAGGCTCCCGTCGCGGTGTTCTCGATCGCCCCGCCCACCGGGTCCGCGCCGCTCAGCGTCCGCTTCACCGACGAGAGCACCGACCCGGAGGGTGGCGTCATCACCTACCGGCAGTGGTCGTTCTGGGACGGCACCAGCTCCTTCGAGCCGACTGTCGACAAGGTGCTCGGCCTGCCCGGGACCTACAGCAGCAGCCTGTTCGTCTGCGACAGCCGAGCGGGCTGCTCCAGCACGACCCGCTTCACCGTCGTGGACTCCGCAGTCCCCGGCAACCTCCCTCCCGTCGCGGGTGACGACACCGTCGAGGCGCCGCAGGCCAGGTCGGTCCGCATCGAGGTGCTCGCGGACGACAGGGACCCCGACGGCGATCCCCTGCAGGTCGGGGACTTCACGCAGGGCCAGCACGGCTCCGTGTCCTGCGAGTCCGGTGCCTGCACCTACACCGGCGTCCGGGGGTTCGCGGGCCAGGACAGCTTCACCTACACGGCGGTGGACGGCCGGGGCGGGAGGGCGACCGCACGCGTGGCCGTGACGGTGGTGCCGAACCGGCCGCCGGTCGCCTCGGACGACGAGGTCGAGGTCGGGCGCGGCCAGTCGGCCGCGGTCTTCGTGCTCAGCAACGACGCCGACCCCGAGGGCTACCAGCTGTCGGTCCTGTCCTGGACCGACCCGGCGCACGGCAGCGTCGTGTGCGCCAGCACCCACTGCACCTACACAGCCGGCCCGGGCTACGCCGGACCGGACGCCTTCAGCTACACCGCGATGGATGACCTCGGGGGCACGGACGCAGGTCTGGTGTCGGTGTCCGTGGTCGGCAACCGGCCCCCCCAGCCGGGCCTGGACACGGTGCCGCCGTTCGCGCGCGTCGCTGCCGTCGACGTGCTGGCCAACGACGTCGACCCGGACGCCGACCAGGTGCTCACCCTCGTGGGCACCACCGCGCCGGGCCACGGCACGGTCACCTGCGGCGCCCTGGGGGGCTGCCTCTACTCGGCGGAGCCCGGGTACAGCGGTCCCGACTCCTTCACCTACACGGTCCGCGACTCCGGCGGCCTGACCGCGGCGGCCCGGGTCGAGCTCGCACCGACCGGTGAGCAGGTGGCGACGGTCTCGGCGGTGGCTGACGACCTGACGGTCGAGCAGGACACGACGGGGGCGCTGGACGTGCTCGCGAACGACTCCGGGGACGCGCTCGAGGCCGAGGTGCGGGGCCCGCCGGCGCACGGCGGGGTGTCCTGTCTGCCCAGCGGGACGTGCAGCTACGTCCCCGACCGCGGCTTCAGCGGTGTCGACGGGTTCACCTACCGGGTCTTCGGCCCAGGGGGCTCCGCGACGGGCGCCGTCCGGGTCGCCGTCGTCCCGCAGGGGGCCGGCTTCGTGCCCACGGCGACCGGACGCGGTGCCAGCCTGCTGGACCCGGCGGGAGCCGTGGGCTCCGGCGGTCAGGCGAGCTGGGCCGTCGGTGTGCAGGCGCGGCCTGGCGGGCTGTCGCAGGAGCTCGCCGCGGCCCTCGAACCGCCGAGGGTGTCTGCCAAGCCCTCCGTGGGTCAGGTCCTGGATGCCGGTTCCGTCCGTACCGCACCGGGGTTCACCGCCACGGTGGCCCCTGACGGGTCCGTCGAGGCGCAGGCCGGACCGGGCGCACTGCTCGGAGCATCCAGCGAGAGCGACCTGCCCGCCCCGATGCCCCCGATCAGCCAGGGGACCGGGGGTGACGGTCACGTGCCCATCCTGGTGGGCAGCAAGGTCTTCGCCTTCTTCCACCACCAGCACCCGACTGCCGTCAGCTGCGTGGACCGGGTCACGGGGCAGCTCTGCCCCGGTTATCCCCGTCCCGTGACCCTGGGCGCCGGCAGCGCCCCCGGCAAGGCGGTCGTCATCGGCAACCGCATCTGGACCACCCTGGAAGCAGTGGACGAGGCCGCCCAGAGCAGCTCCTACGGCGTCGCCTGCTTCGACGCCGCCGCCGGTGAGCTGTGCGGCTGGACCATCGTCGAGCGGCAGGTGGGGGACGGGCGGCCGAGAGGCACCGTGCCGGTGCTCGCCGGCGGGCGGCTCTGGATCGGCGCGGGATCCGGGGACCTGCACTGCGTCGACCCGGCCGACGGCCGCACGTGCGGCTCGGTCCCGTCGGGCCTGTTGAAGGAGACCGGCCACCTCCTGGACGCTGTCGGCCTCGGCGCGAAGGTCTTCATGGTGAGCGGCGCAGGAGCCCTCGTCTGCACGGACACCGGCACCCGCGCGCCCTGTGCCGGCTGGCCGGCGCCCGTCGCCGTGAGCGGGCACGACGTGATGGTGCGCCACAGCAGGACCGGTGCGGCCGACGGGGTGTGCGTCATCGGCGGCGAGCTCGTCTGCTGGGCCGCCGGCGGGGGCTCTGGCAGGGTCCACCCGGGCTGGACCCTGTCGACGAACGTCTACTCCTACAACTCCGAGGCCGAGAGCGGCGTGCGCACCTTCCGCGGTGACTTCACCGCAGGGCTCTCGTGCTACGACTGGTCCACCGAGGCCGTGTGCGAGGGCGAGGGCTTCGAGGGGGGGCACGTACGGCAGGACGCGACGGGACAGGCCCTCCCCACCGCCTACGGTGCGGCCTTCGACGGCTCGTGCATCGTGGCCCTCGGTGACCCGGGTCAGGTGTTCACCGTCGCACCCAACGGCACGTCACCCTGCACCACGCTGACCTCGGGTGCGCGCAAGGTGACCGACCTGCGCGACCAGCGGTGCGGCGACGGGGTCGGGGGGGCGAGGTGGCGGGGGGTCGAGGTGCTCGACGCCGACCTCCCGGCGGAGTTCTCGTCCTTCGAGGTCCTGGTGCGCGACGCGACGTCCGATGCCGTCCTGCTCCGCCGCCAGCTCGTGGGGGCCGGCACCTCGCTGGACCTGTCGTCCCTCGACCCGGATGCGCACCCGGCGCTGGTCGTCGAGGCGGCCGCGGTCAGCCGGGACGGCGGCCCGGCGTGGGCGGACGGCCGTCCTCCGCGGGTCCGGCTGGCCTGGCAGCCCGACCCGGCGCAGCTGTGCCTGCGGACGACCGTCCCGGCCGCCGTGTGCGACGAGGTGCCCGAGCCGGTGACGCTGACCGCGACGCTCGGCCGGGAGCAACGGGTCGCGAGTCTGCGGCTGAGCGGGATCCCCGGCGGCTGCGACACCGACCCCGTGCTGCCGCAGGCGTTCCCGGACGACCTGACCGTGGTGGAGGACACCTCCGGTCTGGCGGACGTGCTGGCGAACGACCTGGCCGCCGGCGTGCTCGCCCTCCAGGGCGTCACGGTCGGGCCCGCCCACGGCACGGCCGTCGTCGAGCAGGGTCGCGTCCGCTACACCCCTGTGGCCGACTACGTCGGCCCGGACAGCTTCACCTACGCAGCCTCCTTGGCCGGTATGACGGTCACCGCCCTGGTCAGGGTGCAGGTCACGGCCGTGGACGACCCCGCCGCGCTGGTCCCGCCGGCCGCGGCGACCGTCCAGTACTCCGACGGGCTCACGGCACCCGTGCTGCAGGTGCTCGACGTCGACAGCCCCCTCACGGGTCTCACGCTGACCGCGTCCGGCCTGCCACCGGGTCTGGTGCTCGGACCGCTCAACGGCACCGGCAGGGCACCGGTGACAGGCGTGGCGAGCGGACCCGCAGGCAGGTATCCGGTGGCGCTGACCCTGTCAGGTCCGGGCGTCGAGCAGGTGGCGCTGGTCGAGGTCACGGTCGCGCCCGAGGACGCGACGGCGGTCCTGACCGCTCCCGCGACGGCCCCCGCAGGGACGGTGTCGCTGGCCGCCCTGGTCACCCAAGCCGCGGACGGCGCCAGCGGTGACCTCGCCCTGGCCAGGATCGAGCTCCAGGTGCGTGCGGCGGACAGCCAGACAGCCGCCCCCTACACCTCCGGGCTGCTGGTGCCGGACGCAGACGGGCTCGTCCGCTGGGCGCCGACCCTGCCGGAGGGCGTCTACACCGTGAGCGCGCAGTTCGAGGCCGACGGGCGGCACTTCACCGGCCCGCCAGCCTCGCCGGTGCGGCTGCAGGTGACCGCCGCGGAGGAGGCGGCAGCGCTGCCGGTGACGGTCACGGGGCTGCCTGTGACCACGCTGCCAGCCGGGACCGCCGTGCCGCCGCCCGCAGGCGCCCCGGCGCTGCAGGGGGACGCGGGCGGGGGGGCGGTCACGGGGACGGGGACGGCCCTGCCCACCACCGGGACCGC
The DNA here is from genome assembly GCA_025965615.1 of Frankiales bacterium. Taxonomy (GTDB): domain Bacteria; phylum Actinomycetota; class Actinomycetes; order Mycobacteriales; family SCTD01; genus SCTD01. The sequence goes on from JAOPWP010000167.1 coordinate 43,969, forward strand.
GCTGCGGACGCTCTGGGGCGCGGACGCCCTCCTCCTGCTCGCGGGCATGCTCCTCCTGGGCCTGGGCAGGCGCCGCTCGCACGAGTGAGGCGCGACGCGGTGACACCACCCTCGTACGCTGGAGGCATGATCCGGCTCCTCGACCTGCGCGGCAGCGACATCGACGCGGGCGTCCACCTGCCCCGGGCGGCGCTCGACGTCGAGGCCGCGCTCGCCACGGTGCGCCCCCTGATCGGCGAGGTCCGCGAAGGCGGGGCCGACGCCCTGCTGGCCCTCAGCGAGCGGTTCGACGGCGTACGCCCGCCGTCCCTGCGGGTCCCGACCGAGGCGCTGCAGCGAGCCCTCGACGAGCTCGACCCGGCGGTGCGGGACGCCCTCGACGAGTCGATCCGCCGGGCCCGGCTGGTGCACGCCGACCAGCGCCGCGAGGAACACACCACCCGCCTGTCCGACGGCGGCACGGTCACGGCCCGCTGGCTGCCGGTCGACCGGGTCGGGCTCTACGTACCGGGGGGCCGGGCCGTCTACCCGAGCTCGGTGGTGATGAACGTCGTGCCGGCCCAGGAAGCCGGGGTCGGCTCGCTCGCGATCGCCTCGCCGCCGCAGCGCGACTTCGGCGGCCTGCCCCACCCGACCATCCTCGCGGCCGCGGCCCTGCTCGGTGTCGACGAGGTCTACGCGGTCGGTGGTGCGCAGGCGATCGCCATGTTCGCCTACGGCGTTCGGGACTCGAGCGGCGTGCTCGTCTGCCGCAAGGCCGACCTGGTGACCGGTCCGGGCAACATCTACGTGACCGCCGCCAAGCGCCTGCTCAAGGGCCTGATCGGCATCGACAGCGAGGCCGGCCCCACCGAGATCGCCGTCCTGGCCGACGACACCGGAGACGCGTCGTTCATCGCCGCCGACCTGATCAGCCAGGCCGAGCACGACGTCATCGCTGCCTCCGTGCTCGTCACCGACAGCGAGCGGCTGGCGGACGAGGTCGTCCGGGAGCTCGAGCGCCAGGTGCCCGAGACCAAGCACTCCGGGCGCATCCGCGAGGCCCTGGCCGGCGAGCAGTCCGCCGTGGTGCTCGTCGACGACCTCGAAGCCGGGCTGACCGTCGTGAACCTCTATGCCGCCGAGCACCTGGAGATCCACACCCGTGACGCCGCGGCCGTGGCTCGGCGGGTGCGCAACGCGGGTGCGATCTTCGTCGGGCCCTACGCGCCGGTGTCGCTCGGCGACTACTGCGCCGGGTCCAACCACGTCCTGCCCACCGGTGGCTGCGCCTGCCACTCGAGCGGGCTGTCGGTGCAGACCTTCCTGCGCGGCGTGCACCTCGTCGAGTACGACGAGCCGGCCCTGCGCGAGGTGGCACACCACGTCGTCGCGCTGTCCCAGGCCGAGGACCTCCCGGCCCACGGGCAGGCGATCAGCGTCCGCTTCCCGACAGGCTGACCTGCGCCGAGGTCAGGACGTCAGGACGTCAGGTCCAGCTCGGCCCAGACCAGCTTGCCGAGACCGTCGGACTGGTCGACCCCCCACCGGTCGGCCAGCTCCTGCACGAGCAGGAGCCCTCGCCCGCTGGTGGCGTCGGCGTCGACCTCGCCGTGCTGCAGGACCGGCATGCGGTGGCTCGTGTCGGCGACCTCGATGCGCACGGCGGCGGGACCGAGGAGCAGGACGATGTCGACCGGGTCCTCGCTCTGCCGGGCTGCGTTGCTCATCAGCTCGCTGACGACCAGCTCGGCGGTCTGCACGGTCTCGGCGTCGACGTCCCAGGCGGCGAGCAGCTGGCGGGTGGACCTGCGGGCCAGGAACACCGACGCGGACGTCGGCGGCATGCGACGGGTGAAGCGGCGGTCCTCGCCGGGCGGGGCGGTGAGCCGGCCGACCAGGAGGGCGACGTCGTCGCCGCTGGACCGGCTCCGCTGGTCGAGCAGGGCGTCCGCGACAGCATCAGCCGATCCGGCTCGTGAGGCGATGAGGGTCTCACGCACCCGGGCGAGACCGACGTCGATGTCCTCGTCCCTGGTCTCGACGAGTCCGTCGGTGAAGGCGACGAGCACCCCCTCGGCGGGCAGCTGGCTCGTCGTCTCGGACCACAGCGCACCAGAGGCGAAGACCCCCAAGGGCGGGCCGACGTCGGAGGGCACCTCGACGTGCGTGCCGTCCGGCGCCACGACCTGCAGGGGCAGGTGCCCGGCGCTGACCGCGATGATCAGCCGCTCCAGGGGGTGGACCGAGAAGTAGGTCAGCGTGACCAGGCGCCCGAGACCGACGTCGGAGACGAACTGGTTGGCCAGCTTGAGCACGATCGAGGGCGGGTGCCCCTCGGCCGCGTAGGCCCGCACGGCGCTCCGGACCAGGCCCATGCAGGCGGCGGCCTCGACGTCGTGCCCCTCGACGTCGCCCATGACCAGGCCGACGGCGCCACCCTCGAGCGGCACGACGTCGTACCAGTCGCCTCCCACCTCGACGGCGGCGTCCCCGGCGGCGTAGCGGACGGCGATGTCCAGTCCGGGTACGGACTGGAGGTTGCGCGGGAGCAGGCTGCGCTGCAGCTGGGCCATCGCACGGCGCTCGACGTCGAGCAGGCGCGCTCGCAGGAGCGCCTGGGACACCATCGCGGCGGCGGTGACGAGGAAGCGCCGGTCGCCCTCGTCGAGCAGCCGGTCCTCGGGGAACAGGAGCGCCCAGGCGCCGAGGCGCACGCCCGCGCTCACGAGCGGCAGCGACGCCACCGGGCCGCAGCCGAGTCGCTCGAGCTCGGCTGCGATCAGCGGGAACCGGACGGTGGCGTCCTCGCGGTCGCGCACGAACACCGGCTCGCCCGTGCGGTGGGCCGTCGTGCTGGGCGTCGGCGCGTCGGCGGCGAACTGGTCCCAGCCGCTCACCCCGCCGGCCCAGCCGAGGGCGCGCATGAGGCTGCGCTCGTCGTCGGCGAGGATGATCGAGCCGGCCAGCGCACCGACCAGGTGATGGACGTGCACGCGGAGTACCTCGTTGACGTCCTCGAGCGTCACAGCGCCCGCCAGGGCCTCTCCCGCCTGGGCGAGGTGCTCAGCGCGGCTGACCTCCGACATGCGGTCGGTGATGTCGAGGACGTAGACCACCAGGCCGTCGGCGACGGGCAGCGCGTGCTGCTCGTACCACCGGTCGGCGGTGTCGAAGGACCAGACGAACCGCTCCCGCGTCCGCTGCGACATCGCCCGCTCCATCACGGCGTACTGCGCCGTGCCCACCACCGCGGGGAACAGGTCCCAGACGTGGGAGCCGACGCACTCCGCCGTCGTGCGGCCGATGATGACCGCGGCGGCCGGTGACACGTAGCGGTAGCGCCAGTCGGGTCCGATGACGGTCACGGCGTCACCGAGCAGGCCGAGCAGTTCGGGACCGAGATAGGAGCCGAGTCCGGCATCGCCTTCTGCCGCCGGCGCCGGACCGTCGCCGGAGGCGGGCCGGGGTGGCGGGACCCCGATCGCCCCGACACCCGTCATGGCGCAACCGTAGGCCCGGGAGCGCCTCCGCGGGCCGCAACCGCCTACCTCACGCTGGCCCCGGGGACGTACGGTCGTCACGGCACCTCGACGCGGGGGCCGGATGGACGGGGGACGCCGTGGGACGGCTCGAGGGCCAGGTCGCGATCGTCACGGGGGCCGGGAGCGGCATCGGCCGGGCGACCGCCATGGCGTTCGTCGACGAGGGCTGTCGCGTCGCGCTCGTCGGCCGGCGGCCCGAGCCCCTCGGGGAGCTGGCCGAGGAGCTCGAGGAGCACGGGGGTGACGTCCTGCTCTGCCCGGCAGACGTCACGGACCGCGCCGCCGTCGAGGTGCTGGTCGATCGCGTCGTCTCGACCTGGGGCCGGATCGACGTGCTGGTCAACAACGCGGGCTCCAACGTGCGGCGTCGCAAGGTCGAGGAGGTGTCCGAACAGGACTGGGACGCCGTGCTCCGGGTCAACCTGACCGGGACGTTCCTGGTCACGCAGGCCGTCCTGCCCCACATGCGCGCCCAGGGGTCGGGGACCGTGCTCAACGTGTCGTCCATGGCCGGGCACCGGGCGAGTGCCCTGACCGGACCGGCCTACAGCGCGGCCAAGGCCGGCGTCATCTCCTTCACCGACTCGCTGAACCTGACCGAACGGGTGCACGGCGTACGCGCGTGCGCGGTCTGCCCGGGTGAGGTCGCCACGCCCATCCTCGACCTGCGTCCGCAGCCGCCCTCCGCCGAGGCGCGGGCCGCCATGCTGCAGCCGGAGGACCTGGCCCAGACCCTGCTCCACGTCGCTTCGCTGCCGCAGCGGGCCACGATCGAGCTGCTCACGATCTACCCGACGGTGCAGCGGGACTGGACGGCCGAGTCGTCCTGAACGGCGCGTTCAGGACGGGCGCGGCAGCCGCCCCATCAGGAAGAACTCCTCGTTCGGGACCAGGCCCATGACGTGCGCCATGCGGTTGGACATCGCGAAGAACGCCGTGACGGCAGCGATGTCCCAGATCGCCTCGTCGTCGAAGCCGTGCTCGCGCAGTGCCGCGAGGTCGTGCTCCTCGACCCGCTCCGGGGTGAGCGACACCTGCAGGGCGAAGTCGAGCATCGCCCGCTGACGGGGCGTGATCGGCGCGTGCCGGTGGTTGGTCGCGATGAGGTCGGCCAGGAGCGGCTCCTTCGACCGGACCCGCAGGATCGCGCCGTGCGCCACCACGCAGTAGGTGCAGTCGCGAGCCGCGCTCGTCGCGACGACGATCATCTCCCGCTCGGCCCGGGTGATGCCGACGTCGGAGTCCATCAGCGCGTCGTGGTAGGCGAGGAACGCCCGGAGTTCAGCCGGCCGGTGCGCCATCGCGAGGAAGACGTTGGGCACGAAGCCGGACTTCTCCTGCACCGTCAGGATGCGCTCCCGCAGGTCCTCGGGGAGGTCGACGACGTCGGGCACGGGGAAGCGCGAGATCGGGGACATGCGCTGATCCTGCCCTCAGGACGCGCCGCGCGTCACGGGCGGGCCAGCGCGCGCAGCGCCATGCTGCTGAGCTGCCGCCGGGCCTCGGCCCGTCCGCGGGCGCTGTGCGGGGTCGAGTTGAGCAGTCCGAACACGGCGTGCGCGCGCAACCGGGCCACCTCGACCGGGAGCGAGCCGTCGAGCCGGCACAGCACCCCCGTCCACAGCTCGACGTAGGTCCGCTGGAGGCGGCGCACCACGGCCCGGTCGGCGTCGGGCAGCGATGACAGGTCGCGGTCCTGGACCCGGATGACGTCCGGCTCGGCGAGCGCGAAGTCGGTGTGGAACGCGACCAGCTGCTCGAGCGCAGACACGTCGTCGGGTGCCTCGTCGACCACGGCCCTTCCTCCGTCGACCAGCTGCTGGCTGATGTCGCTGAGCAGCCGGGCCAGCAGGGCGTCCTTGCTGGGGAAGTGCTTGTAGACGGCCGGACCGCTGATGCCGCAGGCGGTGCCGATGTCGTTGACCGACGTGCCGCGGAAGCCCTGGGCGGCGAACAACCGCGCGGCCTCGCGCAGCATGACGTCACGGGTCCGGGGAGCCTCCGTCACGGATCCTCCTCTGGACATCTGAGGGAAACCGAATCTAACCTGGAAGCAGGTTACTGACCACTAACCAGGGAGCGTTGTGGACGAAGCCCAGCTGCGTTCGCACGTCGACCCCTCAGGCGAGGCCTTCGCGCACAACACCCACGTGCAGCGGGGCCTCGCCACCGAGCTTCGAGAGCGGCTGGACACCGTCCGGCGCGGCGGTTCCGAGTCCTCGCGCCAGCGTCACGTCGCCCGCGGCAAGCTCCTGCCGCGCGAGCGGGTCGATGCCCTGCTCGACCCGGGAAGCCCGTTCCTCGAGCTCTCGGCTCTCGCGGCCCACGGGCTGTACGGGGACGTGGCCCCAGGCGCCGGGATCATCACCGGCGTCGGTCGCGTGTCGGGGCGTGAGTGCGTGGTGGTCGCGAACGACGCCACCGTCAAGGGCGGCACCTATTACCCGATGACCGTCAAGAAGCACCTGCGTGCGCAGGAGGTGGCGCTGCACAACAACCTGCCGTGCGTCTACCTCGTCGACTCCGGCGGCGCGTTCCTCCCGCAGCAGGACGAGGTGTTCCCCGACCGCGAGCACTTCGGCCGCATCTTCTACAACCAGGCGACGATGAGCGCGAAGGGCATCGCCCAGATCGCGGCGGTGCTCGGGAGCTGCACGGCCGGCGGCGCCTACGTCCCGGCGATGGCCGACGAGGCCGTCATCGTGAAGGACCAGGGCACGATCTTCCTCGGTGGTCCGCCGCTGGTGAAGGCGGCGACGGGTGAGGTCGTCACTGCCGAGGACCTCGGCGGAGGTGCCCTCCACTCGCGTACCTCCGGCGTCACCGACCACCTGGCCGACGACGACCTGCACGCCCTGCGCATCGTCCGCCGGATCGTGGCGACGCTCGGCCCGCGCGCCCCGGCCCCGTGGGAGCGGCTGCCGGTCGAGGAGCCGGCCGTCGACCCGAGCGAGCTCTACGGCGTCGTGCCCGCGGACCCGCGCACCCCGTACGACGTCCGCGAGGTCATCGCCCGCCTGGTCGACGGGAGCCGGTTCGCCGAGTTCAAGGCGGAGTACGGCGCGACGCTGGTCACCGGGTTCGCGCACGTGCACGGGCACCCGGTCGGGATCGTCGCCAACAACGGCGTGCTGTTCAGCGAGTCGGCGGTGAAGGGCGCGCACTTCATCGAGCTGTGCGACCAGCGCTCCATCCCGTTGCTGTTCCTGCAGAACATCACCGGCTTCATGGTCGGCCGGGAGTACGAAGCGGGCGGGATCGCCAAGCACGGCGCCAAGATGGTGACCGCCGTCGCCTGCGCCCGCGTGCCGAAGCTGACCGTCGTGATCGGCGGCTCCTTCGGGGCCGGCAACTACTCGATGTGCGGCCGGGCGTACTCGCCGCGCTTCCTGTGGATGTGGCCGGGCGCCCGCATCTCGGTCATGGGTGGCGATCAGGCGGCCGGTGTGCTCGCGGCGGTGGCGAAGGAGGGCACCGACCTGGAGGCCATGCAGGCACAGGTCCGCGAGCAGTACGAGACGCAGGGCAGCGCCTACTACGCGACCGCCCGGCTCTGGGACGACGGCATCCTGGACCCGCTCGACACCCGTACTGCCGTCGGACTGGCGCTGTCCGCCTGCGCGAACGCCCCGCTCGCGCCGGTCTCCTACGGCGTCTTCCGAATGTGACGGGCAGGAGCGTGACCGCGTGTTCGACACCGTCCTGATCGCCAACCGCGGCGAGATCGCGGTGCGGATCACGCGCACGCTGCGCGCGATGGGCATCCGCTCGGTCGCCGTCTACAGCGACGCCGACGCGGGAGCCCGCCACGTTCACGAGGCAGACGTGGCGGTACGGCTCGGACCCGCCCGGGCTGCCGAGAGCTACCTGTCGGTGGAGCGCCTGCTCGAGGCCGCTGCCCTGACCGGTGCTCAGGCGGTCCACCCGGGCTACGGCTTCCTGGCCGAGAACGCCGCCTTCGCGCAGGCCTGCGCCGCGGCCGGCCTGGTCTTCGTCGGCCCGCCGGTCCATGCGGTCGAGGTCATGGGCGACAAGATCCGGGCGAAGCAGACGGTCGGCGCGGCGGGCGTGCCGGTCGTCCCCGGTCGGTCCGGGCCCGGCATGACCGACGCCGACTTGCTGGCCGCCGCCGACGAGGTCGGCTACCCGGTGCTGGTGAAGCCGTCGGCCGGCGGGGGTGGCAAGGGCATGCGCTTCGTGACCGAGCCGTCCGCGCTGGCCGAGGCGCTCGTCTCCGCCCGGCGCGAGGCGGCCGCGTCCTTCGGCGACGACACGCTGTTCCTCGAGCGCTTCGTGACCCGGCCCCGCCACATCGAGGTGCAGGTGCTCGCCGACGCGCACGGCACCACGCTTCACCTCGGGGAGCGCGAGTGCAGCCTCCAGCGCCGCCACCAGAAGGTCGTCGAGGAGGCGCCGTCGGTGCTCCTCACCGCCGGCCAGCGGGCCCGCTACGGCGCGCTCGCCGTGGCGACGGCCGAGGCGGTCGGCTACACCGGCGCGGGCACGGTCGAGTTCATCGTGCCGGCCGACTCCGCCGACCAGCCGTTCTTCATGGAGATGAACACCCGCCTGCAGGTCGAGCACCCGGTGACCGAGCTGGTCACCGGAGTCGACCTGGTGGAGCAGCAGCTGCGGGTCGCCGCCGGGGAGGCGCTCTCCTTCGCCCAGGACGACGTGCGCCTGACCGGCCACGCGGTCGAGGTGCGCATCTACGCCGAGGACCCCGCACGCGGCTTCCTCCCGACCGGCGGGCCGGCGCTGCTGGTGCGCGAACCGGCGGAGGACGGCGTACGGGTCGACAGCGCCCTGCTCGAGGGCGCGCGCGTGGGCACGACGTACGACCCGATGCTCAGCAAGGTGATCGCCTGGGGGCCGGACCGCGCCACCGCGCTGGCCAAGCTCGACCGGGCGCTCGCCTCGAACGTGGTGCTCGGCGTCGGCACGAACACGGCGTTTCTGCGCGCGCTGCTGCGCCACCCCGAGGTCCGGGCAGGCCGGCTCGACACCGGACTGGTCGAGCGCGAGCTGGACTGCCTGGTGGCGCAGCACGTGCCGCCGAGCGTGCACGTCGCGTACGCCCTCGCCCGCCTGCTCGCGCTCGACACCGGGGACGACGACCCCTGGGCGACCACCTCCGGGTGGCGGGCGAGCGGCGCCGCCGAGACCTCCTGGCTCGTCGCCGGCCCGGACGGCGAACCGCTCCGGATCGCTGTCACCGGTCCCCCGTCCGCCGCCCGGGTGCGCATCGCCGACGCCGAACCGGTGGCTGCATCGGCGACCCGGAGCCCTGACGGCATGCAGCTCACGGACGCGGGCGGGACGCGCACCGCCCTCACCGCGGCCGACGGTGCCACCACCTGGCTCCACCTCGACGGCGCGACCTGGGCCGTGACCGAGCTGCCTCCGGTGCGCCTGCACGACGGCCCCGGTGCGCACGACGGCGACGTGCGCAGCCCGATGCCGGGCGCTGTCATCGCGGTGGGCGTGGCGTCCGGCGACGAGGTGGAGGAGGGTCAGGTCCTGATCGTGGTGGAGGCGATGAAGATGGAGCACGCGCTGAGCGCGCCGTTCGCCGGGACGGTGGGCCTCGACGTGCGCACCGGGGACCAGGTCGTCGTCGACCAGGTGCTCGCGACCGTCGTCCCCCCGGCAGCGAGCGAGCCGTGAGCACCCCGCTCGCCGGGCTGCCCACCCGCGTCGAGGTCTACGAGGTCGGCCCGCGCGACGGGCTGCAGAACGAGAAGGCGGTCATCCCCGTCGGTGTGAAGGCGGACTTCGTACGGCGGCTGCTCGCCGCCGGGCTCTCCACCATCGAGCTGACCTCCTTCGTCCCGGCGAAGTGGGTGCCGCAGCTGGCCGACGCCGAGGAGCTGCTCGAGCTGCTCGGCCCGCTTCCCGGACGCCACCCGGTGCTCGTCCCGACCGACCGGGGGCTCGACCGCGCCCTCGAGGCGGGGGTCAGGGAGGTCGCCGTCTTCGCCTCCGCCACCGAGACGTTCGCGCAGAAGAACCTCAACCGCACGGTGGCCGCGTCGCTCGACATGTTCGCCCCCGTCGTGGCGCGAGCCCGGGGTGAGGGCCTGGCCGTGCGCGGCTACGTCTCGATGTGCTTCGGCGACCCGTGGGAGGGCGAGGTGCCGCTGGGCCAGGTGGCCGAGGTCGCCGTGCGCCTGCACGAGATGGGCTGCACGGAGGTCTGCCTCGGGGACACCATCGGTGTCGGGACCCCCGGTCAGGTGCACTCCCTGCTCGGCCTGCTGGCCGACCGGGGCCTGCCGGTCCCGGAACTCGCGGTGCACTTCCACGACACCTACGGCCAGGCCCTCGCCAACACCCTCGTCGCGCTGCAGTCCGGCGTCACCACCGTCGACGCCAGCACCGGAGGGCTCGGCGGCTGCCCGTACGCCCGCAGTGCCACCGGCAACCTCGCCACCGAGGACCTCGTCTGGATGCTGCACGGCCTCGGCATCCAGACCGGCGTCGACCTGACTGCCCTGACCGCCGCGAGCCTGTGGATGGCCGGCCAGCTCGGCCGGCCCAGCCCGTCCCGCACCCTCACCGCACTCGCACCCGCCCAGGAGGGCATCGCATGCTCGACACCCGGCTGACCGATGAGCAGCAGTCGCTGCGCAAGACGGTCGAGGAGTTCGCCCGCGAGGTCGTCGCTCCGGTGTCCTACCACCACGACAGGACCAAGACCTTCCCGTACGACGTCGTGCGCCAGATGGGTGAGATGGGCCTGTTCGGCCTGCCGTTCCCGGAGGAGCACGGCGGCATGGGCGGTGACTACTTCACGCTGTGCCTCGCGCTCGAGGAGCTCGCACGGGTCGACCAGAGCGTCGCCATCACCCTCGAGGCGGGGGTCTCGCTGGGGGCCATGCCGATCTTCCGGTTCGGCACCGACGAGCAGAAGGCCACCTGGCTGCCGCTGCTCGCGTCGGGTCAGGCGCTGGGCGCGTTCGGGCTGACCGAACCCGGCGGGGGAAGTGACGCCGGGGCCACCCGCACGACTGCGGCGCTCGAGGACGGCAGCTGGGTCCTCAACGGCAGCAAGGCCTTCATCACCAATTCCGGCACCGACATCACCCGCCTCGTCACCGTCACGGCCGTGACCGGCACGACCAGCAGTGGCAAGAAGGAGATCAGCTCGATCCTCGTCCCGGTGCCCACCGAAGGGTTCACGGTCGAGCCGGCTTACGAC
>JAOPWP010000183.1 GCA_025965615.1 Frankiales bacterium
AGGGCCGCCCCGGCGTACAGCACCGCGGCCAGCAGGGCCGTCCGGCTCGCGCCCAGGTCGTCCTCGCCGAAGACCGCCCGCAGGCCCACGGCCGTGGCGCCGCCGACGGCCGCCGCCGCGGCTCCGAGCGTCGTGCTGAACGAGTTGGCCGTCACCAGCAGGCGCGTCTCGACGACGTGGGGCAGCCCGGCGGACAGCCCGGACAGGATGAAGCGGTTGACCGAGACGACCACCAGCGCCAGGGCGACGACGGACGGGCTGGTGGGTCCGAAGGCGGCCAGCAGGGACGCGAAGACGACGATGACCGAGGCACGTACGAGGTTGCCGACCAGCAGCACCCGCTGGCGCCGCCAGCGGTCCAGGAAGACGCCCGCGAAGGGCCCCACCACGCTGTAGGGGAGGAGCAGCGTCGCGAAGCCGGCGGCCGCCTCGCCCGCGGAGGTGGCCCGTTCGGGGTTGAAGAAGACCGCCGAGAACAGCGCAGCCTGGAACAGCCCGTCGGCGAACTGCCCGAGCATGCGCACCGACAGCAGCCGCCGGAAGTCGGGCACCGCCACGACCTCGCGCAGCGCGCGGGTGTCCGCGCTCATCGACCCCTGCTCGTCGACTGGCTCGCAGCGGGACGCATCGACTCAGCCTAGGTCCGCGCCACCGTGCGTGCTCCGGCCACCGATCGTCGAGCTGCCCGGAATGCCCGGCTCATGCCATGGCTGGTGCGTGCCGATGCCCGAGGAGTGACCCACGTGCGCGGTGCGCTCCGCCGGCCGCCAGCGCTCGTGCTGGTGGGCGCTGCGGTGCTGGCCGCCGCCTGGCTCGCCCTGCCCGGCGGGGCCGCTGGAGCCGTCGTGCTCCTCTCGCTGAACGCCTGTGCGGTTGCTGCCCTCGTCGTGGGTGTCCGCAGGCACCGCCCCGCCGCTGCCGGCGCGTGGCACGTCCTGCTCGGCACGCAGGTCACGTCGTTCGGGACCTTCGTCTCCTGGTACCTCTACCCCTCGCTGACGGGGGTCGTGCTCCCGGTCCCGTCCCCGTCCGACGCCCTGTTCCTCCTCCTGTACGCCGGCAACTGCCTCGCCGTCGCCCTGCTCGTCCGCCGCGAGCAGTCGGGGCGGGACCGGGAGACGCTGCTCGACGTCCTCGTCGTGAGCGTCAGCCTCGCCGCGCTGTCCTGGGTGTTCCTCATGGCCCCCTACGCCAGGGCCGCCGACCTCGACCTCGGCGTCAAGCTGGTCTCGGTGGCCTATCCGGCGCTCGACCTCGTGCTCCTGGTCCTCGTGCTCCGGCTGGCCGTGAGCGGCTCGCGCACCACGCCCGCCAGGGCGCTGCTGCTCGCCTGGGCCGGCTTCCAGCTCGCCGGTGACACGACGTACAGCGTGCTCGCCCTCGCCGGGAGGTGGACGCTCGACAGCCCCGTCCAGCTGCTGTGGATGGGGGCCTTCGCCTGTCTCGCCGCCGCCGCGCTGCACCCGAGCATGGGCGAGCTCGCTCAGCGGGCGGCGGAGCCCGACGAGGTGAGCGCGCGCGGCACGTCGGGGCAGGCCCGCAAGGCGGTGCTGGTCGGCGCCGTGGGGATCCTGCCGCTGGTCCTCACGATCCAGCTGGTCCAGGGCCACCTCGAGGACCTCCTGGTCATCGCCGCCGCGTCCCTGCTGGTCTTCCTGCTCGCGCTGGCCCGCTTCAGCGCTCTGGGTTCGCTGCACGCGGGCGACAGGAGGGCGCTCACGAAGCTGGTGGCCAGCTTCGTGGTGTTCGCCCTGCTGCCGCTCGGCTTGCTCGCCGAGTCGAGCATCCGGCTGTCCGAGCGCGCCGCCGCGAGCGACGCGCGGGCTGCGGTGCGGACGACGAGCCTGGTGAGCGCGGAGCTCGTGCGGCAGCAGCTCGAGGGCCTCGGGCAGCTGGTCGAGTCCTACGCGGAGCGCCAGCTGCTCCTCGCCGCCCTCGGCGACGGGTCCGCCGCGTCGTTCGACCGGGCGGCGATCGATCGGCACCTGATGCAGATCTCGGCCATCACGACGGGCGTCGCGGGGGTGTTCCTCACCGACGCCGAGGGCCGGGTCAGCGACGTCCTGCCGGCCACGCCCGGCCTCGTCGGCAAGCAGTTCCGCTTCCGGGACTGGTACCAGGGCGCGCCGTCCACTCGCGGCCACTACGTGTCCGAGGCCTACCGGACGGCCATCTCCGGGGAGGTCCGCGTCGTGGCGGTGGCGGTGGCGCTGCGCGACCCGCGGACCGACCGGGTCCTCGGCATCCTCGCCATCGCCTACGACCTCAAGGCGGTGCAGAGCTTCTCCGAGCGGCTCGCCCTCGCCCAGGGCGTCGGCCTCACGATCACCGACCAGCGCGGCGTGGTCGTCGCCGCCCCCGGCGCCGTCGGCAACGACCTCGTCAGCATCGCCACGGAGGCGGGGGTCGCAGCGGCCCTGCGCGGCCGGGACGGGATGTCCACCGGTCAGGTCGCGGGCCAGGAGGTCCTGTCCGCCTCGGCCCCCGTCCCCGACCTCGGCTGGACAGTGACGGCGCGGCTGCCGACGAAGATGGCGTACGCCTCGCTCGGTCCGCTGCGTTCGACCGTCCTCGGCATCGCCGTCCTGCTCGGACAGGTCCTGCTCGGGGGACTCGTGCTCATGGCCCGCGGGCAGCGCCAGCGCCGGGCGGCAGAGCGGAGCCTCGAGGAGCGCGAGGTGCGCACCCGGGGGATCCTCGACGCGGCCGCCGACGCGTTCGTGTCGGTGAACGCAGACGGGGTGGTCACCTCGTGGAGCACCCAGTCCGAGCTGCTGTTCGGCTGGACCGCTGAGCAGGCCACCGGCACCCCGCTCGCAGGGCTGATCGCGCCCGCTGAAGGGCAGCAGACGCTGTCCGATGCGGTCCAGAAGCTGCGGGTGGCCGATTCCGGCGTCCTCGGCCAGCCGGACAAGGGCCAGCTCGGGCAGCGCGTGGAGCTGCTCGCCGCCCACCGGGACGGCCGCGAGTTCGCCGTCGAGATGGTGGTGTGGCAGTCGGTCGTCGGCGGTGTGGTGGCCTACAACGCGTTCCTCCACGAGATCACCGACCGCAAGCGGCACGAGGAGCAGCTGGCCTCAGCCCGGGACGAGGCGCTCGAGGCCTCGCGGATGAAGACCGAGTTCCTGGCGGTGATGAGCCACGAGCTGCGCACGCCGCTCAACGGGGTGATGGGCATGACGTCGCTCCTGCTGGCCTCGCCGCTGTCGCGGCAGCAGCGCGACTACGCGCAGACCGTGCGCACCAGTGCCGACGCCCTCCTGGGCCTGCTCAACGACGTGCTGGACCTGTCCAAGGTCGAGGCCGACCGGCTGGAGCTGGAGGAGCTGGAGTTCGACCTTCACCAGACCGTCCGCGACGTGGTCCACCTGCTGGTCGTCGGGGCCCGGGAGAAGGGCGTGGCCTTCGAGGCCGACATCGACCCTGGCGTGCCACTGGCTCTGAGCGGCGACCCGGCGCGGCTGCGCCAGGTGCTGCTCAACCTCATGGACAACGCGCTGAAGTTCACCGAGGCCGGGTCCGTGCACCTGCGGGTGTCCATGGCGGACGTGCCCCCCTCCGAGGCCTGTCCGGACGAGGTCCTGCTGCGTTTCGACGTCGCGGACACCGGGATCGGGATCCCCCCCGGGGCACGGGACCGCCTGTTCCTGTCGTTCTCCCAGGTCGACGCCTCGACCACCCGCCGCTACGGAGGCACCGGCCTGGGGCTTGCCATCAGCAAGAGCCTGGTCACCCTGTTCGGCGGGGAGATCTCGGTCGAGTCCGAGGTGGGCAGGGGCTCGACGTTCTCGTTCACCGCCCGTTTCCGCCGCGGGACGGCCGTCGGGCTCAGAGCCGTCCCGGAGGTGCCGCTCCCCCGCCCGCGCACCAGATGCAGCGGCCTCGTCCTGGTCGTGGACGACAACGCCACCAACCAGAAGGTGGCCGTACGCATGCTCGAGACCCTGGGGCACCGCGCCGACGTGGCGGCGGACGGCCGGGAGGCGGTCGAGGCGTGCGCCCGCGTCCCGTACGACCTCGTCCTCATGGACTGCCGGATGCCCGGGATGGACGGCTACGACGCGACCGGGGTGATCCGGGCGGCGGAGGGCCCTGGCCGGCGGACCCCCATCGTGGCCATGACGGCCTCCGCCATGCTGGCCGACCGTCAGCGCTGCCTGGAGGTGGGGATGGACGACTACCTGAGCAAGCCGGTGCGCCTCGACGAGGTGGCGGACAAGGTCGAGCAGTGGCTGTACGGCCGCCCGGTGCTGCCTCCCGGTGCCCCGGTCGCGCAGGACGGCCCTCCGGCGGTGGCGCAGGACGCCGGATCGCCTGCCGCTGCCCCGGCGAGCTCCTCTCCCGGCGGCGGGGTCCTCGACGACCGGGTCGTCGCGGGGCTGCGCCACCTCGGCGCCGACTTCCTGGCACGCCTGGTCCCGGTGTTCGTGCTCGCTGCGCCCGACCGGCTGACCGCGATCCGCACGGCGTTCGACGCCGGGGACTCCGAGACCCTGGCCGACGCGGCGCACGCCCTCAGAGGCAGCGCCGGCAACCTGGGCGGATTACGCGTGGCGGAGCTCTGCGCGCAGATCGAGCAGGACCCGGGTGGTGCCCGGAGCAGCCTCGACCAGCTGGAGGTCGAGCTCCCGCGCATGCTGGACGCCATGCTCGCGCTGGTGGACCGACCCGCATGAGGGTCCTCGCGGTCGACGACGACCCCATGACGCTGATGATCGTCCGCGGGGTCGTCGAGGCGGCCGGGCACGAGTGCCTCACCGCCAGCGACGGGAACGAGGGGTGGGACCTCGTACGCAGCGGCGCGGTCGAGGTGGTCATCAGCGACTGGCGCATGCCCGGGATGGACGGGCTGGAGCTCTGCCGGCGGATCCGGGCCGGGGGTGGCCGCTACACCTACATCGTCCTCGCCACGTCGCGGACCGACGGGGCGCAGGTGCTCGAGGGGATGCTGGCCGGCGCCGACGACTACCTGACCAAGCCCCTCGACCTCGCCGACCTGCGGGTGCGCCTGATCGCGGCCGAGCGGGTCACCGCGCTGCACGCCAAGCTCGCGGACCAGCAGGCGGAGCTGGAGCGGCTCAACGTCGAGCTGGCCGCCACCGCCCGCATCGACCCGCTGACCGGGCTGCGCAACCGCCGGGCCCTGGCCGAGGACCTCCCCAGGCTGCTGGCACGCTGCGAGCGGCACGGGCACGAGCTGTCCGCGGTGATGCTCGACGTGGACCACTTCAAGGCCTACAACGACCACTTCGGCCACCCCGCGGGGGACGAGACCTTGCGCCGGGTGGCCGGCGTCGTGCTGTCCGCCGGCCGGCAGGCGGACCTGTTCTACCGCTACGGCGGTGAGGAGTTCCTCTGCCTGTTCCCGCAGGGCACACCGGCGGCGGTCGCGGCGGCGGAGCGCTTGCGCAGGGAGGTGCACGCACTGGGGCTCGGGCACCCCGGGAGCTCGCACGGCGTGGTGACCCTGAGCGCCGGGGTCTCCACGTGGTCGAGGGGCGGGGCGGTCACGCAGGAGGCGCTGCTCGCGGGCGCCGACGCCGCGCTCTACGAGGCCAAGGCCGACGGCCGCAACGCCGTCCGCGCGACGCAGGCCGGCACGCCCGCGCCGGCCTGACCTCGCTGACTGATCTCGCTGTCTGATCTCGCTGCCCGAACCGGCACGCACATCGGCCCGGTCCCCCTCGCATCGAGCGAGGCGGGCCGGGCCGACGGACGTACGTGGTGCAGCGGAGCTACTGCTCGGTCGCGACCTCAGCCTCGTGGCCGACGAACTCCGAGACGCCCTCGCCGCGGATCCAGGCTTCCAGCGCCGGACCGGCGATGTCGTCACGGACCTGCTTCGGCGGCGACTTCATGAAGTAGGTCGAGGCCGGGTGGATCGGGCCGCCCTCGCCACGGTCGAGAGCGATCTTGGCGCAGCGGACGGCGTCGATGATCACCCCGGCCGAGTTGGGGCTGTCCCAGACCTCGAGCTTGTACTCCAGGTTCAGCGGGACGTCCCCGAACGCGCGGCCCTCGAGCCGGACGTAGGCCC
>JAOPWP010000282.1 GCA_025965615.1 Frankiales bacterium
AGGCGCTCACTCCCGTCGGCGGGACCAGCCACTCGGGCCCGAGGTCGGCAAGCAGCTCGGGGCTCCCCCCTGCGCGGGGAGCCAGGACGGGCAGCCCGGCCGCCATCGCCTCGACGATGCTCATCGGCTGCCCTTCGAACAGCCGGCTGGCGAGCACCAGCGCCCGCGCGCTCAGCAGGAGCTCGCGCACCTGGGCCGGTGCCTGCTGCCCGGTGAAGCGGACCCCCTTCACGCCCCGCGCCTGGAGGGCGGGGCGCAGGGGGCCCTCGCCGACGATCACGAGCTCGAGACCCTGAGGCTGGACCTGCTCCCAGGCGTCGACCAGCAGGTCCACGCCCTTGAGCGCCTCGACCCGCCCCAGCACGACGACCTGGTGCCCGTTCGACGGCGGGCGCGTGCGCGGCCCGGGGTCAGGAACGCTGTTGCACTTGACCACCACCTTGTCCGCGGGCAGACCGCCTCGGACCAGCACGTCTGCCATGAAGCGGTTGAGGACCAGGAAGACCCCGACGGACCTGTCCGGGACCTGGAGCCAGCGGTTGAGCAGGATGCCAGTTGCGGCGGCAGCAGAGGCCACGGCCGAGTCGCGGTAGCA
Organism: Frankiales bacterium; assembly: GCA_025965615.1. Taxonomy (GTDB): domain Bacteria; phylum Actinomycetota; class Actinomycetes; order Mycobacteriales; family SCTD01; genus SCTD01. Next base: position 596 of record JAOPWP010000282.1, read on the forward strand.
CCGGTGCCGCACCCCGGACCAGGGCGAGTGCCCGACGCAGTCCGTGCACGGGCCACCGTCGCGGAACAGGGAGGCGTTGACGCACACGCGCCGGTAGTTGTGGAGGGTGACGACCACCGGGACTCCCGCACGCGCGAGCGAGCTCGGGACGGCAGGTCCCATCGCGTACCAGGTGTTGTGCACGTGGGCCACGTCGGCGTTCGCGCGGTGTGCAGCGGCGACGGCCGAGCGCCCGGCCACCGCGTTGTAGGGCGAGGCGGCGAGAGCCAGCGCGGTCCGGGCCCCGGAGGGGTTGGCCGCCTCGTGACGCGTGACGACATGCCCGGCGCGCTCGAGCAGCCTTCCCTCAGCTCGCACCACGCTGTCCTCGCCACCGGGTTCCCGGTAGGTCGTGTGCACCTGCAGGACCCTCATGAGGTCGCCAGCAGGGGCGACGTCACGAGACGGCGGCGGCGTCGGCGCAAGCGGGTGGCCGCGCTCGGGAGCAGGCTGCGACGCCGTCGCGGCCGCACCTGCAGGTGGCCCACCGGTCGGACCTGGACCCGGGCGAGCCGTTGGAGGACCGCCGCCAGTTCCTCGCGGGTCACCCGGTGATGGGCCACGACCAGGGCCGACCCGGCGCGCGACGTGGCCTCCAGGGCGCTGGCGCGGGTCCCTGCCTCGGGAGCGTCGACGAGCACCACGTCGACGTCACGCAGGTCCGGCCACTCCGCACCGGGTTCCGCGTGCACGAGGCTGAGTCGCCCGACGGTCTCGTCCCCAGCCGGGCGGGAGGACGTGGCGGACAGCAGGTCCACCGCCCCGGCCGGGCCACTCCCGATGACGCAGACCCGCCGGCTGCTGCGGAGCAGGGCGCGGGCCAGGTCGGCGGTGACGGTGCTGACCGACCTGTCCCCCGCACCGGCCCCCACGACGGCCACGACCTGCGTTCCGGCTTCCACGTCCAGGAGCAGCAACGCCTCGGCGGCCACCGAGTAGGCCACGCCGAGCGGGGAGTCGGAGCTGGCCGCTCGACCGGGCCGGAGGCGCTCCAGCACCGCGAGGCCCGGTACACCGAGGACGGCGGTCACCGCCTCCGGGCGGCGCAGCCGGATCCCGCGGCGCGCCGCACGGTGCGCGAAGAAGACGGCCGGGAACAGCCCGGCCACCGCTCCCGCGAGGCCGCCCCGCAGCGGGGTCGTGTCGTGCGGACGCTCGATCTCGGCCGTCAGGAGGGTGAGACCGTCCCTGGAGTCCCGCAGCACGAGCAGTCGCGCGCGGCGGTCCGCGAGCGCCTGCCTCAACGCCTCGTCCTGCACGGCCCCAGCGACAGCGGTGGCCTGCAGCGCCGCGTCGGTGCGGCGCAGGTCTGCGAGAGCGCGCTGTCGGCGCTCGCGGATCCGCACCTCGTCGTAGGCGGCGACGGCAGCCAGCGCCCCGCGGCGGGCCGCTTGCTCGTCGGGGTGCTCGAAGGAGAAGCGCAGAGCGGCCCGATCAGGGACCAGGACCACGCGGAGCACGCCCGGGCCCGTGGCGCCAGCCGCGTCGACGGCGGCCCGCTCGACGACCGGCAGGCGCGCGAGGCGGACCTGTTGCCGAAGGCGCTGGACCTCCTCGACCTGCCCCTCCACCGGAGCAGCGGCCTGCACGAGCAGCACGTCGGCCACCCCGACCGGCGGCACCCGGCGCAGCAGCGGCAGCGAGGCCCCGACGCCGATGCTCAGGACGATGACGAGCACAGCGGTGAACGGCCTCGCGAGGAGCGCGCCCAGAGGACTGGGGGCGGTCGTCGCGCCGGCGCCCGGAGGTGGGGCCGAGACGTCCGTGGTCAGCCCCTGGGGACGGGAGGCAGCTCGGCCTCACCGGCAGGCTCCGCCCGGGACCAGCCCGGTGACCCCTCGGGCTCGTCGTCTGCGTGGCTCCCCGCCACGTGACGTGGCTGCTCGATCAGCGGGACGGCGGCCCCCGGACGGGGAGCCGGCGTGACCTGGCGCGGGGCGGCGGAGGACTCGTCGCGGATCCGCCGGCGCTGGTCGGTCACCATCGCCGACTGCTGCCCGAGCTCGGGGCGCAGCGGTGACCGGTTGTAGACGTACCCGACGACCGACAGGCCCAGCACTGCGGTACGGCGCATGAGGTCCTCGTACCGGCGGATCGACGACCGGTGCGGGACGACCACCACGACGTTGCCGGCAGCGATCGCCAGGCTGGACGCGTAGGCGACCTGGAGCAGGGGTGGCACGTCGACCAGCACCTCGTCGTAGCCCTCCAGCTCGGCGAACATCGACCTGCACCGCGAGGAGCTGAGGAGCTGGGCGGCGTCCTCCTGGGACGTGCCGGCCCGGAGGACGCTGAGCACCTCGCCGCCGGGCAGGAGCACCTCCTCCACGCAGTGCTCCAGCCGCCAGCGCCCCTCGAGGACGTCGGTGAAGCCGGGGCCGGACGTGCGGCCACCCAGCAGCAGGAAGGACAGCCCCCGACCACCGAGGTCGCCGTCGATGGCGAGGACGCGACGGCCTGACTGGGTCGCGGTGATCGCGAGGTTCGCCGCGATCGTGCTCTTGCCGTCCTGTGAGCTCGCGCTGACCATCGCCGTCACGGGCGCGCCAGGCCCCGCCAGGGCGTCAGGTCCCCGTTCCCGACGACGGGCGTGCATGAGGGTCGAGGCGAAGCGGAACGACTCAGCCGCCGCACTGGCCGGCGCATCCAGTGTGGGGAGGTCGGACGGGAGCCGCTCGCTGCGGAAGTCCGGCACGTCGGACAGCAACGGGGCCGCGACGGTGGACTCGGGCGCGAAGCGGTCCCCGAAGCGGCGGCGCGCCCGCGCCACCGCCCGGCACAGGAGCGCGCCCGCCAGCGCGCCGAGGACAGCACCGACGACAGCGCCCTGGGCGGGCCGGACAGCCCGCGCCGCCGTGGGCAGCGATGCCTCGCTCACCAGCTCCACGCCCGCGCTGCTCGGGTCCTCCGCAGCCGCCTGGGCGCGCTGGGCGACCAGCTGCTCGTAGGTGTCCTGCAGGGCCCCCTGGGAGTTCGAGGGAGCGCGAGCGAGCTCGCCCTGGACTTGCCCGATCGCTGCAGAGATGCGCTCGATGCGGGCCGTGCGCTCGGCCTCGGCAGAGGCGTTCACCACTTCCCGGTACGCCTCGACCACCGCGCCGACGGCTGCCTGGGCCACGAGCGGGCTCCGGTCGGTGACCGACACCGTCACCAGGTCGTTGTCCTGCGCGCCGGTGATCGTGAGGGCGGCGGCCAGGGCCTCGCCGTCCGGAGCGCCGCCCGGGGCCGTGCCGTCCAGCAGCTGGGCGGCACGGTCGAGCGTGGACGGCAGCGAGAGCAGCGCGATCTGGTTCGGGACGTAGTTGGAGGTGCCGGAGACGCCGTCGAACAGGCTCGTCGACCGCGGGTCCTGGACGAGCAGCGTGGCGCTTGCCGTCGCTCGCTCGGGCAGTGCGGACGCGAGGCCCGCCCCCGCCAGGGCGAGCAGCAGGGTCGTCACCAACACGAGGGGCCACGACCGCCGCAGCGCCTGCCACCAGGTCAGCAGCGGGGAGGTCTCGACCCGGTTCGAGGACAGAGCGGCCGGCATGGTCCCAGTCTGCACGTCAGGCGCCCTCGGTGCGGGGACGTCAGGAGCCGTTGCGCTTGAGCAGCACGACGACCGGAGTCCTCAGCAGGATGGCGAGGTCGGTGCGCAGGCTCACGGAGTCGACGTACTGCAGGTCGAGGTGCGTGGCCTCGTGCATCGGGGCGGTGCCCCGCTCGGAGATCTGCCACGGTCCGGTCAGGCCCGGCTTCACGTCGTGCCGCCGGTGCTGCCAGGGCTCGTAACGGCGCACGACCGACGTGAGCTCCGGGCGGGGTCCGACCAGGCTCATGTCGCCCTTGAGCACGTTCCAGAGCTGGGGCAGCTCGTCGAGGCTCGACTTGCGCAGCATGCGGCCGATCCGCGTGTGCCGCGGGTCGTCACTGCTCTTGTGCGTGAGCCGCCGATCGTCCCCCGGCCACTGCACCTCGCCGCTGCCGCGGCGGTCCTGCCGCATCGAGCGGAACTTGTGCACGGTGAAGCGCCGGCCGTGGCGGCCCACCCGCTCCTGCCGGAACAGCACCGGACGGCCGAGCTCGATCGCCACGATCGCAGCGATGATCCCCGACACCGGCGCGATGACGGGCAGGAGCAGGATCACGATGCCCCGGTCCAGGACCGGCTTGACCCACCGCTGGTAGGAGCTCTGGGGAGGGGGCGCGAGGGCCAGCGGGGTGAGCCCCGGGTGCACGCAGGCGTCATCGCCGTCGTTCACCAGCTCGGCGGACATCGTTCTCCTGGTTGCGGACGGCGGCGTGCGAGGACAGGAAGGTATCTCGGGGAAGCTGCTTCGTCACGCTGGGTGGCCTTCGCGCCTGCTCCTCGCGGCAGCGGGTGAGGGCGCCCCTACCGCGTCACGCTGTGCGATTCATCCGTACCTGCCTGGGCTCGGCCCTGTCGCGCTTCGTCCCTGCGCCTTGACACTGTGACAATCTCCTGGTCGTGAGCGGGCGTGTCCATCCCCCGAAAGAGCTACTCCGGGGGGCTCGGCGCCACCCGGTACGGATGGTCCTCTCGGGGGCGGCCCTCGTGGCGCTCCTGCTCGGGACGTGGGCGGTGGTGGCCGGGCTGTCTGCCCGGACGGACCTGCTGGCTGCCCAGCGCCTGCTCTCCTCGGTCTCCGAGCTCCCGGAGGACCTCGACGCCGTGGCAGCCCTCCTGGACGACGCCTCCCTCCGCACGACGCGGGCCCGCGAAGGGCTCGCCGCACCGGGTCCCGCGATCGTCGGGGCGGTCCCGCTGCTGGGCCGCTCGCTGTCCGCTGAGCGCGACGTCGCGGAGACCGCGGACGCCCTCGTGCAGGCAGGGCGACGCTCGATCCCGGTGCTGCACGACGTCGGGGCGGTCGGCGCGAAGGTGGACGCCGCGGCCCTCGGGCGGCTGTCGGTGGCACTGGACCAGGCGGCGGCCCGCGTACGCGGACCAGCTGCGCGCCTCGCCCAGACCCCCACGGCCTACACGCCGGCCGCCGTGGGCAGTGCGGTCGCCGAGGCCCGTGCTGCTCTGCTGCCGGCTGCGGAGGCGCTCGACCGGGCGGCCAGTGGCGTGCGCGCCCTGCGGGGGCTGCTGGGGGCAGACCGCCCGCGAACTCTGGTCGTCGGCGTGATGAACAACGCCGAGGCGAGGGGTGCGGGGGGCTACGTCCCCAGCTTCGCCGTCGTCACGGTGCAGGCAGGGTCGGTCGAGGTCAGTCCGTTCACCGACGTGAACACCGTCCAGGACGAGCCCGCGCAGGCGAGACGGGTCCCCGCCCCGGAGGACTACTCCGCCCGCTGGGGCCGGTACCTCGCCGACACGACGCTGTGGAAGAACGTCGCGATGTCGCCGCACGACCCGGACTCCCTCCGGGTGCTCTGCGAGGTGGCCCGGACCGACCTCGGCGTGCCGTGTGACGGGGCTGTCCTGCTGGACGTCCCAGCGCTCGCCGCGATCATGACCCTGTCCGGTCCGGTGCAGCTCGAGGACCGTCCCGTCGAGGGCGCCGAGCTCGTCGAGGCGCTGCTGGTCGACGCCTACGCCGACACCGAGGACCTCGACAGGTCGCAGGCCGACCGCCGCGCGGTCCTGCTGGCCGCGGCGGACACCGCGCTCAGCGACCTGCTCGGCGACGGGCTCACCGGTCTGCCGGCCCTGCGGGCGCTGGCGACCGCGGCGGCCGGCCGGCACCTCGCCGTCTGGTCCGCGGTCGCCTCGGAGCAGGCCGACCTCGTCGCGGCGGGCGTCGCAGGATCGGTCGACCCGCGGGGCGGCGACCTGTCGCTGGTCAGCCTCAACCAGCTGAGCGCCGGCAAGCTGGACTACTACCTGCGCCGCGAGCAGGCCGTCTCGGTCGTCGTGGGCCGCCACTCCGCCGAGGTCGAGCAGCGGGTCCGCTTCACCCTCGACCACCCCCCGGACCTCCCGGCCTACGTCCTGGGCGTACGCGGCGGACGCCTGGACGAGCTGGTCGACCTGGGGCTGTCCACGTCTGCCACCGACGTGGTGCTCGAGCGTGACGGCCAGGTGCAGCCCTTCGCGCTGGTGGCGGAGGACTCCGGCAGCGCGCGCGTACAGGTCGACCTGCTGCTCACGGCGCCGGTCTCGACCGAGCTCGTCCTGCGCTACCGGGTCCCCGTGGAGGACGGCGCGTACCGGCTCGAGCTGCGACCGCAACCGCTGGCCCGAGACGCCTCGCTGCGGCTGTCCGTGACAGCCGAGGCGGGGCTGGACCTGACCGGGATCGCGGTCGCGGACGGCCGGGTGCGCCAGTCGGGGCCGCTGTCGTCCAGCCGCACCGTGCAGGTGCGGGCCGAGCGACCGTCGTGGTTCGAGCGTCCGGTCAGCCTGCCCTGGTGACGCTGCTCCGCGGATTCACCCGTTCGGGCGATCAAGTCTGCGCGTCGCCGCTTGGCAGTGACGCTGCGTAGTGATAGCGTGGATGCCTCATCGAACCGTCTGGAGCCACACCATGCGCAGTTCCGCACGCGTCGTCACTGCCGTTCTCGGGGCGGGTGCGGGCCTCGTGCTCGTCGCTCCCGCCGCCCTGGCCCAGACGGTGCAGGACGAGTACTCCGGCGTCGCCTCTGACACGGCCACTCGCAGCAGCACCTCGAGCGGCGTCGCCGGTTCGGTGAGTGCCCGCACGGCCCCCTCGACGCTGCCGTTCACCGGTGCTGAGGTCAGCCTGGCCGCTGCTGCAGGTGCTGGAGCGCTGCTCACCGGTGTCGCTCTCGTCGCCGCCGGTCGCCGCCGCAACGCGACGGACGAATCTGCCTGATCGACCCCCGGACCACCACTGAGCCCGCTGACGTCGTCGGCGGGCTCAGTCGTTCGTGCGGTCGACCAACGCGGCCAGGTCCGTCAGGTCCACATCCGTGAGCGAGGCGACGACCAGGGTCCTCGCACCCGTCAGCAGGCTCGCGGCCGCCGCGTCGGGGACGGCCACGACGGCGCAGCCAGCCGCTCGACCCGCCGCGACCCCTGACGGCGAGTCCTCGAGAACGACGCACTGGTCGGGAGGGACCCCGAGCCTCGCGGCGGCGGTCAGGTAGGGCTCCGGGTCGGGCTTGCCCCGGGTGACCTCGTCGCCGGCCACGGTGGTGGCGAACGGCCCGGTGCCCTGGGCCAGGACGGCGTCGACGAGCACGCGGTAGGAGGACGAGACCAGCGCCTGCGGGACGCCGGCGTGCGCGACCGAGCCCAGCAGCTGCGTGACCCCGGGCAACGGTTCCAGCGGACGGTCGAACAGGCGCACCATCCTGGCCAGCAGCCAGGTCGTGTCGGCGGCGACCCGGTCCGGCGTCGGCTCCACGCCGAAGTGCCCGAGCAGGAGTGGGACGGCCACGTCGAGACGGGTCCCGACGATGGCCGCCTTGGCGGCAGCGGTGAACCGGGCGCCGTAGCGGCTGGCGAGCTCGTGCTCCGCCACGGTCCACAGCGGCTCGGTGTCCACGAGGAGCCCGTCCATGTCCCACAGCACGGCGGCGGGCAGGCTCACCGGCCCGCTTCTCGCACGCGACGCCAGCACAGGATCGCGACGAGGACGACCACGGGCAACGCCAGCAGGTCGGCAACGGTCAGGCCGTTCCCTTGCAGGGGCTCGAACAGGACAGCGCCCTCCGCCTCGCCGTTCGACAGCACCCACGCGGCCGCTCCGCCGGCCCCGAGCGCGGCGGCCGGGACATCCAGCCACATCACCCGAAGGGCCGCGACGGCGACGGCCGTTCCCGCGACCAGCAGGAGCAGGGAGAGGGCGTACAGGATCTCGTCCCGGCCGTCCGGGACGAGACCCTGCATGCCGGCGGCGCTGCTCACCGAGCTGCGAAGTACTTCGCCTCGGGGTGGTGCACCACCAGTGCGGCCGTGGACTGCTCCGGGACGAGCATGGACTCCTCCGACAGGTGGACCCCGATCCGCTCCCACTCGAGGAGGTCCTGGACCTTGTCCTGGTCCTCCACGTCGGGGCAGGCCGGGTAGCCGAAGGAGTAGCGCGAGCCCCGGTAGGCCTGCTTGGTCAGCACCTTGCCGAGGTCGCCCGAGTCCTCGGCCCCGAAGCCGAGCTCGGCCCGGATCCGGGCGTGCCAGTGCTCGGCGAGCGCCTCGGTGAGCTGCACGGACAGGCCGTGCAGCTCGAGGTACTCGCGGTAGGCGTTCCGTGCGAACATCTCGGCCGTCACCTCGGAGACGCGGGCCCCCATCGTGACCACCTGGAAGGCGACCACGTCCGGCTCACCGGACTCCTGAGCCCGGAAGAAGTCCGACAGGCACAGCCGGCGCTCGCGGCGCTGGCGGGGGAAGGTGAACCGGCAGCGCTCGTCCCCCGACTCCGGATCGAGGATGATCAGGTCCTCGCCCTGGGAGACGGCCGGGAAGTAGCCGTGCACGACGGCGGCCTGCATGATGCCCTCGGCCTGCACCCGGGACAGCAGCTCGCGCAGCCGGGGACGCCCCTCCTGCTCGACGAGCTCCTCGTAGGTCGGGCCGTCGCCGGCCCGGGAGCCGCGCAGCCCCCACTGCCCGAGGAAGAGCGCGCGCTCGTCGAGCCACGACGAGTAGTCCGCGAGGGCGATCCCCTTGCTGACGCGGGACCCCCAGAAAGGGGGGGTGGGCACGACGTTGTCCGTCGCCACGTCGGACCGTCCGGTCTGCTGCGGCTCGGCGTCCTCTGCGGCCCGGCGCGAGGCGTTGATGGCCTTCGACCTCGCGTGCCGGGCCTTGCGCTCGGCGTCCTTGGCCCGGTCGGCCTCGAGCTGCTCGGCGGGCACCTCGCCCCGCTTGGCCGACATCAGCGTGTCCATGAGGCGGAGCCCCTCGAAGGCGTCTCGGGCGTACTTCACCTGCCCGTCGAACACCTCGTCGAGGTCCTGCTCGACGTAGGCGCGGGTCAGCGCTGCACCGCCCAGGATCACCGGGTAGCGCTCGGAGATCCCGCGGGAGTTCATCTCCAGCAGGTTCTCCTTCATGACGACGGTCGACTTGACCAGCAGCCCGGACATGCCGATCACGTCGACGTCGTGCTCCTGCGCAGCGTCGAGGATCGCCGCCACCGGCTGCTTGATGCCGAGGTTGACGACGGTGTAGCCGTTGTTGGACAGGATGATGTCGACGAGGTTCTTGCCGATGTCGTGCACGTCGCCCTTGACCGTGGCCAGCACGATCTTGCCCTTGCCGCTCTGCCCCTCGACCTTCTCCATGTGGGGCTCGAGGTGGGCGACCGCTGTCTTCATCACCTCAGCGCTCTGCAGCACGAAGGGCAGCTGCATCTCGCCGGAGCCAAAGAGCTCACCGACGACCTTCATCCCCTCGAGCAAGGTCTCGTTGACGATCGCGAGGGGGGCCCGCCCGGCAGCCATTGCGGCGTCGAGATCTGCTTCCAGGCCGTTCTTCTCACCGTCGATGATCCGGCGGGCGAGCCGCTCGTCGAGCGGGAGCTCCATGAGCAGCTCGTTGCGCGACTTCCCGCCGCTGTCGGCCTCGACGCCCTCGAACATGTCGAGCAGCGCAAGAAGCGGGTCGTAGTCCGTGGTGCGCCGGTCGTAGATGAGGTCGAGGGCGCACTCGCGCTGCTCGTCGGGGATCCGGTTCATCGGGACGATCTTGGAGGCGTGGACGATCGCGCTGGTGAGACCGGCCTTCTGGCACTCGTGCAGGAAGACCGAGTTCAGCACCACGCGGATGGCCGGCTTGAGACCGAACGAGATGTTGGACAGCCCCAAGGTGGTGCCGACCTGCGGGTGGGTCTGCGACAGCGTGCGGATGGCCTCGATGGTCGCCAGGCCGTCCTTGCGCGACTCCTCCTGACCCGTGCCCAGGGTGAACGTCAGCGTGTCGATGAGGATGTCGCTCTCGCGCATGCCCCACTCCCCCACCAGCGTGTCGATCAGCCGCTCGGCGATCGCCACCTTCGTCTCGGCAGTGCGGGCCTGGCCCTCCTCGTCGATCGTGAGAGCGACGACCGCCGCGCCGTGCTCGCGCACGATCGGCATGATCCGGGCCCACCGGCTGTCGGGGCCGACGCCGTCCTCGAAGTTGACGCTGTTGATGACCGCCCGCCCGCCCAGGCACTCCAGGCCGGCCTCGATGACCTGCGGCTCGGTCGAGTCGAGGACGATCGGCAGGGTCGACGCGGTCGCGAGCCTCGACGCCGCCTCGCGCATGTCGATGGCCCCGTCGCGACCGACGTAGTCGACGCACAGGTCGATCAGGTGGGCGCCCTCGCGGACCGCCTCGCGGCCGATGTCAACGACCTTCTCCCAGTCAGCCGCCAGCATCGCCTCGCGGAACGCCTTGGAGCCGTTGGTGTTCGTGCGCTCGCCGATCATCAGCACGCCGGCGTCCTGGCGGAACGGGACAGCCGAGTAGAGCGAGGCGGCTGAGGGCTCCACCACGGGGGTGCGCGGGGCGACGGCGCGGCCCCTCACCCGCTCCACGACCTGCCGCAGGTGCTCGGGCGTCGTGCCGCAGCAGCCGCCCACGAGGCCGACGCCGTACGTCGTGACGAACTCCTCGAGCGCGTCAGCGAGCTGGGCAGGCTGCAGGGGGTAGAAGGCACCGTCCTTGGCCAGCTGCGGGAGGCCGGCGTTGGGCATCACCGACAGCGGCACGCTCGCGTGCTGGCTGAGGAAACGCAGGTGCTCGCTCATCTCGGCCGGCCCGGTCGCGCAGTTCATGCCGATCACGTCGATGCCCATCGGCTCGAGCGCCGCGAGCGCCGCACCGATCTCCGAGCCGAGCAGCATGGTCCCCGTGAGCTCGACGGTGACCTGGGCGATCAGCGCGACCCGCTGGCCGAGCGAGGCCATGGCCCGCTGGGCCCCGACGATCGCCGACTTGGTCTGCAGCAGGTCCTGGCTGGTCTCGACGAGAACGGCGTCGACGCCACCCTCGATCATGGCCTCGCACTGCTCCTGGTAGGCGTCGCGCAGCAGCGCGTAGGGCGCGTGCCCCAGCGTGGGCAGGCGGGTCCCGGGACCCACGCTGCCGATGACCCACCGCGGCCGGTCGGGCGTCGACCACGCGTCGGCGGATTCCCTCGCGATGCGCGCCCCGGCGAGCGCCGTCTCGCGGATGCGGTGGACGATGTCGTACTCGGCCATGTTGGCGTAGTTGCTGCCGAAGGTGTTGGTCTCGACGGCGTCGCAGCCGACCTCGAAGTAGGCGTCGTGAACGGACCGGACGATGTCCGGGCGGGTGATGCTGAGGATCTCGTTACAGCCCTCGTGACCCTCGAAGTCGTCCAGGCTCAACCCGTCCGGCCCGCCGGCCGCCTGGAGCATCGTGCCCATCGCGCCGTCCGCGACGACGACGCGCTCGCGCAGCGCGGACAGCAGATCGGGACGGGCGGAGCTGGAGGCAGGCACCCCGTGAGGTTACCGGGCGTGTCGTGCCGCCCGCCCCGTCGTTGAACGGGGAGGTAGGTTGCGCGCCGGACCGGCGCGCGCGTCGAGAGCAAGGAGGACCCGTGAGCAGCTACGCAACCGTGCTGGTCGGCACCGACGGCTCCGAGTCGTCGTTCCGCGCTGTCGAGCGGGCTGCGGAGGTGGCCCGCGGATCGGGCGCGACGCTTCTCCTCGCCTGCGCGTACCGCCCGATGTCGCCGCGCGAGATCCAGGACGCCCAGGACGCCCTTGGTGGTGAGGCCTACAAGGTCGCCGGGTCCACGCCGGCCGAGGACGTGCTGCGCGACGCCGCAGACCGGGCCCGTTCGACCGGTGCGGTGGAGATCGAGACCCTTGCGGTGGAGGGCGACCCCGTGGACGAGCTCATCCGGCTCGCCGAGCGACGCGGCGCCGACCTCGTCGTCGTCGGGAACCGGGGGCTCAACAGCCTTGCCGGACGGCTGCTCGGCTCGGTCCCGGCCAACATCAGCCAGCGCGCGACCTGCGACGTGCTCGTCGTCCACACCACGGGCCGTAAGAGGAGGTGACCCCGACGGGGGGACCGCTGCTCCTGCGTCCACCTGTCGCGGGAGGGCTCGACTGCGACCTGCCGGGCGACGGCGTCCGGCTTCGCGCGACCCGGTGGCCAGGTCGGGGTCCGGCGGTCCTGCTGCTCCACGGACTGGCCTCGTCCCGCCGGTTCTGGGACCTGGTGGTCCCTTCCCTCGCCGGCCACGCACTGCTGGCGCTGGACCAGCGAGGTCACGGGGACAGCGAGCGGCCGGACGGGCCCTACGACGGGGCGACCGTGGTCGCCGACGCGCTCACCGCCCTCGACGCACTCGGACTGTCCCGGGTCGTCGTGGTGGGGCACTCGTGGGGAGCCTCCACGGCGCTGCGCCTGGCCGCGAGCGCACCCGAACGCGTGCTCGCCGCCGTCGCCGTCGACGGGGGGTTCCTGTCGGCAGGACCGGCCGGCACCGACCGTGAGCGGGCTCGCCAGAGAATGACCCCGCCCCGGACCGCGCTCCCCCCGGAGCGGCTGGTCGAGGTGCTGCGCGCCGGTGCCCTCGGCCCCTGGTGGAGTCCGGAGGTCGAGGCGGCCTTGCTGCCGCTGTTCGGCGTGGGTCCGGACGGGTTGGCCCGGGCCCGTCTGCCGTTCGAGGCCCACATGGCCATCGTGGACGACCTGCTCGACGACGACGGGCTGGAGCAGCGCCTGTCCGCGGTGCGCTGCCCCACCTGGCTGGTGTCCTGCGAGGCCAGCGCCGCAGGGGGCGATCCCTGGAGCCAGGCGAAGCGGTCGGGACTCGAGCGGGCGGGCGCGCTACTGGCCGAGCCGCGCCTGCTGCGCTGGGCCGGTGCGGTCCACGACGTCCCGCTGCAGTGGCCGGAACTGGTCGCAGGACTGGTCCGCGCCGCGGTCTCCGAGGTGGCCCCGGCCGCGGACAGGGCAGGATCGACCCCGTGAGCGTCGAGCCCGTCCTGCGCAACCCCGTGCTCATCGCTGCCTTCGAGGGCTGGAACGACGCCGGGGACGCTGCCACCGGGGCCGTCGAGCACCTCGAGCAGGCGTGGGAGGGCCGGCAGGTCTCGGCCCTCGACCCCGACGACTACTACGACTTCCAGGTCAACCGGCCGACGGTCTCGCTGGTGGACGGGGTGACCCGCCGGATCACCTGGCCGACGACCCGGTTCACCGTGTGCAGCCCCCCTGGCGCCGAGCGGGACGTCGTCCTGGTGCGTGGCCTGGAGCCGAACATGCGCTGGCGGGGGTTCTGCGAGGAGGTGCTGTCGGTCGCCGAGGGGTTCGGCACGCAGCTCGTCGTGACCCTGGGGGCGTTGCTGGCCGACAGCCCGCACACCCGTCCGGTCCCGGTGAGCGGCACCGCGTCCGACCCCCAGACCGCCGCTGCCCTCGGGTTGGAGCGCAGTCGCTACGAGGGGCCCACCGGCATCGTCGGTGTCTTCCAGGACCACTGCGTGCGGGCCGGCCTGCCCGCCATCTCGTTCTGGGCAGCGGTCCCGCACTACGTCGCGCAACCGCCCTGCCCCAAGGCGACGCTGGCCCTGCTGCGCAAGGTCGAGGACCTGCTCGACCTCGCCGTGCCGCTCGGCGACCTGCCGGAGCAGGCCCGGGCCTGGGAGCGCTCGGTGGACGTGCTCGCCGCCGAGGACAGCGAGGTGCGCGCCTACATCGCCTCCCTGGAGGACCGCGAGCCCGAGGAGGACCTGCCCGAGGCGTCGGGAGAGGCGATCGCGAAGGAGTTCGAGCGCTACCTGAGGCGAGGCGGGGACGAGCCGTCCGGCCCGTAGCCGGGTGCTCGGCCCTCAGGTGCGGAAGCTGCCGGCGATCTGCGACTCGGCGGTGGCGTAGGCCGTGCCGGCCTGGCCCATCAGCTGGCTGATCCCGTCGAGGGCGTGCTGGAGCCCCTGACCCGAGCGCTGCCACTCCTCCCACAGCGCCGTGAAGCGCTGCTGCGCCTGACCTGCCCAGTCGCCACCGACCAGGGGCGCCACGGTGCTGCCGAGAGCCCGCAGCTGCGCCTCGATCTGACCGGACCCGCGGGCGACCTGGCCGGAGAGCGCCTGCAACTGCTCGGGGGTGACCTTGATGCCGCTCATCTGCCGCTCCTGTCGAAGAGGGGCGACCAGCCCGGCCGCCGCCTGTCCGACGCTAGGCACCGCGAGCAGCCCGCCGGGGCCGCCGCGCAGATCTGTGGAGAACTCGGGGGCGCAGCTCAGTCGAGCAGCACCCCGAGCAGGGCGTCCACCGCGTCCCGAACCGCCGCCGGGGCGTGGACGTCATCACCCTCGGCCGAGCACCACGCGTCCACCAGGCGCAAGGCCGACGGGGTGTCGAGGTCCTCGGCCAGTGCGCGTCGCAGGCCGGCGAGCAGGTCCGGCCCGCTCGGCCCGCGCTCGCGGGAGCAGGCCTCCCGCCACGCCTCGAGCCGACGGCGGCCGAGCTCCAGGGCGGCGTCCGTCCACTCGCGGTCGGCGCGGTAGTGCTCCCCGAGCAGGGCCAGCCTCAGCGCTCCGGGATGGACGCCGGCACTGCGCAGCCGGGAGACGAAGACCAGGTTGCCGCGGGACTTGCTCATCTTCTCGCCGTCGAGCCCCACCATGCCGGCGTGGACGTACGCCTTCGCGAACGGCCAGTCGCCGGTCGCGACCTCGGCGTGCGCGGCGGACATCTCGTGGTGCGGGAAGAGCAGGTCCGACCCGCCTCCCTGCACGTCGAAGGCCGCGCCCAGCCGGCGGACGGCGATCGCCGCACACTCGACGTGCCAGCCCGGGCGTCCCGGCCCGAACGCTGAGGGCCACGACGGCTCGCCGGCTCGGGCGGACAGCCAGAGCAGGGCGTCCAGCGGGTGCTTCTTGCCAGGCCGGTCGGGGTCGCCCCCGCGCTCGGCGGACAGCACCAGCATCTCGTCGAGGCCGAGGTGGGCGACCTGCCCGAAGTGCGGGGCAGCCTCGACCGAGAGGTAGACGTCCTCCCCCGACCCGTCTGGGGTGGGGAGCCGGTAGGCCGCCCCGGCCGACACCAGCCGCTCCACGAACTGCGCGATCTCCTGCATCGCCTCGACCGCACCCACGAAGGAGGTCGGGGGAAGCACCCTCAGCGCCGCCATGTCCTCGCGGAACAGCGCGGTCTCCCTCTCGGCGACTGCCGTCCAGTCCTCACCGTCGCGGACGGCCCGTTCGAGCAGCGGGTCGTCGATGTCGGTCACGTTCTGCACGTAGTCGACCTGGTGGCCCCGGTCCCGCCACACGCGCACCAGGGTGTCGAACGCCAGGTAGGTCGCGGCGTGCCCGAGGTGCGTCGCGTCGTACGGGGTGATGCCGCAGACGTAGAGGCGCGCCGTCGAGGAGTCGGGACGCACCTCGACCAGCGCGTCAGAGGCGGAGTCGTGGAGCCGGAGCGGCTCGGCGTCGGCGCTCCCCGCCACGAGGGGTACGGCTGCGGCGGCCCAGGACTGCATCGCGTCAGCCTACCGACCGGGGCCCGTTCAGCTTGACGGTTGCGGGCTCAGCGCAGCGACCACCCGGGGATCCCCTCCCGAAACCGCCACCTCGGAGACGGTCCACTCGCAGACGCCCCCCTCGGTGAACGGGTCCTCGGCCAGCAGGGCGTCCACCTCCTCCCGATCGGCCGCGCGGGCGAGCACGAAGCCGCCGGTGCGCGGGACGAGCCGTCCCCACGCCAGGAACCGTCCGGCGTCACGCTGGCGCTCGAGGTGCTCGACGTGCGCGTCGAGCAGCGCGTCCACCTCCTCGAGCGGGCGCACGTAGGTCGTGACGAGCATCCACAGGGGTGAGGTCATCGGCGCAGTGTGCCCGATGCTCCCCGGCTCAGACCCTCGCCCGGGACAAGCGCCGGGCGGTGGCGGCCAGGGCTGCCGTCGCGACCCCGACGAGGATCGCGACGGCGACCAGGACCGACGCGTCAGCCACCAGGAACGGGATGTCGCGGAAGGGCGCTCCCGCGACGCGTGAGGCGTAGGACCCCACCGACAGGTTGCGGAAGGCCGTCGTCGTGCCCGCGAGCAGTCCCTCCCACAGGACCAGGTAGGCCAGCCCGACCAGGACGGCTCGCCGGAGCACCAGCGACAGCAGGACGAAGAGCGCCACGTAGGCAGCGGCTCCGAGGGCGCTGGCGAGCAGCAGGCTCCAGACCGCTGTGCCCCACGGGAGGTCGGTCGCCGTCGCGAGCACGAGGCAGCCGAGGGTCGCGGGGAGGCAGGCCAGCCAGGTCACGACCGCGGCTGCGGCGTACTTCGCGGCTGCGATGCGCCACCGGGGCAGCGTGGTGGCGAGGAGCAGTCCGAGGGTGCGCTCGTCGCGCTCGTCGCCGAAGGCGTTGACTCCCAGCACCAGCGCGACCAGGCCGAGCACGAGCGGCAGGAGCTCCCCAGCCAACGTCCCGTAGCCGCCGGTGCGGTCCGCGTCCCCAGCCGTCACGCGCAGCACGACGGCGAACACGCCCACGAGCAGCGGCAGGCTGGACACGGCCAGGACCCGCTTCACCCGCAGGACCGAGAGCAGGCTCATCGCCAGCAGGCTCATCGGCCCGCGCCCCGGGCCGAGTCCGTCAGCCGGGTGAAGACGCTCTCGAGGTCCTCACCGAGCGGGATCACCCGCCGCAGCTGCAGGCCGGCTGAACGAGCGAGCCGGGGCAGGTCCAGGGCGAGCTGCTGGCCGTCTGCGGTCTCCACCACGACGCCTTCCGCGTCGAGGGACACCGACCTCGTGCTCGGCTCGGCGAGCACCAGGCTGGCGAGGCGACGGGGGTCGTCGGTCTCGACCCGGACGGTCCGCGCCGACTTCGAGAGCAGCTCCTGCACCCCGGCCGGTGTGCCCTCGGCGACGAGCCGCCCGTTGACCACGACCAGCACCCGGTCGGCCATGCGCTCGACCTCGGCGAGGATGTGCGAGGAGACCAGCACGGTGCGACCTTCGGCGCCGAGGCGCCGTACCAGGTCGACGTCGGCGCGCCGCTGCGCGGGGTCGAGACCGTTCAGCGGCTCGTCCAGCAGCAGGACCTCGGGGTCGTGCACGAGCGCCTGGGCCAGGCGCACCCGCTGGCGCATCCCCTTCGAGAACCCGGCTACCCGGCGGTCGGCAGCGGCGTCCATCCCCACGTCCCGCAGGGCCGACCGCGCCGCCGCCTCGGGATCGGCGACGCCCCGGTGCCGGGCGAGGAAGCACACCGTCTGCTGCGCCGTGAGGAACGGCCACAGGCCGTCGCTGTCGGGGACCAGGCCGAGCCGGGCATGCACCCCCGGGGTCGCCCGGGGGTCCTGTCCGAGCACCCGCACCGTGCCCTGGCTGGGCGAGGAGAAGCCGGCGAGCAGGTCGAACAGGGTCGACTTGCCCGCGCCGTTGTGCCCGAGCAGGCCCGTGACCCCCGGCTCCGATCGGAACGTGATGTCCGAGAGCGCCACCGTGTCGCCGAACCACTTCGAGACGCCCTCGACCGCGATCGCGGCACTCACCGCTCGCCCCCGCCGCGGTAGGTGAGGGCGAGGACCGCGGCCGCCAGGAGGACGACGAGGCCGCACACGCCCCAGACCAGCGGGTCCGCCGGCGGGTTCGGCTCGAACGGGTTGCCCGGAAGCAGCGTCGCCGCGGCCCGAAGCGGTGCTTGCGACAGGTCCAGCGCCAGCAGGTCACGGTCGTCGCTGATCGCGAAGGCGAGGCCGGACAGGACCGGCGTGACGAGCAGGACGGCGAGCAGGCCGCCGACGGCGAAGACGCGCTTGCTCGTCAACGACCCCGCGATCAGCCCCAGGGCCGCGAAGTAGACCGCGAGCACGACCCCCCCTGCCAGCAGCGCCGGCAGGTCACCACCGTCGGAGCGGAGCTGCTGCCACGGCGACTGCGCCGTCAGGACCGTGCCGACGAACAGCGCCAGCAGGGGCACCAGGCAGACGAGGGCCATCAGCAGCACGGCCGCGAGGACCTTGCCCACCACGTACTCGCGGGGCGAGAGGGCGGTCGCGAAGTAGAGGCTCAGCACGCGGTCTCGCCGCTCCCGGGTGAGCAGGGAGGGGAGGGTGGTCGCCGAGAAGGCCACGAAGACAGCGGTGAGCACGCCGAGCAGCTGCTCGTACGACAGCAGGTCCCGAGGCGCGGGCGCGTCCGAGAACAGCAGGGGCAGGCCGACCGCGACGACGACGGGGAGGTGCGCCGCGGCCAGCAGGAGGAAGGGCCACACCTTGGCCCCTGCGGTGCGGCGCAGTCCGAGCGCTCGGCCCGCCGACGAACGGGCGAGCGCCAGGACGCTGCGCCACCGCGGCTCGCGGACGCCCTCGTAGCGCGAGTAGCGGACGTCGTACAGCCGGGCGGCCGGCGCGGATGCCGTGCCGGCGTCCCCGGTCACGCCATCGCTCCGACGACCGCGTCCTCGAGCGCGTGCGAGGCGTCGACCAGGGAGGTGATGCCCACCCCGCCGTCGACAGCCAGGTCGCGGACCCGCTCGAGCACCGGCGCCGTGGCGGACGGGACGAAGATCCGCGTCCCGTCGGCGGTGGCCTCCACGCCGCCACGTCGGAGCACCTCGAGGAACGCCTGCTGGTCCCCCGTCACGCGCAGGGCGATCGGGCCTCCGCCGGCCGTGCGGCCGACCGGCTGCTGCGCCGTCACCCGCCCGCCGGCCAGGACCACCACCTCGTCGCAGGTGCGCTCGATGTCGTCGAGCACGTGCGAGGAGATCAGCACCTGGATGCCCAGGTCCCGCGAGAGGTGCCGCAGAATCGCCAGCATCTCGTGCCGGCCGGCTGGGTCGAGCCCGGACGTCGGCTCGTCCAGCACGACGAGGTCGGGTCCGTGCACGAGCGCCTGGGCGAGCTTGGCGCGCTGGGCCATGCCGAGGGAGTACGTGGCCACGAGACGGTGCCGCTCCTCCTCCAGCCCGACCGCGAAGAGCACCTCGGAGGCCCGACGCAGGGCGTCCCGCCGGGAGAGCCCCCGCAGCCGGGCGAGGTGCACGCAGAGGTCCTGGGCGGACATGTCGGTCGGGAGGCAGGCGTGCTCGGGCATGTAGCCGACCCGGGCACGGACCCCCGCCCGGTCTCTCGTCGCGTCGACCCCGAGGACCCTGACGTCACCCGTGTCGGGGGCGAGCAGCCCGAGCGCGACCTTCATGAGCGTGGACTTGCCGGCCCCGTTGGCCCCCAGCAGGCCCGTCGCCGGAGCCGAGACCTCGAGGGTCACCCCGTCGAGGGCACGCACGTCCCCGAAGACCTTCGTGAGACCCGCGAACTGCAGGGCGGGAGGGATCATGCTCGGGACCGTACTCGGGAGGTCGTCCTCAGAAGGGCGGCCAGGGGATGGCCGGCCAGTCCGCCGACGGCTGCGGGTGCACGCCCGTCGCCAGCAGCCGGTCGACCCTGGCCACCGTCGCCCGGACCTCCGAGCGGGTGAGGAGCCCGCGCAGGTGGTCCCCGAGCGAACCGCCGAGGGCCACGCGCACGGTGTCGAGCACCGTCGTGGCCTCCTCGGTCAGGGGCTCGCCCCGCCACTGCCACAGCAGGGTGCGCAGCTTGTCCTCGACCGAGAAGCAGACGCCGTGATCGACCCCGAAGACCCGTCCGTCGTCCCGCGGGAGCAGGTGACCACCCTTGCGGTCGGCGTTGTTGATGACGGCGTCGAGCACGGCCATCCGACGCAGGTCGGGGTGGTCGCTGCGCGCCAGCTGGGGAAGGTCGACAGACGGGTCCACGTCGACCCACAGCTGGCACATGCCCGGACCGAACGGCCCTTCGCGCATGACGGTCGGGGGGACGAGGTCCCACCCGGTGCAGTCGGAGACGAGGTACGCAGCGACCTCCCGGCCGGCCAGGGTCCCGTCCGGGAAGTCCCAGAGGGGCCGCTCGCCGCGGACCGGCTTGTAGACGACCGCAGCGGACACGCCCTCGAGCTCGGCGACGCAGTACAGGGTGGCGTTGCTCGCATCGACGAGGCGGCCCTCGACGGTGAGCTCGCTGTCGCGCAGCAGGCGCAGGGCCTCGTCCCGCCCGAGCGTCGTCGTCACCGGGTCAGTGTCGGGCAGGGAGCCGTCCGCCGCGCGGTCAGGGCGGCTCACCGGGCCCAACCCCTGCCGCTCAGCGGTCCTGCCCCTTGCCGCTCAGCGGTCCTGTCCCCTTGCCGCTCAGCGGCGATGACCGTTCTGCCGCGGGCAGATGTGCCCCTCGGGGTCCAGCGGCAGCGCGCACAGCGGGCAGGGTGGCCGACCGGCCGCCACGACCCGCTGAGCGCGCTGGACGAAGGCGAGGGCCATCTCGGCCGTCACGACCACTCGCAGGGCATCGGGGCCCTCCTCGGCCTCGGAGAGCGGCTCGACGTCCTCCTGCTCCTCCCCCTCGGCCGGGGCGAGGGCCTCCACCACGACGCGCCCGCTCTCGCCGTCCCAGGCGAGCCCCATGGTCCCGACCCGGAACTCCTCCTCGACGGGAGCGTCGAGCGGGGCGGTGTCCTCCAGCTCGGGCGGGGGTGCCGGGGGCACGTCGCCGACTCCCCGGCGACGGACCTCCTCGAGCAGCTCCTCCAGCCGTTCGGCGAGCACGGCGACCTGGACCTTCTCGATCGCGACGGAGATGGTCCGCCCGGCGCCGGACGCCTGGAGGTAGAAGGTCCGCTCGCCGGGCTGCCCCACGGTGCCGGCGACGAAGCGCTCGGGCGGGTCGAAGACGAACAGCTGTCTGGGCACGTCTCGACCCTAGTCCGGTCAGCCCGTGCCGGCGCCGCCGCCGACGGCGGCGTCGGACGAGGCGGCCTTGCGGCGTCGTCCCTTGCGAGGGGGCGGGAGCAGGTCGGCCACACCGCCGCCGGTGTCGTTCACGCGTACGACGAACGGCCGCAGCTCGGTGTAGCGGATCACCGTGACCGAGCAGGGGTCGATGACGATGCGCTGGAACTGGTCGAGGTGCAGTCCCATGGCGTCGGCCACCACGGCCTTGATGACGTCTCCGTGCGAGCAGGCGAGCCAGGTGGCGTCCGGCCCCAGCTCGGCATTCCAGTGGCGTACCGCTGCGACCGCGCGCGCCTGCGTGTCGCGGAGGGCTTCGCCCTCGGGACCGGGGAACACGACGGCCGAGGGGTGCGCCTGCACCACCTTCCACAGCGGGTCCTTCGCGAGCTCCTTCAGGGGGCGGCCGGTCCAGTCGCCGTAGCGGCACTCCCCCAGCCGGTCGTCGACCTGCAGCTCGAGGTCCCGACCGGCGAGCACCGCGCCGGCCGTGTCCAGGCAACGGTCCAGCGGGCTGGACACGACCGCGGTGAGCGGGAGCGGGCGCAGCCGCTCGGCCACGGCCGCAGCCTGCGCCTCACCGCGCTCGTCGAGGTGCAGGTTGGGGGTCCAACCGGCGAGGACCGGGCCGGTGAGATGGGTCAACCCGTGGCGCACGAGCACGACGGTGGTCACGGGCCGGACCCTAGCCCGGCTGCGGGCATCGCACCCCTCAGAGCCAGCCCTTGCGCCGGAAGAAGACGAACAACCCGACCACCGATCCGATCAGCAGCACCGTCGAGGCGATGAAGCCGCTCGTCTGCTGCGACCCGGGGAAGGGGACGTTCTGGCCGAAGTAGCCGGTGACGGCGGTGGTGGCCGCGAGGATCGCGGCGTAGGCGGTGAGCCGGAAGATCGTCTCGTTCAACCGGTTGCTGGCGAGCGTGAGGTTGGTGTCGAGGATCGTGCCGAGCAGGTCCCGCAGGCCGTCGATGTCGGAGGCGGCGCGCTGGACGTGGTCGTCGACGTCGCGCAGGTAGGGCGCCATCCGCTCGTCGGACAGGCCGACGTCGGGGCGGTGCATCACGGCCAGCACGTCCCGCATGGGCAGGACGGCGCGGCGCAGGGAGGTCAGCGCCTTGCGCAGCTCGAAGGACCGCCGCTGGAGGTCACCGCCCTGCGACCCGTCGGAGAACAGCAGGTCCTCGAGGTCCTCGGCCTCGTCGTCGAGCACCTCGACGGCAGCCGAGTGACCGTCGACGAGGTGGTCCACGAGGCCGTGGGCGAGGTAGGCGACACCCGACGCGGCCAGCTCCCGGGCACCGTCCCACCGGGCGAGCAGCGGCTCGAGCTGCAGCATCCGGTCCTTGCGGACCGTGATCAGGGCCCGCGGGGTCAGGAAGGCCGCGACCTCCGCCGTCCTGAGCAGCGACTCACCAGGACTGCACGAGACGGCGTACGCCGCGAGGAAGGCGTGGTCGTCGTAGCGGTCCAGCTTGGGCCGCTGGTGGTCGTGCAGGGCGTCCTCGATGGCCAGCGGGTGCAGGCCGAACTCCTCGATCAGCACGTCCATGTCGGCCAGGCTGGGCTGGAGCAGGTCGAGCCAGACCACCGTGTCGGGCTCGGCCAGGTGGACGCTGATGTCCTCGACGGGGAACCCCTCCGCCACGAGGACACCGGCCCGGTAGAGCCTCGTGGCGGCCTCGCACGACGTGGGACTGGTGGCCCGGCACGCCGGGTGCCGGCCGGGCGCCTGCTCCTCGATGGTCATGCGGGCAGCCTGTCAGGTCACGGCGATGACGACGAGGACCACGGCGCCGAGGACCACGCGGTAGGGCACGAAGGCCACGATCGAGTGCTTCGCCACGAAGCGGAGCAGCAGGGCGATCGAGGCGTACGCCACGACGAACGACACGACCGTCCCCACGATCACGGGACCGGCCCCGATGCCCCCGTCGAGGGCCGACGGCAGCTCGAGGGCACCGGCGGCCGTCAGGGCGGGGATGGCCAGGAAGAAGGACATGCGGGTGGCGGTGACCCGGTCGATGCCGAGCAGCAGGCCCGCGGAGATGGTCGCGCCCGAGCGGGACACGCCGGGGACCAGGGCCACGCACTGGGCGAGGCCGATCAGCAGGCCGTCCCGGACGGTCACCTGGGACTCGCCACGGGCCTGCGTGGCCCGCCGCTCGGCCAGGACCATGACCGCGCTCCACGCGATCAGCGCGATGCCCACCGTGGCGAGCGAACGCAGGACCGGGCCCTTGATGACGTCCCGGAACAGCAGACCGACGACGCCGATGGGCAGCGAGCCGAGGACCACTGCCAGGGTGAACTGCCAGTCCTCGCCTTGCCGTCCCTGCGCGGAGCGGAGCCCCGCGACGAAGCCCCTCGCGAAGCGGGCGATGTCCGTGGCGAAGTAGATGAGGACGGCGAGGATCGCGCCGCTCTGGATCACGGCGGTGAACGCCGTGACCGACGGGTCGTCGACCTTGAGGCCGAGCAGCCCCTCGGCGATCGTGAGGTGACCCGTGCTCGAGACAGGGAGGAACTCGGTGAGGCCCTCCACGACTCCGAGGACGACGGCATCGACCAGGTCGAGGCTCACCAGGCATCCCTTCCTGTGGTGCGGACCTTGCGCAGGACGGCTGCCGCCAGCGCCAGGCGGTACAT
>JAOPWP010000008.1 GCA_025965615.1 Frankiales bacterium
CGACGCCCGCCGGGTCCACCCCGCACAGGTAGGCCCGTTCGCATCCGAGCACCTGCCGACCGGTGCAGTGGCCGAGCACGTCGGTCGCCGGGTTGCTGATCGCTGCGACCATGCGCGCCGTCATCTCCTCGCGCGGCATCCGCAGCTTGCTGTGCACACTGGCGACGACGAGGTCGAGGCGGGCCAGCAGCTCGGGCTCCTGGTCGAGCGTCCCGTCGAGGTTGATGTCGCACTCGATGCCGGTGAGGACGCGGAACGGCTGCGCCTCCCCCGTCGCCGCCTCGCTCGCGAAGCGCTCGTTGAGCGCGGCCACGACGTCCAGCTGGCGGCGCAGCCGTTCCGGCGACAGGCCGTTCGCGACCGTCAGCCGGGGTGAGTGGTCGGTCAGGACGACGTACTCGTGGCCGAGGGAGCGCGCCGCGACCGCCATCTCCTCGATCGGGGAACCGCCGTCGGACCAGTCGCTGTGGGTGTGGCAGTCGCCCTTGAGCGCGGCCCGCAGCGTCGCTGCGCCCTCGGAGACCGGGGTGCCGCCGAGCGTCTGGACCCGGCGCAGGTAGACCGGCTCCTCGCCTGCGAGCGACTCGGCGATCACCAGAGCGGTGACCTTGCCGACCCCGGGCAGCTCCGTGAGGGTGCCGGCGGCTGCCCGGACGTCCAGCTCGGTGCCGCTCAGCGCGGCGACGGCGTCCGCTGCCCTGCGGAACGCGCGTACGCGGTAGCTCGGCTCGAGCGCACGCTCGAGGCAGAAGGCGATCGACCGGAGGTCCTCGGCCGGGTTCCGCGGGCTCACGGGCGGTCCGTCCCCGGTGCGGGCGACGGCAACCCCGAGCCCACCAGGACGAGGGAGCTCAGACGACCTGGTGGAGCCAGGTCACGGGCGCGCCCTCACCGGCCTCGCGGTAGGGCTCGAGCTCGGCGTCCCAGGCGCTGCCGAGCAGCGCGTCGAGACCCTGGGCGAGCTGGGGCCCGACCGAGGTCGCGAGCAGGGAGCGGAGCCGGTCCTCGCCCACGAGCACGTCCCCGTTGGCGCTCATCGGCGACCGGAACAGCCCGAGCGAGGGGGTGACCGCGTAGCGCTCACCGTCGAGGCCCGGGCTGGGGTCCTCGGTCACCTCGTAGCGCAGCATCGTCCAGCCGCGCAGGGCCGCAGCCAGGCGTCCGGCGGTGCCGGGGCGACCACGCCAGTTGATCTCGGCCCGGAGCTGACCCGGTGCGCAGACCTGGTCGGTCCACTCCAGGCGGGCACGCGTGCCGAGTTCCGCCGCCACCGCCCACTCGACGTGGGGGCAGAGCACGGGTGGGCACGAGTGGACGAACAGCACGCCGGCGGACACGGTGCCTCCCTGGTGGACGAGGTGCGCCTTCCCCGACGGCCTCGACTGCGGTGGGAACAACGTGCTGTGACTGCTGGGGCACATGGTGCCACTGATGAGCAGTTCTGGCCAGCCCGGTGTGGCGTTGCCTCCTCCTGACCCCCCCGTCGGGCCGGTCGGTCACACTGGAGCCGTGAGAGCGACCCCGAGGAGGCGGATGCGCAGCGAGGGCGAGCTCGCGCTGGGCATCGAGCCGGCTGCTGCGTCCTCTGCACGGGCGTTCCTGCGCAGGGTGCTGAGGGGCGCGCCGGCGGACGTGATCGCCGACGCGGAGCTCGTGGTGACCGAGCTGGTGACCAACGCCCAGCTCCACGGCTGCCCCCCGATCCTGGTGCGCGCGCTGTGGTCCGGACCGGCCCGGAGCGAGGACCAGCCGCCGGTGCGGGTCGAGGTGCAGGACACCGGGCCCCGCATGCCGGTGCTCCCCGCGCAGAGCCACGACGCCATGACCGGCCGCGGGCTCGGCCTGATCAGCGCCATCAGCAGCAGCTGGGGGGTCAAGCGGGCACCCGGTGGCAAGACGGTCTGGGCCGAGCTCGGGGCGGGCGGCGAGGAGCAGGTCGAGACCGAGACCGACTTCGATGCGCTGCTGCGTGCCTGGCCCGACGACGCCCCGGGCGAGAAGCAGTTCGTCGTACGCCTGGGTTCCGTGCCCACCGACCTGCTGCTCGACGCGAAGCGACACATCGACAACGTCGTGCGCGAGATGACCCTGGAGCGGGCAGCAGCGGCCGACGGCGGGGAGCTGCCGGCCGGGTTCGTCGCCCTGATCGAGACGGTCACGGGCACCTTCGCCGACGCGCGCAACGCGATCAAGCGCCAGGCCGTGGCAGCAGCAGCGCGTGGCGACGACGAGACCGATCTGGTCCTCAGCCTGTCCGCCTCCGCGGCCGACGCCGGTGAGCGCTACCTGCGCGCTCTCGACGAGGTGGACAGCTACTCCCGTGCGGCGCGACTGCTGACGCTCGAGTCGCCACCGCTGCACGCCCTGTTCCGCCGCTGGTACGTCCAGTCCCTCGTCGACCAGCTCCGGGCCCGCTCCGCGGGCGCGGAGGTCCCGAGGACCCTGCCGTTCGTGCGCCTGCTGTCGCAGCAGGTGACGGCCCTCTCGGCGCTGAGGGAGACGGCCGACCGGCTGACCCTGCTCCAGGAGGTGAACGGCGATCTCGCCGTCGCCCGGACCCCCCAGGACATCGCCGCGGTCGTCGTCCGGCACGCGACCGACTCCCTGGGTGCCCTGACGGCCATGGTGTTCCTCGCCGACGGCGACGTCCTGCGGGCACTGCACGCGCGCGGGACCGAGCGCAGGTGGGTCCAGCAGTTCGAGGAGATCGCCCTGTCAGCGGACCTGCCGGGCTCGGTCGTGTTCAACAGCGGCCAGCCGCTGCTCCTGCGCAACCTGGCGCAGATGACCGAGCGCTTCCCCGTGCTGGGACAGGTCTACGACCGCGAGCGGGTGCTGCGCGTCGTCCCGCTGGTCGTCGGCGACCACCGCCTCGGCATCCTCAGCCTGAGCTTCCCGCCGGGCGGGGACCGCGACGAGGAGACCCTGTCCCGGTTCATCCAGGCACTCGCGGACGCCCTGGCCCAGGCGCTCGAGCGAGCCGCCGCGATGGAGGAGGCGGCAGCTGCGACCGAGGCGCTGACGTTCCTCGCCGATGCCTCCGTCGCCTTGACGGCGAGCCTGGACGTCGAGCAGACCATCGACGCGATCACAGGCCTGCTCGTCCCGCGCCTCGCCGACGTGTGCACCCTTTCGGTCGTGGAAGACGGCGCCCTGACCGTGGTGGGCCACGCGCACGCCGACCCCGCCCGAGCCGAGCTCGCGGTGCGGCTGATGGAGGACTACCCGCCGCGCCTCGACGCGGCGAGCGGGGACGCGCAGGTCCTGCGCACCGGCACCAGCCAGCTCATCCCGGAGGTCGACGACGAGCTGCTGGTCGCCGGAGCCGTCGACGACGAGCACCTCCGCCTGCTGCGCGAGGTGGGCATCCGCAGCGCCATGGCCGTACCGCTGCCCGGCAGGGACGGCATCATCGGCGTCCTCAGCGTGATGCACGCCGAGTCGGGCCGGCGCTACACCACCGCCGACGTCGGCTACCTCGAGGACGTCGCCCGGCGCGCGGCGCTCGCGCTCGAGACCGCGCGGGTGATGCGAGACCAGTCGCGCAGCCTGGCCGACGTCACCCGCGTCGCCGAGGCGGCGCAGCAGGCCATCCTGGCGTCGCCGCCGAGCCGGATCGGGCCGGTGGCCCTCGCGGCCCGCTACACGAGCGCCTCGGCCGAGGCGCTGATCGGTGGCGACCTCTACGAGACCGTCCCCCGGGACGGCGCCGTCCGGCTGCTGATCGGCGACGTGCGGGGGAAGGGACTCGGGGCCGTCCGCACGGCCACCATCGTCCTCGGCGAGTTCCGTGCCAGCGCCGCGGATCTCGACGACCTCGGAGACGTGGCCCGCCAGATCGATCGGCGCGTGCGGGCCTATCTCGGCGACGAGGACTTCGTGACCGCGCTGTTCGCCGAGATCCGGGACGACGGCACCTTCGCGGTGGCCAGCTGCGGCCACCCACCGGCGCTGCTGATCGCCCGTGGGCAGATCAGCGCGCTGCAGACCGAGGCGACCCTCCCGCTGGGCCTGGGCGCGGACCCTACGGTCCTGCACGGCACGCTGACCCGCGGTGACCGCTTGCTCCTCTACACCGACGGCATCCTGGAGGCACGCGACCCCGATCGGGAGTTCGTGGACCTGATGCGCCTGGTGCGGCCGCTCATCTCCGGGCCGCTCGACGCGGTCCTCGGCGACGTGATGGAGCACCTGCACGAGCTGGTCGGTTCCGACCTCGGTGACGACCTCGCGCTGCTCGTGGCGGAGTACGAGGGACGCCCGGAGTCGCCGGAGCGCTGAGCGCGGGGCTCAGCCTCCGGGACGGGCGGGCCCCGACCGAGCCTGCCCGCGCATCCGCAGCCCGAAGACGAGCCACACGGCAGCGGCGAGCACCAGGCAGGCGATGCCCGCCTTCACGGCCCAGGGTCCGACCGCCTGGCTGAGGGCCAGCAGGACGGCCCCCAGCCCGACCAGCGGGTAGACCACGAGGGCCAGCCGCAAGAGCTTCCGGCCGCGCGCGAGGTCGGCGGGTGACCGGGTGGACGGCGTGCCCGGAGCGGAGGTCATGGGCGCACAGTAGCGACGGGGAGGGGCCTCCAGACGCCTGTCCACAGACCGGTCTCAGCCCTTGTCGGTGGGGCCGCCCGGGGCCGCGAGCCAGGCCGTGATGCCCCGCCGGAGCCGGTCCTTGACCGCAGGAGGGGCAGCACTGCCCTCGACAGCGTCACGGGCGAGCCCGGCCAGCGCCTCGTCGGACAGCCCCGACTGGTCGCGGACCGCGGCGTACTGCTCGACGAGGCCGGAGCGGAAGATCAGCGGGTCGTCGGCGCCGAGCGCGACCCGTACGCCGGCCTCGCGCAGCTGGCGGACCGGCACGGCCTCGAGAGCGCCGGCGACGCCGAGGGCGACGTTGGACGCCGGGCAGACCTCGAGCACGACCCCCCGCTCGGCCAGCAGGGCGACCGTGGCCGGGTCCTCGACCGAGCGCACTCCGTGACCGAGCCGGTCGGCATGCAGCACCTGCACCGCCCCCAGCACGCTGCGACTCCCCCGAAGCTCGCCGGCGTGGGGCACCGAGAGCAGACCGGCCTCGCGGGCGATCCGGAACGCCTTCTCGAACTCCTCCGGCCGGCCGCGGGTCTCGTCGTTGGACAGACCGAAGCCGACCACCCCGGCCCCGGCGAAGCGGCGGGCCAGCCGGGCAAGGGTCTCGGCGTCGCCGGGGTGGCGAGTGCGGTTGGCCGCGACGATCAGGGCCATGCCGGTCCCGGTCGCCCGCTCGGCCGAGGCCATCGCGTCCAGCACGAGCTCGACCGTGGCCTGCAGCCCGCCCAGCCGCGCGGAGTACGACGACGGGTCCACCTGCACCTCGACCCACCCCGACCCGGCGGCCCGCTCGTCCTCAGCGATCTCGCGCATGAGCCGGCGCACCTGGTCCGGTCCCGTGATCACGTCGCGGGCCGCGTCGTACGCGCGCTGGAACCGCGCCCAGCCCCGGCGGGCCGTCACGTCGACCCTCGCTCCGTGCGGGTCCAGCAGCTCCGGGGGCAGCCGCCGCCCCTGGGCTGCCGCGAGCTCGACCAGGGTCGCCGGCCGCATCGCCCCGGCCAGATGGAGGTGCAGGTGGGCCTTGGGCAAGGCGGCGACGTCGCGCGCCGGGACAGGAGCGGCTCGGGTCGGAACAGCCATGCCACGCATCGTGTCGTACACCCGACCGACCTCGCCCATCAGCGACAATGGCGAGCCCCCGCAACCCTGTCGAGAGGACGACGTGACAAGCCCGGCCGCCAGCACTCCCGCACCGAACGACGGCAGCGGCTACACCGCCAAGCACCTGTCGGTGCTGGAGGGGCTCGAGGCGGTCCGCAAGCGCCCGGGCATGTACATCGGCTCGACGGACTCCAAGGGCCTGACCCACCTGGCCTACGAGATCGTCGACAACGCCGTCGACGAAGCGCTCGCGGGGTACTGCGGGCGGATCGAGCTCGTGCTCCACGCCGACGGGTCGGTCGAGGTCGTCGACGACGGGCGCGGCATCCCCGTCGACGTCGAGCCACGCAGCGGGCTCACCGGCGTCGAGCTGGTCCTGACCAAGCTCCATGCCGGTGGCAAGTTCGGTGGTGGCGGCTACAAGACCTCCGGCGGCCTGCACGGTGTCGGCGCGTCGGTCGTCAACGCCCTGTCCCAGCGCCTCGACGTGGTCGTGCGCCGCGGTGGTCGCGTCCACACGATGTCCTTCTGCCGCGGTGTCCCCGGCACCTTCGCCGGCGAGGGACCCGCGGCTCCCTTCTCCGTCCGCGAGGGGCTGTCGGTCGCCGGGAAGGCGCCGAAGACGGTGACCGGCACCAGCGTGCGCTGGTGGCCCGACCTGCCGCTGTTCAGCAAGGGTTCCGCGGTCGACGTGAGCCAGCTGCACGACCGGCTCCGCCAGACCGCCTTCCTGGTGCCGGGTCTCACGCTGGCGATCCTGGACCGGCGCAGCGGCGAGCTGGTCGAGGAGTCCTTCCGCTTCGACGGCGGGACGGCCGACTTCGTCGAGCACCTCGCGCCCGACAGCCCGGTCTGCGACCCGATCCACATCCTCGGCAGCGGCAACTACAAGGAGACCGTGCCGGTGCTCGACGAGGCGGGCCACATGGTCACGACCGTGGTCGAGCGGCACTGCGAGGTCGACGTCGCGCTGCGCTGGGGCACCGCCTACGACACGACCGTCCAGGCGTTCTGCAACGTCGTCGCCACCCCTCACGGCGGCACCCACCAGAACGGCTTCGAGCGGGCCCTGCTCAAGACGGTCAACGAGGCGATGAAGGCGACCCGCGTCCTGCGGGCCAACGACGACCCGGTCGTCAAGGACGACGTGCTCGAGGGGCTGACGGCCGTCGTGACGGTCCGGGTCCCTGAACCGCAGTACCTCGGGCAGACCAAGGACGAGCTCGGCACTCCCGGCGTGGCCAAGATCGTCGCCGACGTCGTCGCGCGCGGGTTGCGTACGCAGTTCCTCGACGACCGCAAGCGCAAGGCGCAGGCACGCGTCGTCCTCGAGAAGGTGTCGGCGGCGGCGAAGACGCGCCAGGCGGCACGGGCCTCCAAGGACGCCGCTCGCCGCAAGACGGCTCTCGAGACCTCTAC
>JAOPWP010000019.1 GCA_025965615.1 Frankiales bacterium
CCACTGCGTCCAGCGGTAGTACTCGGGGTCGCTCGTGTGCAGGCGCCGTGTCCAGTCGAAGCTGATCGCGTAGCGGCGGAAGCTCGCGGCCTGGGTCTCGATGTTGGCGTAGGTGTAGGTCGCCGGGTGCTCGTCGCGCTTGATGGCGGCGTTCTCGGCCGGCAGCCCGAACGAGTCCCAGCCGATCGGGTGCATCACGTCGTAGCCGCGGCGCATCCAGTAGCGGGCGAGGACGTCGGCCAGGCCGTACGCCTCGGCGTGACCCATGTGCAGGTCGCCGCTCGGATACGGGAACATGTCGAGCACGTACTTCTTCTCGGCCCCCGCTCGACGACCGGCGCGGTAGAGGTCGAGGTCGTCCCAGACCGGGAGCCATCGGTCCTGCACGGCGTGGGGGTCGTAGCCCCGGTCCTCGCCCAGCGGGCGGTCGACGGCAGCCTCGGAGCTCATGTGCGTCGATCGTACGCGGGCGCGCGCCACCGGGCCGGGGCGCTGTCCCGCCGTACCCTGGCACCTCGACGACGACAGGGAGGACGAGGTGACCGGCGCCGGGAGCGCTCCTGTCACGGACCAGTCCCCCGGCCTCGTGCGCTCGCCCTGGCAGGCCATCTCCCCAGCCGCGAAGGCCCGGCGGCGCACGCTGTTTCTCGCGCTCGGCGCGCTGTTCGCCGCGGTGTCGGTCCCCTTCGGCTTCCCCACCGGCCGCGAGGTGACGACCGCCTGGGTGCTGCTCCTGCTGCTGGCTGCGTGCGGCGGTGAGTGGCCGGTGTGGCGTCGCGCGGTCGTGCACGACTGGCTGCCGCTGATCGCGGTGCTGTTCCTCTACGACCTCTTGCGTGGCGTCGCGGACGAGCTGGGCGCCCGGCTGTTCGACCTGCCGGAGCTGGCCAACGGCAAGGTCGGCGCCGCCGGGGTCGACTCTGCCCACGTCCTGCCCCAGCTGCGGGCCGACGAGGTGCTGTTCGGGTGGCTGACCGGGGGGCCCGTCCCGACCGTCTGGCTGCAGGAGCGGCTCTACGACGCGGGTGAGGTGCACTGGTGGGACGTCGCCATCGTGCCCGTCTACATGACCCACTTCGTGGTGCCGATGGTCCTCGCCGTCGTGCTGTGGCTGTCGGCCTACGAGCTCTTCCGCCGCTACGTCTGGACGCTGGTCGTCCTCACGCTGCTGACCCTCGCGACGTACGCCCTGTTCCCCGCAGCGCCCCCGTGGATGGCCGGGCTGAACGGCTACCTGCCCGACGTCGCCCGGGTGACGTCGGAGACCCTGCAGGCGACGGGCATCGGGACGATCCGGTCCGCGGTCGCCCGGGGAGAGGCCTACGCCAACGCCGTGGCCGCCATCCCGTCGCTGCATTCCGCGGTGCCGATGATGGTGCTGCTGTTCTCGTGGTCCCGCGTCGGTCGGAAGCTGCGCGCACTGCTCGTCGCGTACGTCGTCGCCATGACCTTCACGCTGACGTACGGCGGCGAGCACTTCGTGGTCGACGCCTTCGTGGGCTGGGCCTACGCGGCGGTCTCCGTCTACGGCGTCCGCCGGTGGATGGACCGGCGACAGGCCCGGTCGCTCACCGGCGGGCCAGCACCCGGTCCGTGATCAGCGTGGCGACCGTCTCGGGCGCCTCCTCGGGCAGCCAGTGGCTCAGCCCCTCGAGGACCTCGAAGCGGTACGGCCCGTCGACGTAGCGGGCGGTCTGCTCGGCGGCCGCCCGTCCGAGGGCGCCGTCCCTGGTGGACCAGACGTACGTCGTCGGGACCGTCGAGTGGGCCCGCGCCGTGCTGTCGACCGAGCGCGGGAGCGCGCGGTACCACTGGAGCATGGCCCTGAGGCGGTCCCGGTCGGCCATGAGGCGCACAGCAGTCTCGACAGCGGCCGGCGGCGCGCCGAAGGGCTGGAGCAGGGCGCGCACCCGACCGCCGTTGCTCGGCCCTCCGAGCCACCACTCAGCGAGCCCTGGCGGCTGGAAGGGGATCATGTAGGCCGAGTGGAGGCCCTGGGTGCTGGTCAGGAACGAGCGCAGGAAGGCCGCCGGGTGCGGCGTGGACAACACGGTCAGGGTCTCGACCCGGCCCGGCTCGGAGCAGGCCAGCGCCCACGCGACAGCGCCTCCCCAGTCGTGACCGACGACGTGGGCGCGCTCGAGCCCCGCGGCGTCCAGCAGCGCGACCACGTCGCCGACCAGGTGGGGTAGGCGGTAGTCGGAGGTGCTCTGCGGCCGGGCCGTGGCTGCGTAGCCCCGCTGGTCCGGCCGGAGCGTGCGCAGGCCCTGCGCGTGCAGGAGCGGGGCCACGGCGTCCCACGAGCTCGCGTCCTGCGGGAAGCCGTGCAGCAGGACCACCGGGGGGCCTGAGCCCTCGTCGAGCACCGGGAAGACGAGGGGTCCGTTGCGAAAGGAGTCCACGCAGGGTTCCTACCCTGCGGCCGCTCGGTCGGCAGGAGGGGGTCGATGACCAGCCGCTCCGGCTGACGCAGCCGGGTCATTCAGAGGCGAGTGGGCTCGTCGGAAACCGAGCTGTCGCCAGGAACGACCCTGGCCGCTCCCCTTGAGGGGAACGGCCAGGTCGTACGGGTGGAGCTGAGGGGACTCGAACCCCTGACCCCCACACTGCCAGTGTGGTGCGCTACCAGCTG
>JAOPWP010000024.1 GCA_025965615.1 Frankiales bacterium
GCGACGGCCAGCGTGTCGAGGTCGGGGTCGCGGTCGCGGGCCACCCGGGCGCTGAGGTCGCCCGAGGCGATGCTCCCCGCCGCCCGGGCGACGTCGGCGAGCGGCCGCAGCACGTGACGGCTCACCCACCAGCCCAGGGCCGCGCCGCTGAGCGTCGTCACGAGGGCGACGAGCCCGAGCACGGTGGCGAGGACCGCGAGCGTGCGCCGGAGCTCCTCGAGCGCGGTGATCTCGTAGTAGCTGGCCCCGTCGGGCAGCGGGACGCCCACGACGAGGGCCGGTTCGGCGCGGAGCTCGACCCGCTGCACGGCCGGGCTGCCGCTCTCGACCAGGCGCAGGAGCTCGGGCGGGACAGCGCGGGTCAGCCCGTCGTCGGCCGTCAGCGCGAACCACTGCCCGTCACGGCGGATGAGCGGCCGGCGCGCCTCCCCGGTGTCGAGGCTGGACAGCACCTCTCCCAGGTCGGGGTCGGCGGCGCCCAGCCCCTGCCGGATGAGTGCGGCGTCGAAGTACGCCGCCCGTACCGACGAGCGCTCGCGCTCTCCCAGCAGCGAGCTGCGGGTCAGCTCGTAGGTCGCGACGGCGAGCGACGCCGAGACCGCGAAGGCCCCCAGGGTGAAGACGGACGTGATCCGGGCCCGGAGGCCGACCGACCTCATGTCGCGAGCTTGTAG
The DNA here is from genome assembly GCA_025965615.1 of Frankiales bacterium. Taxonomy (GTDB): domain Bacteria; phylum Actinomycetota; class Actinomycetes; order Mycobacteriales; family SCTD01; genus SCTD01. Next base: position 675 of record JAOPWP010000024.1, read on the forward strand.
CCCAGACCGCGCACGGTGACGACGTGGACCGGGTTCGCCGGGTCGCGCTCCACCTTGCGCCGCAGGCGCCCGACATGGACGTCGACCAGGCGCTCGTCGCCGTAGACGTCGTAGCCCCAGACCCGGTTCAGCAGCTGCTGGCGCGACAGCACGCGTCCGCTCTGGTCCGCGAGCTCGCAGAGCAGGCGGAACTCGGTACGGGTGAGGTGGACGTGCTCGTCTCCGAGCAGGACCTCGCCTGCCTCGGGCCGCAGCTCGATCTCGCCGAACCGGCGTACGGCGGGAGCTCCCTCACCACTGCCGCTGGCGCGGCGCCGCAGCGCCCGCAGCCGCGCTGAGAGCTCCTTCACCGCAACCGGCTTGACGACGTAGTCGTCGGCCCCCGCCTCGAGGGCCGCGACCACGTCATGGGTGTCGTCGCGTGCGCTCACCACGACGATGGGCACGTCACCGAGCCGGCGCATCGCACGGATGCACTCGAACCCGTCCATGCCCGGGAGCATCAGGTCGACCAGCACCAGGTCGGCAGGGGCGGCGCGGTGCTCGGCCAGCCCCTCCTCGGCGGTCGGCACGTCGCGCACGGTGTAGCCCTCGTCCTCGAGCGCCAGGCGCAGCGACAGCCGGATCCGGTCGTCGTCCTCGACGATCAGCAGGCGGGGCACGCGGCCATGATGTCAGGCTCGACGACCACACCTGCCTGCCGAGCGAGCTCGCGACCCGAGGCGGTCACCGCGACGACACCCACACCGTCGGGGAGCCAGCGGGACAGGCCCACGCACCCGACGACCGCGTAGGCCGCGTCGTCGTCCCAGGAGCGCAGGCCGTCGAGGTCGACGACCAGCCGGGAGCAACCGCACCGGACGACGTCGGCCGCCGCGTGCAGCACCTGGCGGGCGGCCTCGTCGTCCAGGTGGCCGGACAGCAGCAACCGGGCAGAGTCGGCGGCCGGAGCGTCGATGCCGAGGGTGAACATGGGACGAGGGTGCCCGGCCGGTACGACATCGCGACGGCCGTGCCGTGACGGTCTCGTGACGGTGGACCGACCGGGGCGGGCCCGGGGTCCTGGCGGAGGCGCGCCAGGGGGGCGGGTCCCACCCCGTCCTTGATCATGTGGCGACGAAAGGGGGGCGAACCGGGCACGCGAGCGCCACACGATCAGGGAGGGCGCCCTGGATCGGCCTGCGAGGGCGTACGCCTCAGCGCGCGATCTCGTGCAGGACGACGTCCTCGTCCTCGGCCAGCGTGCTGATCGCCGGGGTGACGAATTTGTAGCCGACGTGCCGGACGGTCCCGATGAGCTGCTCGTGCTCGGCGCCGAGCTTGGCCCGCAGCCGGCGTACGTGGACGTCGACGGTGCGCGTGCCCCCGTAGTAGTCGTAACCCCAGACCTCCTGCAGCAGCTGGGCCCGCGTGTAGACGCGTCCCGGGTGCTGCGCGAGGTACTTCAGGAGCTCGAACTCCTTGAACGTCAGGTCGAGCGCACGCCCGCGGAGCCGGCAGGTGTAGGTGCCCTCGTCGATCGTGAGCTCACCGGCCCGGACGATCCCGGGGTCGACCGGTCCGGTCTCCTGCTTGCGGCCGAGAGCCAGGCGCAGGCGAGCCTCCACCTCGGACGGTCCGGCGGACTCGAGCAGGACGTCGTCGACACCCCATTCGGCGGTCAGCGCGACCAGGCCGCCCTCGGTGAGGACCACGAACAGTGGCTCGGTCAGGCCGGTGGTGCGCAGGAGCCGGCACAGCGAGCGGGCTCCTGCGAGGTCTCGCCGGGCGTCGACGAGCACCGCTTCGTGCTGCGGAGCGGTCAGCAGGGCGGTCACCTCCGCGGGGGCGACCCGGACGGAGTGGCCCAGCAGTCCCAGCGCGGGCAGGACGTCCGCCGAGGGTGACATCGCGTTCGTGAGGAGCAGGAGTGTGGCCATGTCGAGCGGCTCCGCCTCTGGCCCGGACCAGCAGCCGTCGTGGGGAGGCGCCGTTGCCTCATGATGTGACGGTGAGGGTAACGCAGCGGGAACGTGGCGTCAGCGGGCTCCGCCCAGATGTGACCGGGGAGACGTCCTGATGTCGGGCGCCGACGCAGTGACGACCCTGCGCTACTGGGCCGCTGCCCGGGCGGCGGCGGGAGTCGCCGAGGAACAGACGTCGGCAGGCACGCTCGCCGAGGCGCTGCTGCTCGCGAGGTCGGTGCGTGACGACCGCTTCACCTCGGTGCTGTCGGTCTGCTCGTTCGTCGTCGACGGGGAGCCGGTCGGGTCGCGCGACCATGACGGCATCGAGCTGGCCGGGGGAGGCGTGGTCGACGTGCTCCCACCGTTCGCCGGTGGCTGAGCGACCGGCCGCGTCCGGCTGGCCGGGCAACAGCGGCTGCTGGTCTGGCACCATCAGAGCGTGAGCGACGAGGTGCACGAGCCGGAACCGGACTCCTCGTCCCGGCCGCCCCGGCGGACGCGTGCCGAAGCCGCTGCCGAGGGTGACGTGCAGCCGGTCGGCCAGGCCCTGCTGAGCCGCACCGCCGAGTCGCGGGACTGGGCCGACACCGGTGATCCCGAGTACGAGCCGGATCTCGACGGCGCCTCGGCGACCACCGGCGATGCCGATGCCGTCGCAGGCCGTGGTGACGCCCAGGCGGCTGGCTCCGACGAGCCCCCAGCCGAGAACGACACGGTCATGCTGAAGCGACCCGACTTCGGTGAGGTCGCCGGGAGCGCCGAGGGGGCGTCTGCCCGTCAGCGCCTGCTCGAGCAGGTGGCCGCCTCTCCGGTCGCCGGTTCCGTCCGGCTCGACCCTGCGCCGGACGCTCCGGCTGACGGCGACGAGCCGGCAGGCGCCGACCCGGTCAACGTGAACAGCGACCCGGAGGCAGAACCCGCTCCGGCTCCGCGGACGAAGCGCCTGCGACCCGCACCGCGGGTGCCGCTGCTCCTGCAGGGCATGTGGCCGGCGCTGCTGGCGGTCGTCCTGGCCGTCGCGTCCTCGCTCGGCGTCCTGCCGCTCGCCGTCGTCGTCCTGGGCATCCAGGTGTCCCTGGTCCTCGGCGCCCTGGCCCTGCTCGACGCGCCTGCGGCCGGCGGCGCCTTCTTCGTCGCCACCGGGACCGTGGTGGTCGGTGACGCCGTCGTGCTGCTCGACGACGGCAGCATCGACCGGCTGAGCGGGGTGGTGGGCCTCGGCTTCGTGGCAGCGCTCGGCCACCAGCTCGCACGACGGGGGCGCAGCCGGGTCACCGAGTCGCTCGCCGACACCCTCGTCGTGCTCGTCCTGGCGGCAGCAGCCGCCTGCCTGCTCGCGCTGCACGAGGTCAACGGCGGCCGTGAGGTGCTCCAGGTCAGCTTCGCGGTCGCGGGTGCGGTGCTGCTCGTCGGCCGGCTCGGCGACCGCTTCCTGCCGCAGCCCGTGCTCACCGTCGGCTCGACCCGGGGCTGGCCCGGCCTCCTGCTCGGCCTGCTCGCCGGCGTGGTGGCGGCCGGCGTCGTCGCCCAGATCGCGGGGGACCCGCCGCTGCGGTCCGCGGTGCTGCTCGGCCTGGTCATCGCCTCGGCGGTGGCGACCGCCGACCTCGCGGTCGACCTCGGCGCCGCCGAGCTCAGGTCCGGGTGGCGTGACGCGCGCCGGGTCGCGGCGCTGCGCCCGACGGCCCTGCTCCTCCCGTACGTCGTGCTCGGGCCCGTCGCCCTGCTCGCCGGCCGTCTGCTGCTGACCTGAGCTGACGTGCGCCGCCTCCTCGTCGTCCTGCTGGTCCTGTTCGCGCTGGTCGCGTTCGCTGACCGGGTCGGAGCGGTCGTCGCCGGTCGCGCGGTCGCGGCGCAGCTGCAGTCCAGCGGGTCGCTCAGCGTGCGGCCCGAGGTCGAGGTGCGTGGCATCCCCTTCCTGACCCAGGCCGTCGCCGGTCGCTACGAGGACGTACGCGTGCGCGCGACGGACGTCCCGGTCGGTGAGACCACCGTCCGCGAGCTCACCGCCATGCTCTCGGGTGTGCGCGCGCCGCTCGAGCAGGCCATCTCCGGGTCACTTCCCGAGGTGCGGGTCGACCAGGTCCAGGCGCAGGCGCTGCTGTCCTACGAGGCACTCTCGCTGCGCAGCGGTGAGCGCGCGCTGACGCTGTCGGCTGAGGGGGAGCGGGTCCGGGTGCGCGGCTCGGTGCGGGTCGGCGGGGTGAGCCTCGAGGCCGAGGCGCTCAGCGCGGTGGAGTTGCGCGGGGACGTCCTGGTGGTCACCGCCCAGGAGCTGAAGGTGGGCGACGAGCGGGTCGACCGCGCGATCGAGCGCGCCCTGCAGGGCCGGCTCGACCTGCGCGTCCCGGTGAGCGGCCTGCCGTACGGCCTGCGGCTCACCGACGTCAGGATCGACCCCGACGGCATCCGGCTCCAGGCCTCCGCGCGCGACACGGTGCTGTCCGCGCCCTGAGGACCCGCTCCACACGCCGTCCCTGATCGTGTGGCGATCTCGTGCCCGGTTCGTCCCCTTCACGACGCCACACGATCAGGGAAGCGCGCGCGCAGACGGGTGAGCTCGGCCAGGCTGGGCGTACGGAAGTGCACGCCCGGGACGGGAGGGCGCACGGCGGACAGCTCGAACGCCTGGCGCACCCGCCGAGCCAGCTCCCGCCGCCCCGGGGCGGCCCAGACGTCGTCCCAGACGTTTCGGACGACCTCCAGGCCCCAGCGACGGACGTCCTCCTCGCGCAGCTTCTCCCGGCGCAGGACGCCGTACCCGTCGTACTTCATCAGCCCGTCGGCCTCACCGACCGTCCGCTGAGCCCGCCAGAGGAAGTCGACGAGAGCGACCAGGCGACCGCGGGGATCGCGCACCTCGACCTGCGTCTCGGGCGGCGGCAGGCCCTCCCAGTGGTAGGCCACGCGCGTGATCGACTCGAGGGGCGTCTCGGCGCGTTCGTCGGCGAACGCGGCGGCTCGGACGGCTCGGGCCCCGCCCGGCCAGCCTCGGCAGGCGTGGGCCACCGCTCCCAGCTCCTCCCGGTGCAGTCCCGCCCGCAGGGCGCCGTCGGCCGTGACGACGCCGCTGCGGAAGTCGGCCCGTCGAGCCACGTCCACGGCCGTACGCGCCAGCGACGTCACGGGGATGCCGCCCCGCTCGGTCGTGTCGGCCTCGGCGAGTCCCGCCACGTAGAGGTAGCGGTCCGCGGACGAGTCGCCCCTGAAGCGTGGCGCTCTGGTCAGCTGCGGCACGACGGGTGGCCGACCGAGCAGCGGGAGGCCGTGCACCAGGGCAGCGGTCCGGTGGCTTGCCACGACGCCGAGTCCGCTCGTGAGGACCCGCGCCGCTGCCTCGAGAACGTGGCGCGCACCGGGGCCCGGGTCGAGCGAGGCGGCGGGCGCGTACACCCCGCCCGCGAGGGCGGTCCACCTCCCGGAACGCAGCAGCGTGCGGACGGCAGCCGGGCTGAGCCCGGAGTCGAGGGCCTGCTTGCGGGTGACCACCCCGCCTTGCCGGTCCGCGAGCGAGCGCAGGTCCATGCCGGCCACTCTGGCCGGGGGTCGGGGGGCCGGGAGGCTTGTCCACAGCCGAGCCTGGCCGCCGTCCCTGATCGTGTGGCGATCTCGTGCCCGGTTCGTCCCGGTCTGCTCGACACACGATCAGGTACGGGCGGTCCAGGCCAGGCCCGCACGAGGGAAGCGCCCGCAGGACCTCCGCGTTGCACCATCCATGACCGGACTGGTGATCCTGTGCGTGGCGGTCGGGCTGACGCTGATCGCCGGCACGATCCACCGCCGGCGGGACGGTCGGGTCCGCGAGACCCGGCAGGAGACCTCCGGGCTCCGGTCGGAGCTGGACGCGCTCGGGGAGCGACCGGGGGAGCGGGCCACCCTGCTCCAGTTCTCGAGCGCCTTCTGCGCCCCGTGCCGAGCGACCCGGCGCACCCTGTCCGACGTGGCCGAGATGGTCGAGGGCGTGGTCCACATCGAGGTGGACGCCGAGCAGAACCTCGACCTCGTACGCCGTCTCGGCATCGTCAAGACGCCGACGACGCTCGTGCTCGACGCCGGGACGGTCGAGGTGAAGCGGGCCAGCGGCCAGCCTCGCAAGGCCGACGTGCTCGCCGCGCTGGGCCACGCGCTACCGTGACGCCCATGCGCACCCCTGTGACCGTCTGCCTGGTCACCCGTCGCGCGGTCGACCTGTGCCGCGTGGGCAGTGCCCTGTGTCCGTCCTGCTGATCTGACGCCCGAGCACCACCAGGCCCAGCCCAGGAGCACGCACGATGATCGATCCGAGAGGTCCGCGCTTCGCCGCGTGGGTCACCACGGCGGTGCTCGCCGTCGTCCTGCTCACTGGCAGCACCCTCCTGCTCGCGGCCCAGGCCGTCGTGTTCGCGCTCGGGGCGGCGGGTCACAACCCCTACGCCCTGCTCTGGAAGCGCTTCCTGCGCCGAGGTCCTGCCCCGGAGCTCGAGCCGCAGGCTCCGCTGCGGTTCGCGCAGGCCGTCGGGCTCACCTTCGCGCTGATCGGCACGGTCGCGCTCGCGGCCGGCGCCACCACGGTGGGCCTCGTCGCCACCGCCGCGGCCCTGTCCGCGGCCCTGCTCAACGCCGCCTTCGGCATCTGCCTGGGCTGCGAGCTCTACCTCCGCATCCTCCGTACGACATCCCGCAACGCCAACCCGAATGGAGCTACCGCATGAGCCGCGCAGACGTGCTCGTCGACGCCGACTGGGCCGAGGCCCACCTCGACGACCCGAAGATCGTCTTCGTCGAGGTGGACGAGGACGTGTCCGCCTACGACGGCGGCCA
>JAOPWP010000048.1 GCA_025965615.1 Frankiales bacterium
GTCCCCTCCCTACTGCTCGGTGCCGGGGTCGGCGGCGGACGCGACAGCACCTGGCTCGGCGACCGACACCCGGGCCGGGCGGAGCACCCGGCCGGCTGCCCCGGCGCTCGACGAGGCCAGGCGGTAGCCCGGCTGCAGCACGGCCGCGCACGTGGCGACGGTGGCCTCCGGGTCGGGCTCGGCCTGCATGAGCGCCTCGTGGACGGACGGGTCGAAGGGCTCACCGACCTCGCCGAAGCGCTCGAGCCCGAGCTTGCCGGTCAGCGCCTCGACCGCGTCGGCCACGCCCTTGAACGCGCCGTGCACGTCGTCGTGCTGACGCGCCCGCTCGATGTCGTCGAGCACGGGCAGCAGCCCGGACAGCAGTCCCGCCGTGGCCATCTCGACGACGGCGACCCGGTCACGCTCCACCCGCTTGCGGTAGTTGGCGTACTCCGCGGTCACCCGCTGCAGGTCGGCGGTCAGCTCGGCCGCCCGGACGTCGTCGTCGGACCCGATCACCTCGGCCTCGAGGACCTCGGCCTCGGTGGGGTGGTGCTCCTGGTCGGGGGCGGCCGGCTGCTCCACGGGAGCAGCCGGCGCGCGCACCTGGCCGGTCTCGGGGTCGAGCCGACGACGGTCGTTGACCACGACCGCGTCGGGGTCGTCGACGATCCGGTCGGAGTCCCGCCCCTGGTCGCCGGCCGTCACTTGCCCTCGTCCTCGACGACCTCGGCGTCGACGACGCCGTCGTCCTCGACCGGGCCGGCTCCGGCAGCAGCGCCCTCGCCCTCGGCCTGCTGCGCGTAGAGCGCGGCTCCGAGCACCTGCGTCTTGCTGGACAGGGCCTCGGCGGCCGTCTTGACCGCAGCGATGTCACTGCCGCCGAGGGCCGAGCGCAGGTCGGTCAGCGCCGCCTCGGCGTCGGCCTTGCCCTCGGCCGGGAGCTTGTCGCCGTTCTCGCCGAGGAACTTCTCGGTCGAGAACACGAGCCCTTCGGCAGAGTTGCGGGTCTCGGCCTCGTCGCGGCGCTTCTTGTCCTCCTCGGCGTACTCCTCGGCCTCGCGCATCTTGCGCTCGTCCTCGTCCTTGGGCAGCGCGGAGCCACCCGTGATGGTCATGCGCTGCTCCTTGCCGGTCCCGAGGTCCTTCGCCGAGACGTGCACGATGCCGTTGGCGTCGATGTCGAAGGTGACCTCGATCTGGGGGACGCTGCGCGGGGCCGGAGGCAGGCCGGTCAGCTCGAACATGCCGAGCTTCTTGTTGTACTGCGCCATCTCGCGCTCGCCCTGGAAGACCTGGATCTGCACGGACGGCTGGTTGTCGTCAGCCGTCGTGAACACCTCGGAGCGCTTGGTCGGGATCGTCGTGTTGCGCTCGATCAGCTTGGTCATGATGCCGCCCTTGGTCTCGATGCCCAGGGACAGCGGCGTCACGTCGAGCAGCAGGACGTCCTTGACCTCGCCCTTGAGGACACCGGCCTGCAGCGCCGCGCCGACGGCCACGACCTCGTCGGGGTTGACGCCCTTGTTGGGCTCCTTGCCTGTGAGCTCGCGGACCAGGTCGGACACGGCCGGCATGCGGGTCGAGCCGCCGACCAGCACGACGTGGTCGATCGCCGAGAGGGCGATGCCGGCGTCCTTGATCGCGTTCTGGAACGGGCCCTTGCAGCGGTCGAGCAGGTCCTGCGTCATGCGCTGGAACTCGGCCCGGGTGAGGGTGACGTCGAGGTGCAGCGGGCCCTCGGGGCTCGCCGTGATGTAGGGCAGGTTGATGCCGGTCGACTGCGAGGCGGAAAGCTCGATCTTGGCCTTCTCCGCAGCCTCGCGCAGCCGCTGCATCGCCATCTTGTCGCCCGACAGGTCGATGCCGTTGTTGCTGAGCTGGAACTGCTTGACCAGGTGCTCGACGACCCGCTGGTCCCAGTCGTCGCCACCGAGCTTGTTGTCGCCCGAGGTGCTCTTGACCTCGATGACGCCCTCACCGATCTCGAGCAGGGACACGTCGAAGGTGCCGCCGCCGAGGTCGAAGACGAGGATCGTCTGCTCCTTCTCGCCCTTGTCCAGGCCGTACGCCAGCGCCGCGGCGGTCGGCTCGTTGACGATGCGCAGGACGTTCAGCCCGGCGATCTCGCCGGCCTCCTTGGTCGCCTGGCGCTCGTGGTCGGAGAAGTAGGCCGGGACGGTGATGACGGCGTCCGTGACCGGCTCACCCAGGTAGCTCTCGGCGTCGCGCTTGAGCTTCTGCAGGATGAAGGCGCTGATCTGCTGGGCGGTGAAGTCCTTGCCGTCCAGGCTCTGGTTCCAGTCGGTGCCCATGTGGCGCTTGACCGACCGGATGGTGCGGTCGACGTTGGTGACCGCCTGGCGCTTGGCCACCTCGCCGACCAGCACCTCGCCGTTCTTGGCGAAGGCGACGATCGAGGGGGTCGTGCGCGCACCCTCGGCGTTGGCGATGACGGCGGGCTCACCGCCCTCGAGGACCGCGACGCAGGAGTTGGTGGTGCCGAGGTCGATGCCGACTGCACGTGCCATGGGGGAGAGACCTTTCCGTCGTACGGTTGAGTGCCTGCCACTCAGGGTGGCTGCTCCTCGTCCAAGCGTCAAGTGGACCTGAGTGTTCCCGGCTCAAGGAGCCTGTACGGCACTGGCTCATGCCGGTCCCGCGGGGCCTGGCCTCCCGTCGTGTGCCACCGTGACGGGATGCTCTCCGTGATGCGGGACCGCAACGGCGCCCCCAACCGCCGGATGCGCGTGCTCGCGCTGGTCCTGTGCCTTCTGCTGGCCGGGCCCCTGACCGCGCTGCTCTGGGGCGCCGCTGTGCGCCTGCTCGACGCGGCCATCTGAGGGCAGGCCGGACCGACGGGGGCAGGCGCCCGGAGCGGGCTCGGGCGAGGATGAGCGAGGCCCGGCACGAGCCTGGGCACGGCCCCCCGTAGGCTCCCCTCGCTGCGGTGCGCCTGGCGTGCCGTCGCCCCCCGCTCGACCCCCGTACCTGGAGGACCCTGTGGACACCCACATGATCGTGCGCCTGGTCGTCGGTCTCACGATCGCCGTCGTCGCCCTGGCCGTCGCGGGACGGCGGGTGCTCTTCCTCTACCGCCTGATCGCGTCCGGCCAACCCTCACCCGGGCGCCTCGACGCCTGGCCCAAGCGGCTGCTCGGGCAGGTGCGGGAGGTCGCTGGCCAGGCCCGCCTGCTGAAGTGGAACGTGCCCGGCATCGCGCACTTCATGGTGTTCTGGGGCTTTATCATCCTGACGTTCACGATCATCGAGGCCGTCGGCGCCCTGTTCGACGTCGACTTCCACATCCCGCTGATCGGCAAGAACCCGGTCTTCGGCTTCCTCGAGGACCTGTTCGGGGTCGCCGTCCTGCTCGGCCTCGCCGCCTTCGCGGTGATCCGCCTGCGGGCCAAGCCCGAGACGATCGGTCGCGACTCCCGCTTCTACGGCTCGCACACCAAGGCCGCCTGGGTCGTGCTGGGGCTGATCTTCCTGGTGATCTTCACGATGTTCGGGATCCGGGCTGCGCAGCTCAACACCGGTGTCTCGCCCTGGCAGGACAACCCGGGCGCGATCTTCTTCTCGAACCTGCTGGCGCACGTCATCGAACCGCTCGGCGAGACCGCCAACGAGCGGATCGAAGACGTCATGGTCATCGGGCAGATCGCCGTCGTCTTCGGCTTCCTCGTGATGGTCACGTACTCCAAGCACCTGCACATCGTCGTCGCGCCGATCAACGTGCTCACCAAGCGCAACCCCGACGGCGTGGCCCTCGGAGGGCTGCTGCCGATGATGAGCAACGGCAAGGTCCTCGAGCTCGAGGAGGCCGACCCCGACGAGGACACCTTCGGGGTCGCCAAGGTCGAGGACTTCAAGTGGACCGCCATGCTCGACATGGCCACCTGCACCGAGTGCGGCCGCTGCCAGTCGCAGTGCCCGGCCTGGAACACCGGCAAGCCGCTGTCGCCGAAGCTGCTGATCATGAACCTGCGTGACCACCTGTTCGCGAAGGCTCCGTACATCCTGGGCACCGCGACCGCCCCCGAGGACCACGTCCCCAACTTCTCGCCGCCCGGCGCACAGGACGAGGACAAGCACCACGTCCCCGAGTCCGGCTACGAGCGCGTGATGGGCACCAACCACGACCAGGCCGTACGACCGCTGGTCGGCACCGCCGAGGAGGGCGGGGTCATCGACCCCGACGTCCTGTGGAGCTGCACGACCTGCGGCGCCTGCGTCGAGCAGTGCCCGGTCGACATCGAGCACGTCGACCACATCCTCGACATGCGCCGCTACCAGGTGCTGATCGAGTCGGCGTTCCCCAGCGAGGCCGGCGTGATGCTGCGCAACCTCGAGAACGCCGGCAACCCGTGGGGCCTGAACAACAAGGCCCGCGAGGACTGGATGGAGGGCCTGTCGTTCGAGGTCCGCGTCGTCGACGGCGAGATCCCGCAAGAGGTCGAGTACCTGTTCTGGGTCGGTTGCGCCGGCGCCCTCGAGGACCGCTCCAAGAAGGTGACCCGGGCGGTGGCCGAGCTGCTGCACACCGCCGGCGTCGAGTTCGCCGTGCTCGGCCGTGGCGAGACCTGCACCGGCGACCCTGCGCGTCGGCTCGGCAACGAGTTCGTCTTCCAGGCGCTGGGTCAGGAGAACGTCGAGACGCTCAACAGCGTCGGGGCGACCGCCGACAAGCACGTCAAGATCGTCGCCACCTGCCCGCACTGCTTCAACACCCTTGCCAACGAGTACCCCCAGCTCGGCGGGCACTACGACGTGGTCCACCACACCCAGCTGCTCGGCTCGCTCATCGCCGACGGCCACCTGGTGCCGGTGGCGTCCGTGGACGAGAAGGTCACCTACCACGACCCGTGCTACCTGGGCCGGCACAACAAGGTCTACACGCCTCCGCGGGAGATCCTGGCCGCGATCCAGGGCCTGTCGTCGCAGGAGATGCCCCGGTGCAAGGAGCGCGGCTTCTGCTGCGGTGCCGGTGGCGCGCGCATGTGGATGGAGGAGAAGATCGGGAAGTCGATCAACGTCGAGCGCACGGACGAGGCGCTCGGTCTCGACCCCGACATCATCTCCACGGCGTGCCCGTTCTGCATGGTGATGCTGTCCGACGCGGTCACCGCCAAGCAGCAGTCGGGCGAGGCCAGGGACGACGTGCAGGTGCTCGACGTGTCGCAGATCCTGGCCCGCTCGCTCGTGTCGGCCAAGCAGCCGGCGCTGGTCGGCGCCGGGGGCGGTGACGAGCAGGGCGGCGAGAACGCCGTGACCCCGGACGTCACCGTCGAGGCCGCGAAGCCGGTCGCCGCGACGCCCGCCGAGACCGCGCAGATGGACCAGGGAACCCTCGCTCAGGCCGACCCGACGAGCGCTCCCCCGTCGGTGTCCGACCCGGCGAGCTCGGGCGTCACGCTCGAGCCGCCGTCGACGACCCTGCCGACCAGTCCCCCCAGCGCAGATGCCGCCCCGGCGCGCACGGCCGAGGGCTCCGGCCCGACCCCGGGTCAGGGTCCTGCGCACAGCACCGGCACCCCTGGCAACGCTCCCGGTGGGGCCACGGAGGGCCAGGGCCCCGGCAACCCGAAGGCTCCGGAGCCGAAGCCGGAGTAGACGGCTCGAACACAGCGACGACGGCGGCGGTCCTCCTCGGAGGGCCGCCGCTCGTGCGTACGGGGGGCTCCGCCCGACGCCCGTGCGTACAGGGGGGTGCGCCGAGGCCCCCATGATCGGCTGGGGGGACCAGGGGACGCCTGCACGCTGGGCGGGCCACCCGACCGATCATGGCGGCGCCCCAGGAAGATCGGTCGGGGGAACGTCGGACCGTCTGGGAGCCCGTCAGGACCCCCAACCGATCATCCGCAGCCTCAGCAAGATCGGTTGGGGGAACCTGGTGCCCCGCCCGGGGCGTCAGCGCTCGGAGGCGTCCCAAGGGGAGGCCAGGAACCCGGCGAGGTCGTCCCGCGGCTGTACGACGGGGACCTCGACGTCGGCCCGGCCGAAGGCCCACCCCACGACGTCGTCGACCGTCCCCGCCCAGCGCCGGGCGCGGCCGAGGGCGCGGGTGCTCTGGGCGACTCCGACGACCTCGCCATCCACGTGCAGGACCAGCTCGCCGAGGCCGTCCCGGGTCAGCCGGTCGACCAGGGCGTCCACCACGGGTGGCGCGAGCAGGGCCGGCTGGTCGAGGCGCAACCGGACCCGGGCCCGGCGCAGCTGGTCAGCGGTCCACGGCTGCACCCGTACGGCGCTCGCGTGCAGCTCGCCCACCGGCCGGCCCACCCGTACCTGCAGGTCGCGGTGGTCCTGTCGGAGGAGCGCGTGCACGCACCGGGCGTCGTAGGTCTCGAGGTCCACGAGGACGTCGGGCAGCTCGGCGGGCATCGGAGCGCCGCGGGTCCCCGGCTCGGGCACGAGCGCCGCGAGCCTCGCGGTCTCGGCGTCCTTGACCGCACGGCCCGCCGCGTCGGCCCGGCCGGCCCACTCCGGGCCGTCGTGCCAGGCGACGGCTCCGGGCTCGTGCACCAGCACCGCCCCGGCGTTCCAGGCGCGGTAGCCGAAGTCCCAGTCCTCGCCGCCGTATCCGACGAACCGCTCGTCGAACCCGCCGAGGTCCTCGAACAGGGACCGCCGACAGGCGAGCACAGCGCTGATCACGAAGCGGAAGCTGCGCCCGTCGGCGTCGAGCAGGTCGCGGCTGGCCGCGTACGCCTCGCGCAGCCAGGACGGCTCCGGCAGCTCGGCGCCGTCGCCGGACAGGTCGGCGTGCCGCCGGCGGCCGACCGCGACCACGTCCGGGCAGGCACCCAGCCGCCGGACGAGGACCTCGACGAAGCCGGGCTCGGGGACCGTGTCGGCGTCGAGGAACACCAGGACGTCGGCCGTGGACGCAGCGGCGCCGAGGTTGCGGGCCGCAGCCGCCCGGAAGCCCAGGTCGTCCTGGCGCACGAGGCGCACCCCGGCCGGCACGGTCGGCGCCTGAGCCGACCCGTCGTCGGCGACCACGACGTCGAGGTGGCCTGCGCTCTGCTCGGTGAGCGCGGCCAGGACCCGGGCGAGCTGGACCGGCTGCTCGTAGTGCGGCACGACCACCGTCACGCTCGGGGCGGGCCCGGTCGGCAGCAGGTCCCACCTGTTCTGCGGGACGAGCACCGCGCTGGGGCTGACGACGCGAGGCCTCACCGGGGGGCCGGGGCGGGGTGAGCCCGGGCCGTGCGGGCGAGCACGGACGAGAAGGCTGCGAGGTGCTGCTCTGCGATCGGGCCGGCCGGCGGCGGTTGGGGCAGCCAGGTGCAGGACGGGTCCTCGAAGGCAGCTGCCAGCGCCGCGACCAGCCCGCTCGGGGCCACCTGGAGCACCGACCCCGGCCAGCGCTCCTCGGCCTCCTGCGCCTGCGGCCCGGCGGTCACCACCGGTCGCCGACGGCACGCGAGCCAGCTCGCGAGCGACGCCGAAGCGCCGAGCGTGCGGTAGGCAGCGAGCGGGACCGTCGTCGCGAGGGCCGCGGCGTGCAGGTCGGCGTCGGACAGCGTGCCGGTGACCCGGAACGGCACGTCCAGGTCTGCGGCCAGGTCGTGCAGCTCGGCGACGAGCTGGGCGGACCCCGGACTGGCGCCACCGAGGGCCACCACCTGGATGCCGGAGCGCAACGCCGCTGCCGCCTCGAGGGCGTCGGCGTGGCCCTTGCCGGGGTAGACGAACCCGAGCACCCCGAGCGTGGGTCGCGACCCCCACTCGGGCACGGCGCCCGGTGGCGCGGGGGGCAGCACCGGCAGCGGGACCACGCTGACCTCGACGCCCAGCCGCCGCAGGGCCTCGCCCTCGCGCCGGGAGCAGACGAGGACCCCGTCGCAGGCGGCCGCCACCCGCAGGTAGCCGGCGAGGCGGCGGGCGTCACGGGCAGCGTCCGGGTCGGACCCCGGGACGTCGTGCAGCGTCACGACGAGCGGCCGCGGCGCCGTCGCGCTCCACGCGAGGAACGCCTGCGTCGCGCTGGCCACGTCAGGGCCGAACAGGGCGTCGGTGAACTGGACCGAGGTCAGGTCGCAGGAGTCGCCCTGCCCAGCGGCCGCCTCGCGGACGACCGTCACCTCACAGCCGGCAGCGGTCAGCGCCGAGGCGATCGTCAGTCCGTGACGGACCACTCCGGAACCGGTCGGGCCCGGGACGACGGCGAGGACCCTCACCTGCGCACCCACCGGTCGCCGTCGCGTTCGATCAGCCCCCGACGGGAGAACTCCTGGAGCCAGCCGGACATGGGCTCCCACCCCCAGCGGTCTCGGAACACCCCCGCGTTGCGCACGATGTCGTCCAGGTGCTGCACCGGGGGCCCGCTCGCACCGTGGTCCTGGTGGAAGGCCCACGCGCCGCCCACCCACCACATCGGCACACCGGCCCGGGCGGCGGCGTGGCCGAAGTCGGTGTCCTCGCCGCCGTAGCCGTAGAAGTCCTCGCAGAAGCCGCCGATCGTGTCCCAGGCGTCAGCGGGCACGGCGAACGACAGCGACCAGAACAGGTCCGGGTCGTGGGCGGGAAGGACCTCGTCGTCGCCGGGTACGGGCCGCGCCGGGTGCGGCGTCGCGAGCTCTCGCAGGCCCGACAGCGGGTAGCCCTGCGGCGGCCGGGGCGGGAGGTAGCCGACCGGCCCGCACAGGACGCCGCTGCGCTGCCCGGCCACCTCCGCGTAGCGACCCAGCATCCCCTTCTCGGGCAGGCAGTCGACGTCCAGCAGCACCAGCAGCTCCGCTCCTCGCTCCCGGGCGCGGGCGACCCCTGCGTTGCGGGCGGCAGCCAGCGGCAGCGCCCCGGCGACCCGCGGCACGTGGACCAGGTCAGCCTGCGGCACCACCTGAGCGAGGGCGGGGTCGCCCATGGCGACCACGACGTAGGCGTCCGGCGCGAGGGTGCTGCGCGCCACCGCCGCGGCCTGGGCGGCCAGGTGGGACGACCGGCCGGAGGCGATCGTGATCAGCGCGGTGCGCACGCGACCTCCTGGCGGCCGACGTCCGGCGCGCTCCCGTCCAGCGCCGCCTCGTCCAGCAGGGCGGCCGCCCGTTCTGCCCCGCGGCCGTCGGACCACTGCGCCCAGCGCTCGCCGTCGAGGGCGGACGCCTCGTCGAGCACGGCGCTCCACTGCTCAGGCGCGGGCCAGGCCTGGCGTACGACGGCGAGACCGGCGCGGGACAGCGCCGCCGCGTTGGCACGCTGCTCGTCGTACGGCCGCTCCTGGGGCAGGACGACGGCGGGGCGGCGCGCAGCGGCCACCTCCGCCAGCGCGTTCTGCCCCGCCGAGGTGACCACGACGTCGGCGGCCTGGAGCAGCGGCCACGGGTCGGCCACCCAGAGCCCGCCGGGCAGGCCGATCACGTCCCAGCTCCATCCGGGGGTCGCGCGCTCCGCGGCACGCACCTCGGACAGGCTGACCTCGCCGCCGCCCTGCCCCCAGAGCACCACCACCCGGCGCCCGCCCGGCGCCGGGCGCGAGGGCCGGCCGTCGAGCCGGGAGAGCGCGCCCACGTGCCAGGTCTTGTCGAGCCAGCTCGACGGCCACGGCTCGGGCAGGGAGGCTGGCCAGGGGGCGAGCAGGGCGCTCGCGAGGTCGTACGCCGTGGCGTGGGCGCGATCGGTGCGCTGGCCGCGCATCGCGGCGACCACGACCGGGACGCCCAGGGACCGCACCAGGACGGCCACCTCGACGGAGACGTCGACCACGACCAGTGAGGGGCGGGCCCGGGCCACCCAGCCGGCGATCTCGGCACCCCGCTCGAGCAGGCCGCGGTGGTGGCGCGGCGCCCAGTGCAGGGTCCCCCCTGCGCTCACGTCGGTGTCGTGCCCGGTCGGCAGGTCGTCCGCGAGCTGGAGCCAGTCGCCCGGCACGTCGGGGCGGGGCGCCAGGGACGACAGGACGGTCACCGGGGTGCGCAGGTGCGGCGTCACGGCGGCGAGCCGCTGCGCGTGCCCGCTTCCGTGGTCGTGCACGTACCAGCCGATCACGAGGTCCGACCGATCATCGATCGCCCCGGGTCACGCTGCCTGCTCCGCGGTCGTCGTGGCGTAGAGCCGCTCGTAGCCGTCGACCATCGCCTCGACCGAGCAGCTGTCGACGGCGAGGGCACGTACGGCGCGCCGATCGAGCTCGACGGCCTCCACCAGGGCAGCAGCGAGGCCCTCCACGTCCCCGCCGCGGGCCAGCCGCCCTGAGGCGCGCGACACCAGCTCCGGAAGGGCGCCCCGCCGGAACCCTGCGATGGGCGTGCCGCAGGACATCGCCTCGGCGACGACGAGGCCGTACGGCTCGTCCCAGCAGGGGGTGACCAGACAGGCGGACGCGCCGCCGACGAGCTCGACGAGCTCGTCGGTGCGCAGGTGCCCGGCGTGCTCGACCTGGGGCCCGAGCCAGGGCTCGACCAGCTGCTCGAAGTACCCGACGTCGAGCACAGGACCCGCCAGCACCAGGGGCACGCCCGCCTTCACCGCGGCCTGGACCGCGAGGTGCGCCCCCTTCTCCGGGACGATCCGGCCGGACCACACGGCAGGGCCGCCGCCTGCGCCTTCGCGCCACCGCTCCACGTCGACCCCGTTGCGCACCACGGTGGCGTCGGGCACGACGTGCCGCCACGCCCGGGCAGTGTGCGCGCTGACCGCCGCGAAGGTGACCGGACACCGCTGGGGGGCCTGGATGGCGGACTCGAGCCACGGGGTCGGGGGCGTGTGCAGGGTCGTGACGACGGGGACCGGGAGCGTCGCTGCCATGGCGACCGGCAGGTAGTGCAGCGAGTTGTTGTGCACGACGTCGAGCCCCGCGCCGCGCAGCTCGAGCATCAGCGAGAGGTAGGCGTGGTGCTCCTGCAACCACCACTCCGGCGACATGCTGACGTCGGCGCGAGCGGCGTCGCTGATCCGGGCGGACTCGACGAGCAGCTCCCGGGCCCCGAGGGCCGGGTCGGAGCCGGGCGCCGCGAAGACCGTGACGTCGTGGCCCCGAGCGGTGAGCGCGGTGCCCAGCGACCAGGTGTGCGCCTCGAGCCCACCGGCGAACGGCTCGGCGACCGGGAAGCGTGCCGAGGCGATCAGTCCGATCCTCATGCCGCCCCCCGGCGCCTGCGCGAGACGCTCTCGAGGGCGGAGGCGTAGATCGACGCGTGCGCCTGCGCGAGCTGCTCGCGCTGGGCTACCCGGGCGGCCGGGTCTGCCCGGGGTCCGGGCCGGACGTCGAAGGCTCGGCGCAGGGCGAGCTCGAGCGAGGCAGGGTCGTCCAGCTCGTACGACAGCACCGGCGCCTGCTCCGCGAGGTGGCCCACCCGCGGAGCGACGACGGTCGTGCCCAGGTCGTGGCAGGCCTCCACGAAGCCCGAATGGGTGCCTGAGCGGTAGGCCAGCACCAGCACGTCGAGCCCGGCCAGGTGGTCCCAGAGCTCGGCGTCGCAGAGCCGCCGCGGGCCGTGGCCGGGGTGCACCCGCCCGCCCGGCAGCGCAGCGACGATGCGCTGGAGGTGCGCCCGTACCGCCTCCGGGTCGTTGCCCGCCCGCGGCTTGTCGTGCAGACCGACGACGTAGCCCGCGGAGACCGGGCGAGGCTGCGCCATGCGCGCGAGGTCCACGACGTGCGGGTGCGGCAGCACGTCGACCGGGCGGTCCCACCGGTTGCTCACCTGCTCCGCTGCGCCTGGGGTGAGGGTGATGACCCGGGCGGCGGCCGGGACGAGCACGTCCAGGGCGGCGTCGTGCGGCGCCTGGTCGAGCAGGTGCGGGTTCGTGAGGTCGTGCACGGTCAGCACCAACGGGAGCCCGAGCGCCTGCAGCTCGAGCACCCACTCCGCCAGCTGGGCCGCTGAGCGGTGCTCGAAGCCGAAGTGGAGGTGGACGAGGTCGACCTCCCTGCGGTGGGCGCGCAGCCACTCGGGCTCCAGGACCGGCGAGGGCCACCACTGCCCGGGCGGCGCTCCAGGGACGGGCGGGTCCGGAAGGCGCAGGACGCCGTACGGGGGGCGCAGCGGCGACAGGTGGCGCACGTAGGCGTGGTCGCTGGGGACGGAGGCGACGCGCAGCGCGGGGACGGCTCCTGACCTCCGGTTCGACGACATGAACCGCGCCCTACCCCCCCGGGGGGGTCGCACGCGGGACCTGGCACAGCGACTGTTCCCGTGGCAGGTGCTGGCCGCGCTCGGCCTCGAGGCATCGCAGGCCCGGGAGCACTGGCTCCTCGGCGGGGAGGCCGTGGGTCCCGAGAGCATCACCGAGTCCCGGTCGGCGTGGTACGTGCAGCGTCCGGACGCGGTGTCGGCGGGACTGACCCGCTACTCGAAGGCGCTCAGGCTGCTGGGGCTGGCGGGCCCGGCTCGCTGCTAGCGCAGGAGCATCCTGAGGATGGGCTCGGCCCGGCTGGCGTCGGGGGTCTCGCCGGTCAGCAGGTCGAGGTAGGTGTAGGTCCCGATGATCCGGACGACGACGAAGGCCGCCTCGGACACGTCGACGTCGAGGACGAGGGTGCCTGCGGCCACCTCCTGCTCCAGCTCGGCCCGGATCGCCTCGACGAGCCTGGGCTGGAACCCGTGATCGGCGCGGCTCAGCAGCCGCAGCGCCAGATCGCTCTCGTCGCGCAGGAACACCTTCATGCCGTGGTTGTCGACCACCTGCTCCAGGAACGCGACGACGAGGCGGACCACGCGCTCGCTCCCGGTGCCCGTCGCCTGCTTGCGCGCGACCTGCAGGGAGTGGTCCGACAGCACCCACAGGACGTCCACGAGCAGCTCGTCGCGGGAGCCGACCCAGCGGTAGAGGGTGGCCCGGTTGACCCCGAGCTCGGCAGCCATGCCCCGCATGTCGAGCCGACGCCCCTGCAGGTAGGTGCGCAGGGCGAGCCGACGTGCGTCCGCTGCGGTCGGGCGTGCCCCCTGTGGGACGGCCTGCTCGGAGCTGCCCGACCTTGCTGCCACGACGACCTCCTCAGCACCTCTGCTCTCGACAGTAACGCGGAACGGATCTTTCCTGGACCTCGCAGAAAGCAACACTTGCCAAAGGCGTCGCATTGTGACTCACTTCACACCGCTCCATCCCCTCCCGGAAATCCCACGATTCCTCGAAGGAGAAGTGTCTGTGCTGAAGACCCGCAAGTCTGTGGTGGCGTCGATCGGAACCGCCCTCGCCGTCGGCATGTCCGTGCTGGCTGTACCGACCACCGCCGCTGCTGAGACCGAGTACCGCCGCGGTCCTGACCCGACCGCGAGCGCCCTGGAGCGCAACGGCTCGTTCGCCTACACCTCCACGACCGTCGCCGACAGCGCGACACCCGGGTTCGGCGCGGCGACGATCTACTACCCGACCTCCACGACCTCGGGAACCTTCGGTGGCGTCGCGATCTCCCCCGGCTTCACCGAGACCCAGTCGGCGATCAGCTGGCTCGGCCCGCGCCTGGCCTCCCACGGCTTCGTGGTCATCACCATCAACACCAACTCCACCGGCGACCAGCCCGACTCGCGCGGCACCCAACTGCTCGCCGCGCTCGACTACCTGACCAAGACCAGCTCGGTCCGCAACCGGGTCGACGCGACCCGGCTGTCGGTCATGGGCCACTCCATGGGCGGCGGCGGCTCACTGGCAGCCGCCAAGACCCGCCCGTCGCTGCAGGCCGCGATCCCGCTCGCACCCTGGCACAGCGACAAGACCTGGCCCGAGGTCTCGACCCCGACCCTGATCATCGGCGCCGACGGCGACACCATCGCCCCCGTCGCCGACCACGCAGAACCGTTCTACACGAACCTCGGCGCAGGCCAGAAGGCCTACGCCGAGCTCAACGGCGCGAGCCACAACACCACCAACTCCGCGAACGCCCCGACCTCGCGGCAATCCGTGGCCTGGCTCAAGCGCTTCGTCGACAACGACACCCGCTACACCCAGTTCCTGTGCCCGCCGCCGCCGGCACCGAGCACGACCTACGACGAGTACCGCGCCACCTGCCCGTACTAGGCCCCCTCTTCCCGCAGGGCGGCCCGCACCCGCGGGCCGCCCTGTGGCGAGTCCGGCGCCCCGCGCTACAGGGTCGGGGTGCGGGAGAAGCGCAGGTACGAGCGGGACGGCGTGGGGCCCCGCTGGTCCTGGTACCGCGAGCCGTAGACGCTCGACCCGTACGGGTGCTCGGACGGCGACGACAGCGGCAGCACGCAGATCTGACCGATCTTCATGCCGGGGTAGAGCTTGATCGGCAGGTTCGCCACGTTGGACAGCTCGAGGGTCACGTGCCCCGAGAACCCGGGGTCGATGAAGCCCGCGGTGGAGTGGGTCAGCAGGCCCAGACGGCCGAGGGAGCTCTTCCCCTCCAGTCGGGCTGCCAGGTCGTCGGCGAGCGAGATGACCTCCAGCGTGGACCCGAGGACGAACTCCCCCGGGTGCAGCACGAACGGCTCCTCGCCCTCAGGCTCGAGCAGCTCGGTGAGGTCGTCCTGCGCCACGGCCGGGTCGATGTGCGTGTAGCGGTGGTTGGCGAAGACCCGGAAGTAGCGGTCGAGCCGCACGTCGACACTGCTCGGTTGCACCATCGCCTCGTCGTAGGGGTCGAGGCCCAGCCGCCCCGCCGCGAGGGCGGCCTTCAGGTCCCGGTCGCTCAGCAGCATGGGCGGAGGCTAGTAGAGTGACGCCCTGCACCGCTGCGGGCGTAGTTCAGCGGCAGAACATCAGCTTCCCAAGCTGAGAACGCGAGTTCGATTCTCGTCGCCCGCTCCACGCACGAGGCCAGGTCACGGGGTGCTGCTCTACCCCGGCGGGATCATCTTCTCCGCTGACGGCTTCGGGCCCGCGACCTTTCCCGTAGGCCCCGTGGTCCCGTAGGCCCCGTAGTCGGGACCTTCGGCCCGTGCCCCTGTACCCGTACGGGTGCACGATGCAGATGGGCCCGGAAGATCCGGCGGGCACGGCCCGCCGGCGCCGGGCCCGATCGGCGGACGCGAGGAACTGCTCCTCATGAACCACGGCAAGCACGCGTACCTCATGATCACGGTCGTCGCCCTCGGCGCGGTCCTGTTCCTGACCGGCAATGCCGGGGGTCTGCTGTTCCTGCTCTGGCCGCTGGCGTGCGTGGGGATGATGGTCTGGATGATGTGGGGCATGCGCGGGATGGGCGGCAGCGCCCCCGGTCCGGCGGAGCACACCCACGAGGACGGTCTGACGCACGCGCACCGGTAGCTGACGCCGGCGGTGCGCGCAGCTTCCCGCCAGGCTGTGGCGGTGCGTCCTTGGCAGACCGTGGAGGGCGCCAGAACAGACCTGTCTCTCCCTGGTGGCCGCCTCGGTCGTGGTGGCGCCGCTGGCACCGCCAGCCCTGCCGTTGCGACGGCCCCCCTCCACGTTCGGCTCGCGCGGGTCCTCATGCGCGCAGGCTCCGGGCGAGGTCCCGAAGCTGTCCCGCACCGCCGCCGAACCCGACAATCGTCCCGAGGAGCGTCCATGAACGCCACTGAGATCGCCGTCGTCCTCGGCGGCATCGCCGTCATCGCCGCGCTCGCCTGGTACTTCTTCGCCCCCCGCAAGGCGGTCGGCGCCCAGCTCGCCTCGCGCGAGCTCAGCGGAGTACCCGGCGGCCGGCGCTGCCGGTCCAGCATGCCCAAGGCCGACCCGGTACGGGAGCTCTGCGTCAGCAGGCCGTAGGCCGACCGCCCCGTACCCACGCGGGCCTAATCCGGCAGGGCTCGGCACGTGCCTCACCGCCACATCAGCCCGAACGGAGCACCTCCATGCACAAGCGACACCTC
>JAOPWP010000050.1 GCA_025965615.1 Frankiales bacterium
CGACTCCACCCCGTCGAGCTCGGTGAGCAGGGCAGCCACGACCCGGTCGGTCGTACCCCCGTCGCTGGACTGCCCGCGCACCGGCGCGAGGGCGTCCACCTCGTCGAGGAACACGATCGAGGGGGCCGACTCGCGGGCCCGCCGGAACAGCTCGCGCACGGCCCGCTCGCTCTCGCCGACCCACTTGCTGAGCAGCTCCGCGCCCTTGACCGACAGCACGTTGGCCTGACCGGAACCGGCGATCGCCTTGACCAGGAAGGTCTTCCCGCACCCGGGCGGCCCGTAGAGCAGGAGCCCGCGCGGCGGCGCGACACCGAGGCGGGCGAAGGTGTCGGGGTAGTTGAGCGGCCACAGGACGGCCTCGGTGAGCGCGGCCTTCACCTCGACCATGTCGCCCACGTCGTCGAGGGTCATGGAGGCGATGTCGAGCGTCGCGCCCTCCATCGAGCTGGCCCGCACGACGTCGAGAGCCCCGTCGAAGTCCGCGGCCGAGATCGTCGGCGACTCGCTGTCGCGCTGGCGAGCGGCCGCGCGCAGGCCGGCTTCGCGGACCAGTGCGAGCACGTCAGCCGCGACGAAACCGGGCGTACGACCGGCGATCTCGTCCACGGCGACGTCAGCCGCCAGGGGGACGGCGTGGGTGGCGACCTCGAGCAGCCGCAACCGCTGACCCCGGTCCGGTAGCGGGATGGACAGCTCGTGGTCGAGCGTCCCGGGGATGCGCAGCTGCGGGCTGACCCGGTCGGGATGGGCCGTCGTGCAGACGACGGCGGCCCGGCCGTCGGCCACGACGTCGCGCAGCGCCTCGAGCAGGATCGGCAGCAGCGGGCCGCTGCCTTCGCGGGGGGCGATGGCCTCGACGTCGACCAGCAGCACGACCGACGGCGACTCGCGGGTGGCCCGCGACAGGGTGTCGACCAGCTGCTTGGCGGCGGCGGTGGCCTCGGTGGCGGCGAGCGTCTGGGCCCACAGCGTCGTGACCCGTGCCCCGACGTCCCGGGCCACGGCGCCCACCAGGGCTGCCTTGCCGGAGCCCGCCGCACCGGTGAGCAGCACCCCGAGCGACGGCGTTCCGCCCAGCCGGGCCAGCAGGTCACGGTGGTGGAAGCCGAGCTCCAGCCACTCCTTCAGGGCCGCGCCCTGGCTCTCGAGGCCGGGCAGGTCGGCGAGCGTCTGGACCTGCACCGCCGTGCCCGGCCTGCTCGGCACCGAGGGGGTCGCCGTCCCTGTCGTCGTGCGTCCGCCCTGCCAGCCCGCGACGGTCCCCATCGTCACGACGACCGGGCCGGCCGGCTCGGTATCGGTGACGTGCAGGACCTGGCTCGGCCAGCCGGCGCCGAGCCAGGTCGACAGGGTGTTGCGCAGGCGCACGAAGTCGACGGGAGGGGCGAGGTCGCTGGGCCGCAGCGACACCTGGTCGCCGGTCGTGACCACCTTGCCGAGCAGGGCGGTCCGCAGGACCGAGGGGTCCAGCGTCTGGGTCACGCCGTCGGGCCCGGCCACCGTCAGCCGCGCCGCCTCGACCCGTGGCCCGGCCTCGACGACCACGGTCTCGCCGTCGCGCAGGCCGAGGTTCGACATGACGAGCTCGTCGCAGAGCACGCTCCCCGGCGGGCAGTCCAGGGGGGCGACGACCGTGAGCGCAGCGGTCGTGCGCACCCCGCGGAGCACCACGACGTCACCGTCCCGCAGGCCGAGCCCGGTCAGTGCCTGCAGCGGCAGGCGCACGATCCCGTGGCGGTCGTAGCGGGCCGAGCTGCGCAGGACCGCGGTGAGGGTGAGCACGCGCGGAGCCTACGAGGGTCGCCCCGCCAGCGTCAGGAGCCGGCAGGGGCGGCGGGCAGTGCCGACAGCTGGGCCTGCAGCCACTGGGCCGGTGGCATCGCCCTGGCCGCGTCGGCGAGCCGGGAGCACCGGGCCAGCCGTACGTCGGCGGGGGTCGACAGGGCCTCGTGCAGCGCCTGGGCGGTCTGCGCCACGTCGTAGGGGTTCACCAGGTGCGCGTCGTCACCCAGCTCGTCGGCGGCCCCCGCCTGGCGGGACAGGACCAGCGAGACCCCCTTCTCGGACAGGACCGGTCCTTCCTTCGCGACGAGGTTCATCCCGTCGCGCAGCGGGTTGACCAGCAGCACGTCAGCGAGCTCGTACGCCGCCAGGGAGCGGGGGTAGTCGTCGCGGACCTCGAGGTGCAGCGGCAGCCAGCCGTCCTCGGCGAACTCCTCGTTGACCTCGCGGGCGATCCGCTGCACCTCGCCGGTGTACGAGCGGTACTCCGGCAGGTCGTGCCGCGACGGGTAGGCGAGGACCAGGTGCACCACCCGGCGGCGCCACTGCGGGCGCTCGCGCAGCAGCTCGCGGTAGGCCTCGATCCCGCGCACGATGTTCTTGCTGAGCTCGGTGCGGTCGATGCGGAGCAGCAGCTGGCGGTCGCCGACGAGCTCGCGCAGCAGCGGCAGCCGTCCCTGGACGTCGGGCTCGGCGGCCCGGGTGCGCAGCTCGACCGCGTCGATTCCGAGCGGGTGCACGCCGAGCCGGGTCGTCCGCCCCTCGAAGGTGAGCGCCCCCTGCGTCCACGCTGCCCCGAGGACCTCGACGCAGCACCGGGCGAAGGCGTCGGCCCACCGCGCAGAGTGGAAGCCGACGGCGTCGGCGCCGAGCATGCCGAGCAGCACCTCCCGGGCGACGTCGTCGGGCAGCAGGCAGAAGTACTCCGGCGGGGCCCAGGGAGTGTGGCTGAAGTGACCGATCCGCAGGTCGGGGCGTCGTGCGCGCAGCTGTCGCGGCGTGAGGGCCAGGTGGTAGTCCTGCACCAGGACAGCGGCTCCGGGCGCTGCTGCGGCCGCGAGGGCGTCGGTGAAGGCCTCGCCGTAGGCCCGGTAGGCGGACCACTCGCGCTGGGTCCGGCTGGTGAACACCGGCGCGGTCGCGGTGTCGAACAGCAGGTGCGCGACGAACCACAGGGTCGCGTTGGCGACCCGGTTGTAGGCGCGGTCGAAGGTGACCGGGTCGATGTCGAGCATCTGGACCCCGGCCGGGACCCGCCCCTGGCGGAGCGCCGCGCGGTCGGCCTCCGAGAGTGCGGCGCAGACCCAGTGGGCGTCGCCGACCGCTGACGCGCCGGCCACCGCCGAGACGAGCCCGCCGCCACCCCGCCTCGGCGCGAGCCCCCCCAGGCCGTCCTCCTCGAACGACACCGGCCCCCGGTTCGAGGCCAGCAGCAGGGGGGCGGTCACCGGCGCAGGCTAGACCCGGGAGGCTCGACGCGGGACATCCCCGTACACTCGACCGGGCACCGCCCTCCACCACACAACTGAACAGCACCGCTCATCCCGAGGGGCACCAGGGACACGGCCCGATGACGCCCCGGCAACCAGCACTCACGTGCCAGGTGCCACTTCCGTCCCGCGCCGACGTCCGGCCCGGGGAAGATGAGGAGATCCTTCGTGACCACGCTCGCCCTTCCCGCCTCCTTCGCCGGCTCACCGGCCCGCGCCCTCGTCTGTCGCGAGTGCCGCAACGAGGTGGCCCTCGCCCCCGTCAACGTGTGCGACCAGTGCTTCGCGCCGCTCGAGGTCGGCTACGACCCCGAGAAGCTCGCGCGGGTGACCCGGCAGAGCATCGAGGCCGGACCGCAGACCATCTGGCGCTACGCCGGGCTGCTCCCGGCCGGCCAGGACCTCGCGACGCGGGTCGACCTCGGCGCCGGCATGACCCCGCTGCGCAAGGCCGACAACCTGGCCAAGGCGCTCGGCATGAGGTCGCTGTGGGTCAAGGACGACAGCGCCAACCCGACCCACTCGTTCAAGGACCGCGTCGTCTCCGTCGCGCTCTCGGCCGCTCGGGCGTTCGGCTACACGACCGTCTCCTGCGCCAGCACCGGCAACCTCGCCAACAGCGTCGCGGCACACGCGACGCACGCGGGTCTGCGTGCGGTCGTCTTCATCCCGAACGACCTCGAGCAGGGCAAGGTCGTGCAGACCGCCGTCTACGGCCAGACGCTGGTGGCCATCGAGGGCAACTACGACGACGTCAACCGCCTCTGCAGCGAGATCGCCGAGAACGAGGACTGGGCGTTCGTCAACGTCAACGTGCGGCCCTACTACGCCGAGGGCTCCAAGACCCTGGGCTACGAGGTGGCCGAGCAGCTCGGCTGGCGCATCCCGCCGCAGGTCGTCATCCCGATGGCGTCCGGCTCGCTGCTCACCAAGGTCGACAAGGCCTTCGGCGAGCTGACCAAGCTCGGCCTGGTCGAGGAGTCGCCGTGGAAGGTCTACGGCGCGCAGGCGACCGGGTGCTCTCCGCTCGCCACCGCCTTCGAGAACGGCTGGGACACTGTCAAGCCGGTCAAGCCCAAGACGATCGCCCGCTCCCTGGCCATCGGCAACCCGGCCGACGGGCCGTACGCCCTCGACGCGGTCCGGCGCACCGGCGGTGCGATGGGGCACGTGTCCGACGAGCAGGTCGTCGAGGGCATCCGCCTGCTCGCCTCGACCGAGGGCCTGTTCGCGGAGACGGCCGGTGGCGTGACCGTCGCGACGCTGCGCCAGCTGCTCGAGCGGGGCCAGATCGACCCCGACGCCGAGACGGTCCTCTACAACACCGGTGACGGTCTGAAGACCCTCGATGCCGTTGCGGGCGAGGTCGGCCCGTCCGCGACGATCGCGCCGTCGTACTCCGCCTTCATGAAGACCGGTCTGGCGTAGCGACTCTCGTGCGACTCGCGCTCGTCGTCGCTGCGCTGCTCCTGACCGTCACGGGGTGCAGCGACGACGGCGGGGACGGGCGAGCCGCTGCGACGCCTCCGCCCCCCGAGCGGGTCCGCGCGACGCTCGACGGCGTGCCGCTGACCCTCGAGGTGGCGGACGATCCCGATGAACGGGCGTACGGGCTGATGAACCGCACCTCGGTGCCGCCAGGCTCGGGCATGGTGTTCCGCTTCGACGGCCTGGTCGACAGCCCGTTCTACATGTTCAGCGTTCCCGTGCCGCTGCGCGCCGTCTTCGTGCGCGAGGGCCGGGTCGTGTCGACGCTGGTCATGCCGCCCTGCCCGCTCGCCGACCCCGACGCCTGCCCGACGTACGGCCCAGAAGGCCTGTACGACACCGTGATCGAGACGGCGCCCGAGACGTTGCCGGACGTCGTGCCGGGTGATGCGTACGTGGAGCAGCAAGCCCCGTAGCGGGCCCGGGGCGGCGCGGCGCTACCGTCCGATCGTGATCCTGGGCAGGTGCACACGTGGCTGAGCGGCTCGCGGACGGGAGCTGGGAGGTCCAGGGTCAGCGGGTGACCTTCCCGGTCAGGATCGCTGACGCCGGGGTCGCGGCTGCCGTCTACGCCGTCCCGGCTGCGCGGGCGCAGGTCCTGCTGGCCTCGACGCCGCTGACGCCCGTCACCGTCGCCGGCCGGGTGCTGGTCGTGCTCGCGCTGATCGACTACCGGGTGAACGACCTCGGGACCTACGACGAGGTCGCGCTGGCGGTCCTGGCCCGGAGCCCTGACGGCGCGGTGGGGGCGTACGTCGCGGAGCTCCCGGTCACCGCGGCGTTCACCCTCGAGGCGGGCCGGGCGATCTGGGGGCTGCCGAAGTGGCTCGCGTCCGTGCAGCTGCGGATCGGGCGGGGACGGGCCGAGTGCCAGCTGGCCGAGGGCGAGGAGCGCGTCCTGACCGCGTCGATGCGCACCTCGCCGGGGCGCCTGCCGTTTCCGCTCCGCCGCTGGCTCACGGTGCTGGCCGTCGACGGGGCCGGGGTGCTGGCGACCCGCATCTGCGTCCGGCTCGACGGCGTGAGCTTCCGCCCGGGCGGCACCCGGCTGCAGCTGCGCGCCGGGCACCGGATGGCCGAGGCGCTGACCGGGCTGGGCCTGCGCCGGGCGCTGCTGACGGTCGTCGTCGAGCGCGGCTCGATGGAGCTGAGGCCGGCCCGCCGCGTCCTGGGGTCGCGAAGCGACCGGGCATAGCCTCCGGAGCATGAACGATCCGCTCCGCGACGCCGTCCGCCGCGAGATGACCCGGGCTCGCGCCGACCTCGAGGAGCTGGTCCGGCTCCCGACCCTCTCGTGCGACCCGGCGCACGCCGGCGACGTCGCGGCGGCCTGTCACCTGCTGGCCGGTCTCGCGAGCGAGGCCGGCGCGCACGAGGTCCGCATCGTCGAGGCCGGTGGCGCCCCGGCGCTCATCGCGACGTGGCCTGCCCCGGAGGGGGCCCCGACGGTCCTCCTCTACGCACACCTCGACGTCCAGCCGACCGGCCCCGTGCAGGAGTGGACCAGCCCGCCGTTCCAGCCGACCGAGCGGGACGGGCGGCTGTACGGCCGGGGCGCGGCGGACGACAAGGCCGGGGTCCTGATGCACCTCGCGGTGATCCGCGCCTTCGGAGGCCGCCCGCCCGTCGGGGTGGTCCTGTTCCTCGAGGGCGAGGAGGAGATCGGCTCGCCGACGCTCCCGGCCCTGCTCGCCCAGCACCGCGACGCCCTGCGGTCGGACGTCATCGTCATCGCCGACTCGGCCAACGCCTCGGTGGACGTCCCCGCGTTCACCACGAGCCTGCGCGGGCTCGTCGACCTGCTCGTCGAGGTGCGGGTGCTCGAGCGACCCGTCCACTCGGGGATCTACGGGGGCGCCGTCCCCGACGCGCTCACGGCGCTGTGCCGCCTGCTCGCGACGCTCCACGACGACGACGGTGCCGTTGCGGTCGCGGGGCTGCACTCGGCCTGCTCGGCGGCACCCGGTCCCGACGAGGCCGTGTTCCGTGCCGACGCCGGGCTGCTGCCTGGCGTCCGTCTCATCGGCAGCGGGAGCGTCCCCGAGAGGCTGTGGCACCAGCCAGCCGTGGCGGTGCTCGGGATGGACGTGCCGTCGACGGACGATGCCTCCAACGTCCTGCTGCCCCGGGCGCGCGCCAAGGTGAGCCTGCGCCTCGCGCCGGGCCAGGACGAGCACGAGGCGGCCAAGCTCCTCGCGGACCACCTGGTCTCGCACGCCGCATGGGGGAGCGAGGTCGAGGTGACCGGGGGGACGAGCGGCGGCGGCTTCGCGCTGGAGACCACGGGCGAGGTCTACGACGTGGCTCGAGAGGTCTTCGAGCAGGCGTACGGCAACGCCCCTGTCGAGACGGGGATCGGCGGCTCCATCCCCTTCATCGCCGAGTTCGCCCGGACCTACCCGGGGGCCACCGTCCTGGTCACCGGCGTCGGCGACCCGGCGTCCCGGTGGCACGGGATCGACGAGAGCCTCCACCTCGGCATGTGGGAGAGGGCGTGCCTGGCCGAGGCCCTGCTGCTCTCCCGCCTGGGCGGAGCTCCCGCGTGACGGTGGAGGAGCGGCCGACCCGCGGCTTCGGCCGGCCGGCAGGCCGCGGCACGGGGCGCGATCAGGTCGTGCCCGAGACGCTCGAGCCCACCTTCCGGTAGCGAGCCTCCACGAAGGCGAAGACGCCGTACGCGAGCAGGCCCAGCGCGATGAGCGTCAGCAGGGCCTGACCCCAGCGCCCCTGGGCGATCTCGCCGAGTGCGGCGTCGAGCCCCTTGGCCTGCTGCGGGTCGTACTTCACCGCGCTCTGCAGGAAGAAGTAGCCGAGCAGGACGACCG
Source organism: Frankiales bacterium (assembly GCA_025965615.1). Classification (GTDB taxonomy): domain Bacteria; phylum Actinomycetota; class Actinomycetes; order Mycobacteriales; family SCTD01; genus SCTD01. The sequence goes on from JAOPWP010000050.1 coordinate 7,589, forward strand.
TGAGCCCCTTGGTGACGTACGCGGCGGTGCCCAGCTTCGTCACCCCGGAGCGCAGCGAGGCCGACATCCGCCCGGTGTTCAGCGTGCCGAGGAAGGCGTGCTGCACGCCCTTCCACGCCTGCGCCAGCCCGTACGCCACGACGGCGAGACCGAGGGCACCGACGAGGAACCGACCGGCAGGCAGGCCGAGCAGGAACGCCGAGCCCTGCTGCTCCTTGCCGCCGCCGCCAGCGCCACCGCCGCCCTGGCTGACGAGCCGGAACGCGGTGAGGGCCAAGGAGGTGTACAGCACGGCGTACAGCCCCGCCTTGACCTGATCCGAGGTGCCGATGTCAGGTCCGGCGAGCGTCGTCGCCTCCAGGACGCGGCCGACGGCGAAGGCGAGCAGCCCGACCGCGAGGACGACGAGCGAGAGCGCGCCCGGGCCCGTGCCGGCGATGCTCCTCATGGCGCCGGTGGTGTTGGCCTCGTGGGTGGCCGAGCCGAAGCCGAGCTGCAGCACGACGTACGCCAGCGCCACGTAGACGACGCCCTTGGCGGCCCAGCCGAGCAGCACCACCGTGCGGGCCCCCTCGGAGCTGCCAGCGTGCCGGGCCTGTCGTACCGGGTCGGTCATGGGTGGGCCCTACCCCTACCGGGCGGCCGCAGTCCATGCCCGTGCGCCGGGGGTCACGGTGGTCCGGGGACGAGACCCTGAGCGCCGCAGAGCAAGGAGGTGCCGACCCGCGGAGCGATCGTCCCGTCCTCACGGCGCCGAGCGGTCCGCGGTCGCCGAGCACGACGGCCCGGAAGGTCAGCGGATCGCCGGTGTGTCCCGGGAGTGCGCTTGCACTCTCCCTATCAGAGTGCTAAACCGTGGGTAGCACTCTGACGTGTTGAGTGCCAGATCTGGCAGGTGAGACCGGCAGTCCGGTCGTCCGTCGCGGGCACCGAGAGATCAGCACGTCCCGACCGGGAGGACCCAGTACATGTCAAAGATCATCGCCTTCGACGAAGAGGCCCGTCGCGGCCTCGAGCGTGGGATGAACCAGCTCGCCGACGCGGTCAAGGTCACCCTCGGCCCGAAGGGCCGCAACGTCGTCCTCGAGAAGAAGTGGGGCGCCCCCACGATCACGAACGACGGCGTCTCCATCGCCAAGGAGATCGAGCTCGAGGACCCCTACGAGAAGATCGGCGCCGAGCTCGTCAAGGAGGTCGCCAAGAAGACCGACGACGTCGCGGGTGACGGCACCACCACGGCCACGGTCCTGGCTCAGGCGCTCGTGCGCGAGGGTCTGCGCAACGTCGCCGCCGGCGCCAACCCGATGGGCCTGAAGAAGGGCATCGAGGCCGCCGTCGAG
>JAOPWP010000077.1 GCA_025965615.1 Frankiales bacterium
GACGGCGAGCAGGTCGCCGGGGCCGACGTCGGAGGGCAGGGCGACGTCGCGCACGACGACGTCGCCGCTCTCGCAGTGCTTGCCGCACACGGTCACGACGGCGGGGTCGGCGGTGGGGGCGCGGCCGGCGAGGACGGCCGTGTAGCTGGCGTCGTACAGGGCGGTGCGGAGGTTGTCGCTCATGCCGCCGTCGACGCTGACCCAGGTGCGCAGGCCGGGCAGGACCTTGACGGTGCCGACCTCGTAGAGCGTGACCGTCGTGGGCCCGGCGATGGAGCGGCCCGGCTCGACGGCGAGGCGGGGCACGGCGAGGCCGGCTGCGGCGCACTCGCGCACGACGATGGCTCGCAGGCCGTCCGCGAACTCCTCGACGGGCATCGGGTCGTCGGCGGAGGTGTAGGCGATCCCGGTCCCCCCGCCCAGGTCGAGCTCGGGCAGCTCGATCCCGTGCTCGTCGCGCACCGAGGCGAGCAGCCCGACCATGCGGTGGGCCGCCAGGGAGAAGCCGCGGGTGTCGAAGATGTGCGAGCCGATGTGGCAGTGCAGACCGACGAGCTCGAGCGAGGGCAGGGCGAGGATGCGGCGCACCGCCTCGCTCGCCGCGCCGGTGGCCAGCGAGAAGCCGAACTTCTGGTCCTCCTGGCCGGTCTGGACGAACTCGTGCGTGTGGGCCTCGACGCCCGGGGTCGCGCGGACGTAGACCCGCTGGCGTACGCCCTTGCGCTCGGCCAGCGCTGCCAGGCGCGCTATCTCGTCGTAGGAGTCGACGACGACGCGGCCCACGCCGTAGTCCAGAGCGCGCTGCAACTCCCCCACGCTCTTGTTGTTGCCGTGGAAGATCAGCCGCTCGGGCGGGAAGCCGACGCGCTCGGCGACGGCGAGCTCGCCTCCCGTGCACACGTCGAGGCTGAGCCCCTCCTCGGCCACCCATCGTGCGATCGCCGAGCACAGGAACGCCTTGCCTGCGTAGTAGACGTCGCCGTCGGGGAAGGCGGCCCGCCAGGCGCGGCAGCGGGCCCGGAAGTCGTCCTCGTCGAGGACGTAGGCCGGGGTGCCGAACTCCGCGGCCAGGTCGCGCACGTCCACGCCCGCGATCTCGACGATGCCGTCGGGGGTGCGCTGAGCCCCGCTGGGCCAGACGGTCGGGTCGAGGTCGGTGTCGACCTGCACGGGGATCACATGCGCTCCGGCGCGCTGACGCCGAGCAGGCGCAGCCCGTTCTCGAGGACGGTACGGGTGGCTCGCCACAGCAGCAGCCGGGCGAGCTGGGTCTCGGTGACGTCGTCGTCGCCCTGAGGGAGGGCGCGGCACTCGGTCTTCTCGTCGAACCAGCGCTGAGCCGCCTTGGCGACCTTCTCCTCGAGGTAGCGGGCCACGCGGTGGGGCTCGCGCAGCTCGGCGGCCGTCGCGACGACCGCGGGGAACTCGGCGAGGGCCTTGAGCAGCTCTGTCTCGAGGGGGTGGGTCAGCAGCCCGGCCTCCGCGCCGGCCACGCGCTCGTCTGCGATGCCCAGCTCCCCCGCGGTCCGCAGGATCGACGCGGCGCGCGTCGCGGCGTACTGCACGTAGAAGACGGGGTTGTCGCTGCTGCGCCTGGACCAGAGGTCGAGGTCGATGTCGAGCGTGCTGTCGGCGCTGGACCGGGCCAGGGCGTAGCGGGCCGCGTCGACCCCGACCGCCTCGACCAGGTCCTCGAGCCGAAGGACCGTGCCGGCCCGCTTGCTCATGCGCAGGGGCTCGCCGTCACGGATCAGGTTGACCATCTGCCCGATCAGGATCTCGAGGTTGACCCCCGGGGTGTCACCGAAGGCGGCGCACATCGCCATGAGCCGGCCGACGTAGCCGTGGTGGTCGGCCCCCAGCATGATCACGACGCGGTCGAAGCCGCGTTCGCGCTTGTCGAGGTAATAGGCGAGGTCGCCGGAGATGTAGGCGGGCTCTCCGTCGCTCTTGATGACGACGCGGTCCTTGTCGTCACCGAGGTCGGTCGTGCGCAGCCAGATCGCGCCGTCCTGCTCGTAGATCCGGCCGTTGGCCCGGAGCCGCTCGACGGCCCGGCCGACCGCCCCGGACTCGTGCAGGGAGTTCTCGTGGAAGAAGACGTCGAAGTCGACTCCGAAGTCGTGGAGGGACGCCCGGATCTCGCCGAACATCTGGTCGACGCCCTCGCGGCGGAACACCTCCTGCGGGTCGTCCTGCTCCAGGGCATCGGGCACCTTGGCCAGCACGGTGCGCGCGATGTCGTCGATGTAGGCCCCGGCGTAGCCGTCCTCGGGAGCCTGCTCGCCCATCGCCGCGGCGAGCAGGGACCGGGCGAAGCGGTCGATCTGCGCGCCGTGGTCGTTGAAGTAGTACTCGCGGGTGACCTTGGCGCCACTCGCCTCGAGGAGCCGAGCGAGCGCGTCGCCGACCGCCGCCCAGCGCACCCCGCCGATGTGGATCGGGCCGGTGGGGTTCGCGCTGACGAACTCGAGGTTGACGTTCTGCCCGGCTGCGGCGCTGTTGGTCCCGTAGGCGACGCCGCGCCCGACGACCTGGTGCACGACGGCGCCGAGCGAGGCCTGGTCGATCCGCAGGTTGAGGAAGCCGGGACCGGCGATGTCGACCGACGCGATGCCGGGCAGCGCCCGGAGCCGGGTCGCGATGAGCTCGGCGACCTCGCGCGGCGGCCGGCCGGCCTGCTTCGCGAGCTGGAGGGCGATGCTCGTGGCGTAGTCGCCGTGCTCCTTGACCCGGGGACGCTCGACGGCCACCTCGGCCGGAGGGGCGACGGCGAGCTCGCCCGCCTCGACGGCCGCGACGACCGCGGCGCGGACGGCGGCGCCGAGCTCGATGGGGGTCATGGTCCCAGGCTATCCGCCGAGCCCGCCTAGACTCCGCTCCGGCCGAGCAAGGGGAACGCTCTTCCCCGCCCGGTCGTCCCACCACGGGGCGCCCTTCGCGCTCCTGCTCCCCCGGACCAGGACGGACCGTCGCATGCCCAGCTCGCCCAAGCCGTCCCGAGGCACTGCTCCCCGTGGCGGTTCCACGCGCGGCGGCTCGTCCCGCCGGGGCGCTCCGACCAAGGTCTCCAAGCCCTTCCCGTGGGGCACTGCTGTCGGCTCGGCTGTCCTCGCGCTCGCGCTCATCGGCATCGTCGCCTACGCGGCGATGAACCAGGGCTCGGGCATCCCCGGCAACATCTCGGACCCGGACAGCAGCATCGAGGGCGTCCAGGTCGCAGACGCCGCGGCGCTGGGGCGGACCCACGTCAACGGCCCCGTGACCTACCCGACCCTCCCACCCTCTGGTGGGGACCACAACGCCGTCCCGCAGCAGTGCGCGGTCTACACCGAGCCGATCGCCCCCGAGCGGGCGGTGCACTCGCTCGAGCACGGAGCGGTGTGGATCACCTACCAGCCCTCCCTGCCGAAGGAGCAGGTGGAACAGCTCGCCGACAAGGCCCAGGGGGACCCGTACATGCTGATGAGCCCGGTGGCCGAGCAGGCGAGCCCGATCGTGCTGACCTCGTGGGGGCGTTCGCTGCAGGTCCAGACCGCGGGTGACGACCGGGTGGACGACTTCGTGTCGGCCTACCGCAACGGCCCGGCGACGCCCGAGCGAGGCGCCGCATGCGTGGGGAGCACCGCTACGGGTCCGCTGGTCGCTGCACCGGCGGGCGTCCCCGCGGCGCCGGCCAGTCCGCCTGCGGGCTGATCGTCAGCTGGGCGGGAGGCCGGCCAGTCGCCGGACGACCTCGATCAGGTCGTCGGGGTCGAACGGCTTGGTGAGGTAGGCGTCGACGCCGATCCGGCTGCCGCGTTCGAGGTCGGCCTCCTGCGCGCGGGCAGACAGCAGGACGACCTTGATGCCGGCCGTCTCGGGGTCGGCCCGCAGCCGGCTCGCGGCTTCCCAGCCGTCGAGGCGGGGCATCATGATGTCGAGCGTGATGACGTCGGGGCGCACCAGCTTGACCTTGTCGAGGCAGTCCTGCCCGTCGACCGCCGTGTCGACCTCGAAGCCCTCGAGCTCGAGGTTGACCGAGATCAACTGCCGGATCACGGTGTCGTCGTCCACGACCAGCACACGACCCAGGCTCCCCGACATGGACCGGACGCTACACAGCGCAACCAAACTCCGCTGCTGCCATTTGCGCTGGTAGCGTTCGGACGCCCAGAGCCCCCGTAGCTCAGGGGATAGAGCACTGCCCTCCGGAGGCAGGGGCGCAGGTTCGAATCCTGCCGGGGGCACACACGTCAGATCAGGTCAGACGCGGCGCGCGAGGGCTGCCTGGCTAGGTGCTAGCGATCTTGCCAACACGCTTCCAACACTGTTGCCGGTCGACCCGACGGAGGCGACGGCGCCGACGTCGGCCAGGCGCTGGGTGTAGCGGATGGCGACGTATTGACCGGGCTTAGGGGGTCGACGCAACACCGGCTTGTGCGAGCGATCGTAGGTGCTCGTCCAGGGCCTCAGCTGGGGTCTTCCAGCCAAGGGTCTTGCGGGGTCGGGTGTTCAAGGCGTGAGCGACGGCCTGGATCTCCATGGGGGACCAGCTTGCGAGGTCGGTGCCCTTCGGGAAGTACTGGCGCA
>JAOPWP010000089.1 GCA_025965615.1 Frankiales bacterium
CACAGCTGAGCCGGGTAGCGGCCGAGCGGCCCACCGGCGTCCCCCTACCGCCCCAGCTTCTTGCCGGCGTCGGCGACGGCCATCCCGCTGTCCTTCATGCAGGTCCCGATCTTCGCAGCGGCAGCCCAGCTCTCGCTCGGTTCGGCGAAGTAGCTCCCGAGCCCCCCGGCGAAGATGTTGACGACGTCGAAGGCGTTGCCGGCGGCTCCGAGCAGGTCGTTGGCCCGCCCGTAGCCCTTGGCGGTCAGGACCTCCTCGGCAAGGCCCGCTCCTGTGGCGACGCCCTGTGACCCCGTGGTGCCGGCGTTCAGCAGAGGACCAGCTCCACCGGTGGCCCACGCGACGCTGCAGTCCGCGAGTGACTGGGTGACGTCGAGGCCGGACTGGACGAGGTCGCCGAACTGGTCGATCTTGTCGAGCGCGACGCCGCTGACGCCGAGGAACCGCAGGCCGGAGGTGACGGCAGTGACGACGAGCAGGGCTGCGGAGACGACGTACAGGAACCCGGCGGCGATGCCGGTCGCGATGGTGATGAGCGCCGCGATGGCCTGCTGGGCAAGAGCGGTCGCCACCTTCACCGCGCCCTCGAGGCCGCCGACTGTCTTCGCCTTGGCCGTCCTGTCGCTGTGCATGACGACGACGGCGACGCCCTCCTTGTCGGCGTCGGTGCCCTCCCAGCCAGCGAAGCCCTTGAAGGCCCCCTTGTCGAAGGCCAGCTCGACGGGCGTGCCGTGGATGTAGTCGCGGTGCCCGCTGCCCGGGCAGTTGGCCGGGGTGTTGACGTCGACCGGCCCTTCGGTCGTGAGCCGGTGGCAGTTCGCGGTCAGGGCGACCGAGATGTCGGTCTCCTTGAGGTTGCCCTCCAGGTCGACGGACACGGTCGGGATGCCCTGGACGCCCACACCGGCGATGTGCCACCCGAGGACCTTGTAGGCGTTGGCGCCGAGCCGGTTCAGGCCGAGCTGCGTCCTCTCCCCGGGGTAGGCGCTCATCGCGAGCGGGCACGTGCTGCCGGTGGCGAGGACCTCCGCGGCGAGTGACCTGGGCACGACGTAGCCGCCTGCGGCCGGGATGTGGTTCCAGTCCTTGTCCCGCAGGCTGGCGCCGACCGGGATCGGCTTGCAGTAGTGCAGCTCGATGCCGTAGGTGTCCTTGGTGAAGCCGATGTCGCGCCACTCGACGTAGGTGGTCCGGCTGTTCGGGTCCTTGGGGCGGGCTCCCGGGTGATTCGCGGCGACGGCGTCGTAGCCGCCGCTCACGACCCAGACGGGCTTGAGCCCGGGCCGGTCCTGCGCGTACAGCCCCGAGCCCTCGTTGCCGATCTTGCCCTTCGGGCATCCTCGGTCGACGCCGGTGTAGCCGTAGCTCGCCGGGTAGACGCGGACGTTCGGGCCGCGGCAGTCCGCGCGGACGTAGCGGCCGTCGAAGACCTTGCGCTCCTTCGCGGCGACCGTCACCGACGGGGTCCGCGTCAGAGCCGGTAGGCCGGACACGGCGTCGGCCTCGCGGATGGCCCACTCGACGGTCCGCTCGGTCTTCTTGGTGCGCGAGGCGAGGGACTGCGTGTCGGACCAGTTCGCGGCCGGGGTGATGGTGTCGAACATCGCGGCCGGTCCGGTCGCGGTCACCGTCGTCCCGACGGTGTACCAGGTGCGGTTGCGGGCGTGGGCGACCTGCTCGGAGGCGTGCAGGCCGATCCACTCCGCGGCGGGCTCCTCGGTCCACGCGTCGTCGTTGGCCATCGCGGGGCAGTTGCCCGGGGTCATGCCGAGTCCCTCGGGCCGCGGCGTCCCACGCCGGGTCGCCGGGTAGCTGACCCGGAGCTCGACGGGTGCGCAGTTGACGCTGGAGAACGTGGCGCCGAACCGGAAGTCCTCGGACACCGGGACGACGACGCGGCGGTCGACCTTGGCGTAGAAGGAACGGGGCACGAACTCCGCGGAGGTCTTGGGCTCCAGGACGTACGGCCAAGGCTCGATGGTCTGGCCGACGTGGGTCTTCGCACCGGGGACGGTGACCCACTTGCCCGTCGGGGCCACCGCCTTGGCAGCAGCAGCAGTCGTGGCGGCAGCAGCGGCGGCCCGCTCGGCCTGAGCCTGCACCTGGTCGAGCAGGCCGCCGAAGCCGAACGGGCTCGAGCTCCGCCTGATCGGCGCCGCCGGTGCCTTGGCGGGCACGCGGGTGGGGGCGGGGGCGGGAACCCACACACTCGTGGCGGGCGCCGTGACGTACTCCTCGACCACCGGACCGTGGTGCAGCCCGACGTCCGGGGTGTCACCTTCGAGCCACTCGTGGAAGCGGTAGTTGCTCGGGCTCGGCTTGCCGCTGCCGTCGTTCAGGCCGGTGGCGGTGACGTCGACGCCCGTCCCGGGCCAGAAGCCGGGTCGGCCGACCGGGTCGGTGCAGGTGCCCGTGGGGTCCTCGAACGGGATGCTCGGGGTCCTGTCGAGCGTGGAGCCGAGCAGCGCGAGGGCGCCGCCGCGACCGGTGAAGAAGCGCGTCGGGGTGCACATCGTCTTGCTCAGGCGGAACTTCGCGTGCACGTGCTGCGACCTGGTCGCGGTCATCGTCCAGTCGTAGGACCAGCGGTTGCTCGGGTCGACGCGCGTGGCGCCGGGGACGTCGAGCACCTCGTACGTCGGCTTCTCGGCCGTCGGCGTGCGCGGTGTCCGCGGGACGGCTGACAGGTCGACCTTGGTGCCGACGGCGTAGCTGCCGACGCCCGTGCCGGAGTCGAAGTCCTCGCTCTCGAACTCACCGGGGCGGAAGGGGTCGAGGCAGTTCGGTGCGGTGAGCAGCCTGAAGGTGCCCGGGTCGTAGGCGCCCCCGCCGGTGAAGTGGTCCTCCGAGGTGGTGCGCAGGCTGACGCACTGCGGAGCCCACAGGTAGCTGCCGGTGATGACCAGGCTGTCCCAGACGTGGAGGGTGTACGGGGAGATCCCGGTCGTCAGGTGCGGGGACGCGTTGCTCGTCCCGCCGACCGCGACCTCACCGTTGCCTTGCCGGAGGTTCCACGGCCCGAGGACGTACGGGTGCTGGGCGGCCAGGGCGACCGTGACGGTGGTGCCTTCGCGGTAGCCGGTCACGCCGCCGACCGAGCACGGCTGGCCCGAGATGGTCGGGGTGGGCTCGGGGCCCATGACGGTCAGGTCGTTGGGGTTGCTGCGGAAGCCCTCCGGCCTGCGCGCGGTCGTGACGGCCACAGGCAGGCAGGCGGGGGCGGCCGGTCCGAACCCGACGTGGGTGGACGGCTCGACCCCGGGCGCGGACGGGGTGAACGTCGTGCGGTAGTCCTGGCTCTGCTGGGCGTCGTACGCCATGTCGATCAGCCGCACGCCGTCCCTGGGGACGGTGAACTCGCAGGTGCCGGTGGACGCGGGGGTGGTGCACAGCCAGGTGGAGGAGCCGTCGCGTCCTTCGCGCTCGAGCACGACGTCGCCGTCCGGGTCGGTGCCGGTCGGGACGGTCGTCGTCCAGCTCGCAGTGACCTCCATGCCCTCGAGCCACTGGTCGCGGGGCGGGCTGAACGTCGTCGTGACACCGCTGCTCCGGGTGCTGACCCGCAGCACGTTCCGCCCGGTGCTGGAGGCGTAGATGCCGTCACCGTCGTAGGTCGCGGTCGTGGTGAACAGGCCCTCGGTGAGCGCGGAGCTCCCGGTGCAGGACGTCGCCGGCATCTGGGTCACGCAGCCGCCGACGTGCACGCCGTCGGTCGTGGTGATCGCGACGGACACCTGCCCGGTCGGTGCGGGGCGACCGGTCTTGCCGTGAAGGGTGAACGGGACGGTGTACGTGCCGCGCAGCAGGCTCTCGGCGGAGGTGACGGCCAGCTCGGACGCAGCACCGGTCACGACCCCGAGCCCGCGGGCGGTCCCTGCGGTGAGGTTGAGCCCGTCTCCGGGGGTCGTCGCGGTGTACTCGACCGGCCCCTTGCGGTCCTGGCTGAGCTGGAACAGGACCGAGCTCTCCCAGGGGTGCAGCGTGCGCGTCTCCAGCACGACCCCGCCGGAGGACAGGGTGATCGGCATCGCGCCGAGGGCGGCCCGTTCCTGCTCGGTCAGGATGAGCCGGGCGCGCAGCCACAGCGGCCCGTCGACGGTCGCGGCGAACGCCGAGTCGTCCTGGGCGAGGACCAGCGGCGCGGGCCGGCCGGGCACCTCGATGCTCAGCGGCTGCGAGAAGCCGAGGTAGACCTCGGGTCCGTACACGAACTGGGCTCGCAGCTGCTGCGGGCCCGCCTTGGTCGGGGTGAAGGTGAGCTCCGCTGTGCGGTTGCCGTCCCACCTCGACCAGCTCAGGACCGTGCCGGCCTCGTCGACCAGCGCGACCTGCGTCCCGACCTGGACGAGGTCGCGGTCGGTGCCGACGGTCGCCCACACGGTCGCGCTCCGGCCGACTCCCTGCGAGTCCCCGCCGGTCAGCCGGACGGACGGGAGCGGGGCGGCCTGGACGATCACCTCGGTGATGGTGCTGCTGCTCGAGCTGACCGTGGTCGTGTCGGAGCGGTACTCGGCGGAGATGCGGAGCAGGCCCGGGCCGCTCGGGACGTACTGCAGGTACGCGAGCCCGGAGTTGGGGAGGGCGATGGGTGCCTGGCGAGCACCGTTGACGACGAACACGACCGATCCGGTCGCCGACCACGCCGCCGTGGAACGCACGTCAGCCAGCAGGTCCAGGGGGGCGTTGCGCGCCACCGAGCTGGGTTGCGGGCGCAGCGTGGTCGTGCTGACGTGGGCGGGCACGTCGACGTCCGGCACGGCGAAGGTGGCCGGCAGGTAGTTGTCGTCTCCGGAAAGCTGCAGGGCCAGCTGGCCGGTGCAGTAGCACTGCCCGGCCGGCCCGTAGAACGTCAGCTCGGCGCGGCCGCCCTCGAGCGGGCCCCACGCCACGGTCAGGTTCCGGGCATGGTCGATGACGACCAGGGTCGTCGGGGACAGCGGCGGGCTCATCGGCGGGAACTGCACGGTCAGGGTCGTCGACGCGGCCGTCGGGGTGGTGGACCAGGTAGCGGTCGGGGCCGGGGCCCTGCCCCGGTCCACGGAGAAGGGCACGGTCACGACGGCAGGCAGGAGGTTCGCCGAGTCCGGCTGGAAGCGGGCCACCACGCTGTGCTCCCCAGCCGTGCCGGCGGTGTAGGTCAGCTGGTTCGCGCTCCCGTCCGCGGGCCTCGGCTGGCTGGCCAGGACAGCCCCGGTCTTCGGATCGCTCAGGGTCACCTGCCCAGGAACGTCGGACGGGTCGGGCAGGATCGTGATCGTCGTCGGTGCGCCGAGCGACGAGCGGCTGCCGCCGGCGATGGAGAAGCCGCTCGGCCGCGCGGTGACCGTGTGGGCGACCGGGGCCGAGACGCTGCCGGCGGTCGTGGCGGAGCCGACGACCCGGGCGGTGAGGGCGTGGACACCGGCGTCGATGTCGTCCCGTGCGAACAGGTCGAAGGAGGTCGGCAGCTTCAGCTCCGGCGAGGTGTCGACGACGGTGTCCCCGACGAGCAGCTCGACGGTGGCGGCGCCCGTGCCGGTCAGGGTCGCCGTGGCCGTCACCGTCTCGCCGTAGCTGGACGTGGCTGGGGCCGTGAGCGTGACTCCTGACGTCGCCGGGGTGACCGTCAGGGTGACGGGTACGGACTCCGAGGCGTCCCAGCCGGCCGCGGGGGTGGTCCGCGCCAGCACGCTGTGCCGGCCCGGGGCCAGGGACAGCTCGATGCTCGCGGCGCCGGCTGCGAGCTCGCGCCGGTTGCCGAGGTCGGCTCCGTCGACGACGAGCTGGACGGAGCCGACGACGGGGCCGATCCGGTCGCTCACGCGGACGGTCGCGGTGCTGCGGGTGCCGTACTCGGTGGTCTGCGGGTCCACGGTGACCACCGTCGTGGTGGCGATGTCCCCGCTGGTCACGTCGACGGTCGCCGAGCTTCCAGCGTGGTTGTCGTCGCCGTTGTAGAGGGCGCCGACGTAGGCGTACGGCAGTGCCGGGAGCGTCCAGGTGGCCCTGCCCGAAACCAGCGGCAGGGTCGCGGTCTCGCTGCCCGAGCTGACCTCGACGGTGCCGCCGGGCACGAGGGCCGGGTCGCTGCCTGCGGCCGGGACGACGGTGACCGTGACGGCGGCCGGGTCGTGCACCCGGGTCGGTGCCGGAGCCGTGACGGTCAGGGTCACCGGGGCCAGGACGACCTGCCGGACGGGGGCCGAGGTCACTGCCGGGCGGCTGGTGTCGGTCGGGGTGAACGTGGCGGTGAGCTCGTGAGCCCCTTGGGAGAGCGCCGGTGCGGTCAGCAGGGCGACGCCGTTGCCGTCCGGTGCCACAGCAGCACCGACCGGCGTGGCGCCCTCGAGCAGCTGGACGGTGCCGGCCGGGACGGGCTGAGCCGAGGTGAGCGTCGCGCGCAGCGTCACCGGACCACCGTGACCGGCCGGGTTCTGGTCCGAGATCAGGGAGATGTCGACGACGGGCACGTCACCGCCGGCCATCTGGAACGCACCGGCGTCGCACCGGCCGGTGGGGCGGGGGGCGCCACGCTGGTCGGTGGGGGCGCACGAGGCTCCTACACCTGCGCCGAGCGCCGGCGAGCCCGGGAAGATCGCGACCGTCTGGGTCGGTCCGCCGTTGTCCGCGAGGGGGCCGTGCGGGGCGGGCCGGCCGGCCTGGCCGAAGCAGGCGCCGGTCGCGTCGAGGTTGCCCGCGCTCCGCGGGTCGTCGGTGTCCCGTGCGACGGCCATGCAGGCGAAGTCGCCGGCGAACTCGCGCAGGTCGACGATGCTGTTCGTGACGACCAGTGGTGCCGAGCCGCCGCCGGCGATGCCGCCACCACCGACGAGCGTCGCGTGCGAGACGGTGCCGGCGTTCGCCAGGATCGCGCCGCCGTTCGGCTCGCCGATGACGCCGTGGTCCTCGTACGACGTCGAGTTGAGCCAGTCGAGCGCGCCGGCGCTGACAGCCGCTCCGGTGCCCGTGAGGGCGCGGTTGCGGGCGAACGTCGAACCCCGCACGGTCAGGTCGACGTAAGGGACGGCGACAGCGCCGCCGTCGGTCCGGCTGCCGTCGGGCGGGTCGGTGCCGGAGGTGTTGTCGGTGAACGTCATCTGCTCGAGCACCACGTTGCTGTTGTCGCTGTACAGGCCGGCGCCGGCGCCGGCGCTGCGGCCGTTCGCGACGGTCAGACCGCGCAGGGTCGCCTGGCCGCCGGCGCTCTCACCGGCCGGGTCGAAGACCTGGAGCGCCCGGAAGGCGCCACCGGCGTCGAGGGTGACGTCGTGGCCCGTGGCGTCCAGCGTGAGCCCCTTGGGGACCTGCAGGGTGTCGACGAGCGCGAGCGTGCCGGAGACGTCGAAGCCGACCGTGACCGGCCCGGCCACCAGGCGGTCGGTGGCCAGCGCCAGGGCGCCGCGCAGGGTGCAGGACGCGGCAGGGTCGACGCACCCCCCCGCTGCCGGGCTGAGGCTGTCGGTGAGGTCCGTGACCACGATGTCGGCGCCGGCGGCTGCGGCTGCCGCGGGAACGACGGCGGCCGGCAGGGGGGTGGCCGCGGCTGTGCCGGCGAGCTGGAAGGTCAGGGCGACGGTGACCGTCAGGGCGGTCCCGGCGATGCGGGCCGGCCGCCACGACAGCAGCCGGGCAGACCGCTGACGGGGTACGCGCAGCCCGAGGTCGCGAGCCGGTGGGTCCGAGGGGTCCGTGGTGGCGAGGCGGGTGGACAGGACTCCGAGCAGCGCGCCGGCGACGACCGTGAGCAGCAGGGTCGTCAGGCCGAGGCCGGCGGTGCCGGTCGCGAGCTCGGCGGTGGTCCGCGCCGCGGCGGTGGGACCTGAGGGCAGGACGCCGCCGAGGTGGATGCCGGCCAGACCGAGGGCCCAACTGGCGAGGGCGAGCACAGCGGAGCCGAGCAGCACCCGGCCGCGACTCCGCCAGGTCTGGCTCATCCCCGTCCGCAGGGCCGCGCGCAGGCCTGTCCGGGCGAGCACGCAGGCGAGCGCGACGGGGAGCGCGGCCAGCACGACGACGGTGCCCGCGAAGGGGATGGCCAGCAGCAGCTCGCTCCGCCGCCCGGTCCCGGCCCGCAGGCGCCACCCGGCCCGGGCAAGGGCTCCCAGGCTGACGACGGGGAACAGCGCGGTGGAGACCAGGACGGCGACGCTGCCGAGCACGGCGACGGCGACGAGCAGCGGCAGCGCTCGCAGGCCCCGACGCAGGGCGGACCGCAGTCGGGGATGGCGGCCCGCAGCAGCCTCACCGGTCAGGACGGCGATGCTGCTGACGGCCCACAGCAGCCCGGCCACCGTGGCGAGCACGATCAGGACGACGGGTGCCAGCGCACCAGCGAACACGAGCCGGGGGTTCGCGGCCCCGCCGGGGGCCGGGGTGAGACCGGCCAGGGCGAAGGCGACGGTGGCGACGAGCACTGCGCTCTGGATGGTCAGGGCACCCGCGAGCGGGGCCTTCCAGAGCACGGCGAGGGTCCGGGTCGTGCTGATCGGCTTGCTCATGTGGTGCGGCACTCCTGGTCGCTGCGTCGCCGCCTGAGCCCGGGCGGGCGGGCGGGGGATGGCGGACCGAGCGGGCGCCCGATGCTGCTGAGGTCGTGTGGGCCGCCAGGGGGCTCATCGACGCCTGCGGCGATCCCTTGACCCCTCAGGGGGTGACAGTAGGGACAGGTTCGCGCATCACGGAGTGCCGGGCGCCGGGTGCTCGGTCCGCGGAGCCCTCAGGAGGGCGCGGCCGAGCCGTCCGCTGTTCCCCGGGCCGGGCACGTCGCGGCGGCCAGGGCCGTCGTGATGGGGACGGCAGCCACCAGCCCGATGGTCCCGACGAAGGTCCGTACGACCTCCTCGGCCAGCACCCCGTTCGTCAGCGTGCCGACCAGGCCCTCGCCCGAGGTCGTGAAGATCACCAGCAGCGGCAGGGACGCGCCGGCGTACGCGAGCAGCAGCGTGTTCACCAGCGAGGCGACGTGGTCCCGGCCCACCCTGAGCCCGGCGCTGTAGAGGTCGCGGACCGGCATCGTCGGATCGGCCGCACGCAGCTCGTACACGGCAGAGACCTGCGTGACCGTCACGTCGTCGAGGATGCCGAGCGCGCCGATGACGATGCCCGCGAGGAGCAGACCGCGGACGTCGAGGCCGCCGAAGACGGCCTGCACGAAGGTCGCCTCCTCGCTGGTCAGCCCGGTCAGGGTGCTCGCCTCGACGAACAGCACGGCGAGGGCGAGGGTCAGCAGCAGGCTGGCGCCGGTACCGACGATGGCGATGGCGGTGCGCACGCTCGGCCCGTGAGCGAGCAGCAGGACGGACAGCATCACCGCCCCGGCCCCGACGACCGCCGTGGGGATGGGTGGCCGACCGTCCAGCAGAGCCGGTACGAGCCAGCCGACGAGCACGACCGAGCTGACCGCGAGCCCGACCAGCGCCAGGAGACCGCGCAGTCGCCCGAGGGCCACCACGGCGAAGGCGAACAGCAGGGCCAGGACGACGAGGGAGCGCCCCCGCTGGGTGTCGGTGA
>JAOPWP010000091.1 GCA_025965615.1 Frankiales bacterium
GACGGCGACGGCCCAGCCCGGGAGCACGAGCCCCGGCGCGCCTCCCCCGCCGACCACGCCGTCGCTCGGGACCACATCGCCGCCCACCGCCGCGGCCAGGCGGTCGCAGCGAGCCCGGAGGCCAGCGGCGTCCGCCAGGAGCGCGGTCCAGGTGGGGACGACCGGACCGCGCAGCGTGGCCTCCAGGGCGGCCAGGGTGAGCTTGTCGACGCGCAGCGCCCGGGCCAGCGGGTGCCGGCGGAGCCGCTCCACGACCTCGGCGGTCCCGAGCAGCAGCCCGCACTGGGGCCCGCCCAGCAGCTTGTCGCCGCTCGCGGTCACGACGGCCGCGCCCGACTGCAGCGCCGTACGCACGTCCGGCTCGTCCGGCAGGAGCGGGTGCGGGGCCAGCAGCCCGCTGCCCACGTCCACGACGACGGGCACTCCCAGCGTCGCGAGCTCGGCGGTGCCGACCTCGCTGGAGAAGCCCTCGACCCGGAAGTTGCTGGGATGCACCTTGAGCACGCACCCGGTTTCGGTGCCGATCGCGTCGGCGTAGTCGCGCAGGTGGGTCCGGTTGGTCGTCCCCACCTCACGCAACCGGGCGCCGGTGCTCGCGATGAGGTCGGGCAGGCGGAACCCGTCGCCGATCTCGACCATCTCGCCCCGGCTCACCACGACCTCGCGGCCAGCCGCCAGCGCCGTGGTGGCGAGCACGAGGGCTGCGGCACCGTTGTTGACGACGAGGGCGCCACCGGCAGCAGGCACCCGCTCCCGGAGCGCCGCCAGGGCGCCGCGGCCACGGCCGGCGCGAGCGCCGGAACCGACGTCGTACTCCACGTCGACGTAGCCGGCGGAGCAGGCGACCGCCTCCACGGCGGGCCCCGACAGCGGTGCGCGGCCCAGGTTCGTGTGGAGCACCACCCCGGTGGCGTTGATGACCGGCCGCAGGGTCGTCACGCGAGCCGGCAGCGAGGCCAGCGCGTCCGCTGCGACCTGCTCAGGGTCGAGCGCGCCGGACCGGGCCCGGGCCTGCGACGCGAGGACCGCCCGCTTGACCTGCTCCTGGCCGAGCCGGGCTGCGGCAGCTCGCAGACCGGGGTCGGCGAGCACGACATCGGTGCGTGGCACGCGCCGGCGAGGGTCTTCAGGAGACGTCACGCTAGGCAGCCTGCCCCCGCCGGGTCGCGACGACCAGTCGCAGGGCGAGAAGCGCCGTCAAGGCCGAGAGTGCGGTGAGCGGGACCCCGACCGAGGTGGCCTCGGCCGTCACGGCCGTGACGAACGGCATCGCGAAACCGACGTACGCGCATCCGAGGAACACCGCCGACAGCGCGCCGCGACGGGCCGGGCGGGCCAGACGGGCGGTGAGGGCGAGTCCGGACGAGAGCGTCAGCCCGTGGCCTGCGCCCAGCAGGAGCGCCGCAGCCAGCAGCAGGGGCGGCGAGCCGGCACCTGCACCGGCTGCGGCCAGGCTGTAGCCGATCGCACCGGAGCTCACCCCGACCACGCCGGTCCACCGGCCGAGGCGGCGCTGCAGGGGGGCGGCGAGGGCACCGGCGCCCAGCGTCAGCCCCGCGAGCACCCCCGTCAGCAGGACGGGCGGGGCGTCGGTCTGGACGAGCAGCGGCACCGCCGAGATGACGACGGCGGGGAAGGCGTAGACGCACACGGCCATGGGCGCGAGAACGGTGACGAGCGTCCGCCGGTCCTCCGGGAGGACCAGCGGCCCGCCACCCTCGCCCGAGCGGACCACCGGCAGCGACACCGTCTCGGGCAGGCGGAGCGCGGCGACCAGCCCGGCCACGACGAGCGAGACGTGGATCAGGTAGGGCAGCGTCGTCGGCCAGCGGGCGTACTGCGCGAGCACGCCGGCAACCAACGGGCCGAGCGAGAACCCGGCGGTCATCGCCACGGCTGCGCGCCGACCCGCCGCTCCCACACCCGCCGCGGCGGAGAGCTCGGCCACCCAGGCGCTCCCGACGCTGAACACGCCACCGCTGACCGCGCCCTGCAGGAACCGGCCCAGGAACAGCAGCGGCAGCGACGAGGCGGCAGCCACCAGGAGCAGGGACGTCAGGGCCGACAGCACGATCAGCGGCAGCACCACCCGCCGGCGACCGAGGCGGTCCGACAGCGGGCCGGCGAGGAACAGGGCCGGGACCAGCCCTGCTGCGTAGACGCCGAACACAGCGGTCAGCACGTCCGGGCCCAGCTCGAGGGTGTCCCGGTAGACCAGGAGCAGCGGGGTGGGCACGTTGGTGCCCGCTGCGACGGCGAACAGCGCGAAGGCCGCCCGGCGCCAGGTGCGCGCGTCGACGGCTGTCGCGTCCAGGGCCGCTCCTCCCGGGTCGTCGGGTTCCTCGCTCAGTCCAACCTGCCTCAGCGGAGACGGACGGGAATCGAACCCGCCAGCGACGGGTGCCGCCGCTCACCGGTGTTGAAGACCGGGGTGCCCACCAGGAACACGTACGCCTCCCTCGCCCGCGCACGGTGCGAGATGTGCAGTGTGTCACCAGCCGCACGGTGAGTGAGGTCACGGCCCGAGAGGACAGCATCCCGGCCGATCGGGCGTTGGAAGGGACAGGTGCCGCCACCAGGACGACGCCGGAGACCGGAGGAACCGCCATGTGGAACCGCTACCGCCACCCGCTCGGCCGCCTGCCCCTGCTCGACGGCGCCTCGGACGCCGTCGTGCAGCAGCTGGCCTCCCTGATGACCTCGGTGCGGGTCCCGGCCGGCGAGGTGCTCGTCCGACAGGGTGCGCACAACCGCCAGTTCCTGCTCGTCGAGGAGGGCGAGATCCTCGTCGAGCGCGATGGCGTGCAGGTCGCGCGCCTGGGCCGCGGCGACTTCGTCGGCGAGATCTCGCTGCTCGGTGACGGCATCGCCACCGCGACCGTCACGGCCGCGACGGACGTCGTGCTCTACGCCAGCAGCACGGCGGAGTTCGCCGGCCTGCTCCACTCGACCGTCGGCGACACCATCACCCACACCGCCGCCGAGCGCGCTGTCGCCTGACGTCACGGGTGCCGGCCCCGGACGCTCAGCCGGCGCCTGACGTCAGTCCGAACGCCCCCCGGAAGAACACCAGGGGCTCGTCGTCGCGGTGCGCGACGAGCTGCTCCACCCGCCCCACCACGATGTGGTGGTCGCCACCGGGGTGCACCGCCTCCACGGCGCAGAACACCGCCGCCAGCGACCCCGGCAGGCACGGACCCCACGCGGAGTCCTCCCACTCGAGCCCGGCGAACTTGTCCTGCCTGCGGGTGGAGAAGCGGTCGCTCAACGCCCGCTGGTCGCTGGCGAGCACGTTGACGACGAACCGTCCGGATGCCTCGATCCGGGGCCACGAGCCCGACGTCCGCGCCGGGCAGAACAGCACGAGCGGCGGGTCGAGCGACACCGAGGCGAACGACTGGCAGGTGATCCCCACGGGCGTGCCGTCGTCGTCGCCTGTGACCACCACCACACCGCTGGCGAAGGAGCCGAGCACGCGACGCAGCTCAGCGGGAGAGGCGAGTGAGTCCATGAGGGTCCTCGAGGGGGGCAGGAGGGGACGGTCGGCGGTCGTGTGCACGAAGATAGACAGATGACCACCCTCACCCACCTACAGCGGCTGGAGGCGGAGAGCATCCGCATCCTGCGCGAGGCGGTCGCCGAGAGCGAGCGGCCGGTGATGCTCTACTCGGTCGGCAAGGACAGCGCCGTCATGCTGCACCTCGCGCGCAAGGCCTTCTACCCGTCGCTGCCCCCGTTCCCGCTGCTGCACGTGGACACCACGTGGAAGTTCCGCGAGATGTACGACTTCCGCGACAAGCACGTCGCCGACCTGGGGCTCGAGCTGATCGTGCACCAGAACCCCGAGGCGAAGCGGCTCGGCATCAACCCCTTCGACCACGGCTCCTCGACGCACACCGACATCTGGAAGACCGAGGGGCTCAAGCAGGCACTCGACGCGCACGGGTTCGATGCGGCCTTCGGGGGTGCCCGTCGCGACGAGGAGAAGTCGCGGGCCAAGGAGCGGGTCTTCTCGCTCCGCTCCCCGCAGCACCGCTGGGACCCCAAGCTCCAGCGACCCGAGCTGTGGGGCGTCTACAACGTCCGACGCAACCCCGGCGAGAGCGTCCGCGTCTTCCCGCTGTCGAACTGGACCGAGCTCGACGTCTGGCAGTACATCCACCTCGAGGCGATCCCGATCGTGCCGCTCTACTACGCCGCCGTGCGCCCGGTGGTGGTCCGCGACGGCACGCTGATCATGGTGGACGACGACCGCATGCCGCTGCTGCCCGGCGAGCAGCCGCAGCTGCGGAGCGTCCGCTTCCGGACGCTCGGCGACTACCCGCTGACCGGGGCGGTCGAGAGCACCGCCGACACCCTCCCCGCGATCATCCAGGAGATGCTCCTGGCCACCACCTCCGAGCGCCAGGGGCGCACCATCGACCACGACTCGTCGGGCTCGATGGAGAAGAAGAAGCAGGAGGGCTACTTCTAGTGGCGCACACGTCCGACCTGATCGCCGAGGACATCGACGCCTACCTGCTCGCCCACCAGCACAAGAGCCTGCTGCGCTTCATCACCTGCGGCAGCGTCGACGACGGCAAGAGCACCCTGATCGGACGGCTGCTGTACGAGTCCAAGATGGTCTTCGAGGACCACCTGGCGGCGCTGGCGGTCGACTCCCGCAAGGTCGGCACGCAGGGCGACTCCCTCGACTTCGCCCTGCTGGTCGACGGACTCGGTGCGGAGCGCGAGCAGGGCATCACGATCGACGTCGCCTACCGCTTCTTCTCCACCGAGGCCCGCAAGTACATCGTGGCCGACACGCCCGGTCACGAGCAGTACACCCGCAACATGGTCACCGGTGCCTCGACCGCCGACGTCGCCGTGATCCTCGTCGACGCCCGCTACGGGGTCCTCACCCAGACCCGGCGCCACTCGTTCCTGGTGGGCCTGCTCGGCATCCGCAAGGTGGCCGTGGCGATCAACAAGCTCGATCTCGTGGACTACTCCGAGGAGGTCTTCGACGCGATCGAGGCCGACTACCGCGTGCTCGCCGAGAGCATCGGGATTCCTGAGGTCACCTGCATCCCGATGTCGGCGCTGCGCGGCGACAACATCACCGAGCGCAGCGCACACACCCCGTGGTACTCCGGCCCCACGCTGATGGACTACCTCGAGACGGTGGAGGTCGAGGACGACCGTCAGGCCGGCCCGTTCCGCCTGCCCGTGCAGTGGGTGAACCGGCCCGACCTCGACTTCCGCGGCTTCTCGGGGCAGATCGTCGGCGGTGCCGTCGCCGTCGGCGACAGGGTCCGGATCGTGCCCACCGGCACGACGACCACGGTGAGCCGGATCGTGACGATGGACGGCGACCTCGAGCGCGCGGTCACGGGCCAGTCCGTCACCCTGACGCTCGCCGACGAGGTGGACTGCAGCCGGGGCGACGTCCTGTGCGCCGCTGACGACCCGGCGGCCACCTCCGACCGGTTCCGCACCCACGTCGTGTGGATGTCCGAGACGCCGCTCGCCCCAGGTCGGGCCTACCTCGCCAAGATCGGCGCCCGCACCGTCGGCGCCTCGCTGTCGAGCCCCGACCCCCTCATCGACGTGAACACCTTCGACGAGGCCCCGGCGCCCACCCTGGGGCTCAACGAGATCGGCGTCTGCGACCTGCAGCTCGACCGGCCCATCGCCTTCGACCCCTATGTCGACAACCGCGACATGGGCGGCTTCATCCTCATCGACCGCCTGTCCAACGACACGGTCGCCGCGGGCCTGCTCCGGACGCCGCTCCGCCAGGCGCACGACGTGCACTGGCAGGCGCTCGAGGTCGACAAGGCGGCTCAGGCGCAGCTCAAGGGGCACCGCCCCTGCGTCGTCTGGTTCACGGGCCTGTCAGGTGCCGGCAAGTCCACCATCGCGGACCTGGTCGAGCAGCGCCTGCACGCCCTCGGCGTCCACACCGCCCTGCTCGACGGTGACAACGTCCGGCACGGGCTGAACCGCGATCTCGGGTTCAGCGAGCAGGACCGTCGCGAGAACGTACGCCGCATCGCCGAGGTCAGCCGCCTCATGGTCGACGCCGGACTGGTCGTCCTCACCTCCTTCATCTCCCCGTTCCGCGCCGAGCGGGACCTCGCCCGCGCTGTCGTCGAGGCCGGCGAGTTCGTCGAGGTGCACGTGCACGCCCCGCTGGAGGTGGCCGAGGCGCGCGACACCAAGGGGCTCTACGCCAAGGCCCGACGCGGCGAGCTCGCCGACTTCACCGGGATCGACTCCCCCTACGAGGCTCCCGAGCACGCCGAGGTCATCATCGACACCACGACGACCACCGCCGAGCAGGCTGCCGAGGCGGTCGTCGAGCACCTGCGCCGAACTGGGGTGCTCGACCGTCCCCTCCCCCCTGCATGACCGACCTGCTCGACGACGCCCGGCTGGCGAGGGACCTCGCCACGCAGGCGGGCCGGCTCCTGCTCACCGTCGGGGCTGAGCTGGCGTTCGCCTCCCCCGCCACGCGCGGCGAGCAGGGAGACCGGCGGGCGCACGGACACATCGCTGCCACCCTGGCGCGAGAGCGCCCCCGCGACGCGGTCCTCTCGGAAGAGGGTGTCGACGACCTGACGCGCCTGTCGGCGGACCGGGTGTGGATCGTCGACCCGCTGGACGGGACCCGCGAGTTCGGCGAGGCCGGGCGGGTCGACTGGGCGGTCCACGTCGCGCTCTGGCAGGCCGGTGAGCTCGTGGCCGGCGCCGTTGCCCTGCCCGCACAGACCCGCACCTTCTCGACGGCCGAGCCGGTGGAGCCGCCTCCCACCGGCGGGGCGCTCCGGCTCGTGGTGAGCCGGTCGCGGCCCGCTCCCCTGGTCGCCCGCGTCGCCCAGCGCCTCGGCGCCGACCTCGTGCCCCTCGGATCAGCCGGCGCCAAGGCCATGTCGGTGCTGCAGGGCCAGAGCGACGCCTACGTCCACAGCGGCGGGATGTACGAGTGGGACTCGGCGGCACCGGTGGCCGTCGCGAAGGCGTCGGGGCTCCACGCGTCACGGACGGACGGCTCGCCGCTGGTCTACAACCAGCGCGACCCCTACCTGCCCGACCTGGTGATCTGCCGCCCCGAGCTCGCGGACCTGCTGCTGACGGCGATCGCGGACGTGTCGCGCTGAGGCCTCGGCGCGGCCGACCTACTTCGGTGGCAGCCGCGCCCCGCCGTCGACGCGCACGACCTCGGCGTTGGCGTAGGAGTTGGTGAGCAGCTCGACGACCATCGAGGCGAGCTCGTCTGCCGCGCCGAGCCGCTTCGGGAACAGCACGTCGCGCTTGAGCTTGTCCTTGAAGGCCTCGGCCGCCTCGCCCTCGCCGTAGATCGGCGTGTCGAACAGCCCGGGCGCGACGCAGTTCAGGCGCACGCCGATCGCCGAGAGGTCGCGGGCCACGGGGACGGTCATGCCGACGATGCCGCCCTTGCTCGCCGAGTAGGCAGCCTGGCCGATCTGCCCGTCGTAGGCCGCGACGGAGGCGAGGGTGACGATCGCCCCGCGTGACCCGTCGGCGTCGACCGGCTCGGTCCGGCCCATGGCGGTCGCAGCGAGCCGGATGCAGTTGAACGTGCCGACCAGGTTGACGGCGAGGACCTTCTGGAAGATGCCGAGGTCGTGCGCGGACTCGTAGGTCCCGTCACGACCGACCGTCCGCGTCGCCCAGCCGATGCCGGCGGCGCAGACCAGCGTGCGGAGCGGTCCGTGCTCCTCGGCGGCCGCGATGGCGGCGATGACCTGCTCGGGGTCCGTCACGTCGGCCCGGACGTAGCCGCCGCCCACGGAGGACGCGACGGCCGCGCCCTTGTCGTCCTGGAGGTCGAGCACGATGACCGAGGCCCCTCGTGCCGCCAGGGCACGCACGGTGGCCTCGCCGAGGCCCGAGGCCCCGCCCGTGACGATGGACGACGTTCCGGTCAGGTCGAGCACAGGTCCTCCTCGGGTCGGTCGACGCGCGTGCCGCGCCGCCGCCCCCCGAGGCTAGGCGTCGGCGTGCTCGTCGACGTACTCCTGGGGGTCGACGTCGTCCCCGGACAGGCCCTTGGCCTGGGCGTGCTCGTCGTGGAAGGCCATCCAGCGCATCCCGAGGTCGGTGCGGTGCTTCTGCGCCACCTGCTCCTTGAAGGGCGGCAGCACGTCGCGCTCCTCCTCCCCGAGGTGGTCCACGGTGGCCTCGCGCGCCTCGCGGAACGCCTTCCACCAGGCGTCCGTCCCGACCTCGTGCCCGGCGACCGACCGCACAGCGTCACGGATCTCGTTGTGGTCCTTGACGGCGTGCTCGGTGTCGTCCTCGGCGTCGTCGACCTCGCTGAGCAGCTCGGGGTAGAAGACCTCCTCCTCGCCCGCGGCATGCACCTCGAGCTGGGCGGCCAGGTCGTCCCAGCGCCGGCGCAGCTCGGCCTCGTCGCTCAGCGCCTCGATCTCGGCGAAGGCGCGTCGGAAGGCCTCGTGCTCGGACAGGATCAGGACGGTGATGTCGAAGTCGGACATGGCACGTCCTTGCCCGTCCGCTGATCGTCGAACCCGCTCCCAGGAGTCAGCCCAGCGTCTCGGTCACGGTGACGTTGCCGTACTGGTTGAGCAGGTTCTCGGTCGCGTCGAGGCGGTGCGCCGCGCAGGCCGCGGTCTCGACCTCGTCCGGCGGGTCCGCGCACTCGCGCTGGCTCGACAGCGTCCACTCGGCATGCGCACCGCAGTCCTCGCACAGTCTGCTCACCGGGCCATGCTCTCACCGACGTCGGGGGGCCCGGGTCGCAGCCGCGCCGTAGCGTGGGTCCGTGCTCGAGTCAGCAGGAGTCGTCCTCGTCGGGGGCCGCTCGTCCCGGATGGGCCGGTCCAAGGCCGATCTCGACTGGCACGGGTCGACGATGCTGCGCAGGGTCACCGGCCTGCTCCAGCGCGGCGTCGACGGGCCGCTGATCGTCGTCCGCGCCCCGGGCCAGTCGCTGCCCGGGCTCCCCCCGGGGGTCGAGGTGGTGGACGACCCGGCCGAGGGGCGCGGGCCGCTCCAGGGGCTGGCCGTGGGGCTGGCGGTCCTGCAGGGCCGAGCCCGGTCAGCCTTCGTCTGCGCGACCGACCTGCCCCTGCTGCACCCGGCCTTCGTCCGCCGGGTGACCCGCGACGCCGGTCTCGCCGACGTGGTGCTGCCGGTGGTGGGCGGTCATCGTCAGCCGCTGGCCGCGTCCTACGCGACGTCCCTGGCCGGGGCCGCCGCCAGACTGGTCAGCGAGGACCGCCTCAAGGTGGGGTTCCTGTTCGACGAGGCGACCGTGGTGCGCCTCGACGAGCCGCAGCTGCTCGCCGACCCTGCGCTGAGCGCCGTCGACCCGGGCCTGGCATCGGTGTCCGGGGCCAACACGGTGGAGGAGTACGACGCCCTGCACGCACAGCCCGAGCCCGAGGTCACGGTCGAGCTGTCGGGCGCGCTTGTCGCGGGCGGCCTCGACCGCGGACGGCACACCGTGCGCGCTTCGACCCTCGGGAGTGCAGCGGCCTCCGTCTCGGTGCACCTCGACCGCCACGTCCTGGCAGCGGTCAACGGCGACCAGGCATCGCGTGACCCCGAGTTCCCCCTCGTACGAGGTGATCTCGTGACGCTCATGTCGGCAGGTGCCGGTGGCTGACTCCTCTCCCGGAGGCTACTTCGGGCGGGCCCTCGTGATCGACGTCAGCGACGGCTCGACCCGCGTCCTCCCCCTGCCCGAGCGGGTCCTTCGCGAGCACCTCGGCGGAGTCGGCCTCGGCACGTGGCTGCTGACCGAGCTCGGCCCCCCGGGTGTCGACCCCCTCGCCCCCGAGGCCCCGATCGCCTTCGTCTTCTCTCCCCTGGTCGGCACGCCCCTGACGACCAGCGCCAAGTTCGCGGTGGTCGCGAAGTCACCCCTGACCGGCCTGCTCACCGACGCCCTCGCGTCGAGCCACTTCGCCCTGAGCGGCAAGCTGACCGGCCACGACGCTCTCGTCCTCGTCGGGCGGGCCGCGGGGCCCACCACGGTCGCGGTGCGTGGCGGCCAGGTCGAGCTGTCCGATGCCCGCGCCGAGTGGGGCGCCAGCTCCGCT
The DNA here is from genome assembly GCA_025965615.1 of Frankiales bacterium. Lineage (GTDB taxonomy): Bacteria > Actinomycetota > Actinomycetes > Mycobacteriales > SCTD01 > SCTD01. Next base: position 10,074 of record JAOPWP010000091.1, read on the forward strand.
CAGGCCGAGGCGTCCGTACGCGCCCGTCTCGGGGGCGGGTGGCAGGTCGCCTCGATCGGTCCGGCCGGCGAGCGAGGGGTCCGCTACGCCACGCTCTCCCACGACGGCCGCCACGCGGGGCGGGGCGGCCTGGGCGCCGTGCTGGGCTCGAAGAACGTCAAGGCCGTCGCCGTGCACGCCACGACGAAGGTCGCCCCCGCCGACGCGCCCGGGGTCCTCGCCGCCGCCAGGGACCTGCGCACGCGCTCGCTCGGCCGGGCGACGAGCAAGGTGCGCGAGCTCGGCACGATGGCCAACGTGCTGGCCTACAACGCCCTGAGCACCCTCCCCACGCGCAACTTCTCCGAGGCGGTCTTCGAGGGTGCGGCCGCGCTGGCTGCCGAAGAGCTCGCGTCCGCCCACGCAGTGACCCGGGCGTCGTGCGCGTCCTGCTCGATCGGCTGCTCGCACCTCTACCGCGACAAGGGCGGCCGGTCCGTGCGCATGGAGTACCAGAACGTCTCGTCCCTGGGCTCCATGTGCGGGGTGTCCGACCCGGAGGCCGTGCTCGCTGCCAGCTCCCGGTGCGACGACCTGGGCATCGACACCATCTCGGCCGGCGGCACGATCGCCTGGGCGATGGAGTGCGCCGAGCGGGGCCTGATCGACGCGGCGTGGCTGCGGTTCGGGAGCGGCGCGGCCCTGCTGAGGGCGCTCGACGAGATCGGCACCGGAACCGGCCTGGGGCCGTTGCTGAGCCTGGGCTCCCGCGCCGCGGCAGAGGTCGTGGGTGGCGACTCGCTCACCTTCGCGGCACAGGTGAAGGGCTTGGAGCTGCCGGGCTACGAGCCGCGCACGATGCACGCGATGGCCCTCGGCATGGCGGTCAACGCGCGCGGCGCCGACCACAACCGGTCGGGGGCCTACGACGCCGACCTGAGCGGAGAGCTGGACCGGCTGCGGGGCGGCGACGCGCACGTGCGCGGGGCGGTCGAGTCCGAGGACCGCGCCGCCGTCATGGACTCGATGATCCTGTGCTCGTTCCTGCGCGGGGTGTTCGACGAGCCGTTCGCCGAGTGGGCCGTGCTGCTGTCGCTCGTGACGGGGTGGGACGTCGACGCCGACGAGCTGCGGACCACGGCGCAGCGCATCGTCCTGGCCAAGCGGGCCTACAACCTGCGCGAGGGCTGGACGCCCGAGGACGACTGGCTGCCTGAGCGCTTCCTCGAGACCGACCTCACGCTCGCCTCTGGGCGCACGACCTCGCTCACGCCGCAGCGGCTGCGGTCGATGATCCTCGGCTACTACGCGGCCCGGGGGCTGGACGGGTCCGGGCGTCCGCCTAGCGTGCAGACATGACGACCTACCGGCTCACGCAGTACGCATCGGGCGGCGGCTGTGCGTGCAAGATCCCTCCCGGCGAGCTCGAGGAGGTCGTACGCGGTCTGACCGGCCATGCCTCGCCGGACCTGCTGGTGGGGCTGGACGACGGCGACGACGCGGCCGTCGTGCGGATCGACGAGCGGACAGCCGTCGTCGCCACCGCCGACTTCTTCACCCCCGTCGTGGACGACGCCTACGACTGGGGCCGGATCGCGGCCGCCAACGCGCTGTCCGACGTCTACGCCATGGGCGGGCGCCCGGTCGTCGCCGTCAACCTCGTGGGCTGGCCGATGGGCACGTTGCCGAAGGAGCTGCTCGGCGAGGTCCTGCGCGGCGGGAACGACGTGGCGCGAGAGGCCTCGTGCTTCGTGGCGGGCGGGCACAGCATCGACGACCCGGAGCCGAAGTACGGCATGGCCGTGACCGGGCTCGTCGATCCGGACCGCCTGCTGCGCAACGACGCTGCCGTGGCAGGGCTCCCGCTCACGCTGACGAAGCCGCTCGGGGTGGGGGTCCTGAACAACCGGCACAAGAGCACCGGCGAGGTCTTCCCCCACGCGGTCGCCTCGATGGCCTCGCTCAACCGAGACGCAGCCGCCGCGGCCGTCGCCAGCGGCGCCCGGGCGGCCACCGACGTGACCGGCTTCGGCCTGCTCGGCCACCTGTTCAAGATGATGAGGGCCAGTGGCGTCACGGCCGTCCTCGACGCCGGCGCCGTCCCCTACCTCGACGGCGCCCGAGAGGCCCTGCGCGACGGCTTCGTCAGCGGAGGGACGCGCCGCAACCTCGACTGGGTCCGGCCCCACCTGGACGCAGACTGCTCCGAGGACGAGCTGCTGCTGCTCGCGGACGCGCAGACGAGCGGGGGGCTCCTGGTCGTCGGTGAGGTGCCCGGCTACCCGGTCGTCGGCGAGGTCGTCGCTGCCCAGGACGCTGCTGTCGCGATCCGGTAGCTCCCGTCGCCGGGGCCTGAGTGTGACAAAAGGGACACGCTCTGCCAGGTTGGTCGTTCACGGACCACCTGACGACGAAGGAGCCTCTCCCGATGCGCTCGGCCCGCCACCCCCTCGTACGCCTCCCCCTCCCGCTCGCCGCCGCCGCTCTCGCCGGGATGGTCGCGCTTCCCGGAACCGCGTCGGCGGCGACGGGCGACAGCTTCCGCGCGGCGCAGTTCGGCCTCGACCAGGTGCGTGCCGAGCAGGCCTGGTCCGTGACCCGTGGCGCGGGCGCCGTGATCGCTGTCGTCGACACGGGCGTGGACCTGGGGCACCCCGACCTGCGGGGGCAGCTCCTGCCCGGAGCCACCTTCACCTGCGACGGCGCGGCTGCGCCGTGCGGCAACGGCGACTTCCGCGGCACGGACGGGGTCAACGACGGCGACGAGCACGGCACGCACGTCGCCGGCATCGCGGCCGCCGCGACGGGGAACGGGACGGGGATCGCCGGGGTCGCCCCGGACGCGAAGATCCTTCCCGTCAAGGTGCTGGAGGCAGGTTCGGGCTCGTTCGAGGACATCGCCGCCGGGATCCGCTGGTCTGCCGACCAGGGCGCCGACGTCATCAACCTCTCGCTCGGTGGGCTGCCCGGCACGCAGCTGCTCACCTACACCGGCGTCATCGCGGAGGCGAGCGAGGCGGTGGCGTACGCCCGGAGCAAGGGGTCGCTCGTCGTCGCTGCTGCGGGCAACGACTTCCAGGTCCCGCTCTGCGGCACCCCCGCCTTCGAGGACGGCGCGCTGTGCGTCACGTCGACGGACAAGCGCGAGCTCCCCTCGGCCTTCTCGAACAACGGCCTGAAGCCCGACCTGCAGGCCGTCGCCGGTCCTGGCGGCTCGCTCGTGCCCTCCTGCGGCGAGGACGTCGTGTCGACCGTCCCGACCGGGACGGGCACGAAGGCCTCCTGCGGCTACGGCACGGCCTACGACGAGTACGCCGGGACGTCCATGGCCACGCCGCACGTCGCCGGCGTCGCGGCTCTGCTCACCGCCCAGGGCCGCAGCGCGGACGAGGTCCTCGAGGTCCTGCTCACGACGTCTCGCCAGGGCGTCACCGGCCTGCGTGGTGCCTTCACCCCCCAGTACGGATGGGGCATCGTTGACGCCGCCGCAGCGGCGGCGGTGCCTGTCGGCGGCGAGGCGGCGACGGGGCGGCGACGGGGCTGACCGGCCTGCTGGGCCGGTAGCCGACCGCTGCGTGCGACGCAGTCGGGCTGGCGTGCGCGGCGACTCCGCACGACGACGGCTCCGGACGGACCGCTGACGCCCACCGGTCGGACGGGATGGTGAAGCAGGTCCTCGGCACCGCTGCTGATCCGTACGGGGCAGACCCCTCCGCTCGCAGCGACGGGGCCCGGCACGCCTTTCCCGGCTGGCGCCGACGACCCCTTCAGGGAGCCCGGCCCCAGCCTCGGGACCGGGCGCTCACCCGGTGAACAGCGCAGCGGCCTTCTTCGCCGTCTCGAAGACGCCGTAGGCGAGCGGGACCCCGACGAAGGCCCACGCCACGGCCAGGCGCGCCTTCATCCCTCCCCCTGGACGGTCCTGCGTGGTGGGGCTGTCGTGGGAGCTGAGGGTCTCGCTCATCGCCGGGCCTCCTCGGCCGTCGTGGAACCGCTTGTGACCCGGGTGTCACCGGGATAGGCGTCTGCTGCGGGCTTCTCGTGGTAGCTCTCCGACACGGGGCGCACGAGCAGGTTGGCGACGAAGCCGACAGCCAGGAGCGCGACCATCACCAGCAGGGACGGGCGGTAGGCAGCAGCCCCCTCGACGCCCGCCTCGCGCTGGTTCTCGGTGATCACGTTGACGATCAAGGGGCCGGCAACACCAGCCGCAGACCATGCGGTGAGCAGCCGTCCGTGGATGGCGCCGACCTGGAAGGTCCCGAACATGTCCTTGAGGTAGGCAGGGACCGTGGCGAAACCACCGCCGTAGAAGGAGATGATCACGCAGGCGAGCAGGACGAACACGGGGACGGCCGAGTTGCCGGCGGTGGCGAGGAAGAAGAACAGGACCGCTCCGACCCCGAGGTACAGCACGTAGGTCGGCTTGCGGCCGATGTAGTCCGAGGTGGAGGACCAGACGAACCGGCCGCCCATGTTGAACAGGGACAGCAGACCCACGAAGCCGGCGGCGGTGGCCGCCGTGACCTCGCCCGGGAAGAAGTCGCGGATCATCGGCGACGCCTGCTCGAGGATCCCGATGCCGGCGGTGACGTTGCAGAACAGCACCACCCACAGGAACCAGAACTGGCGGGTCTTGAGAGCGTTGTCCGCCGAGACGTTCGCCGTGGTCATCATCTTGTTGCCGCCGCCGGCCTTCGGGGCCCAGCCCTCCGGACGCCATCCCTGCGGTGGCACCCGCACCGTGAAGACGCCGAACATCATGAACACCAGGTAGCCGAGCCCGAGGGTGAGGAAGGCCGGCACGATCGCGTCGGTAGGGGCCGCGTCCGCCGGCAGCGCCGTGTAGGCCGACAGCAGCTCGGCCGACAGGGCCGAGGCGATGAAGGCGCCGCCGCCGAAGCCCATGATGGCCATCCCCGTCGCGAGGCCGGGCCGGTCCGGGAACCACTTGATCAGCGTCGACACCGGGGAGATGTAGCCGATCCCGAGGCCGATGCCGCCGATGAAGCCGTAGCCGAAGTACAGCAGCCACAGCTGCTCGGTGGCGACCCCGAGCGAGCCGATCAACAACCCGGAGGAGAAGCAGACGGCGGCCAGGAACATCGCCTTGCGCGGTCCGTTGCGCTCCATCCACTTCCCGCCGAAGGCGGCTGCGAGGCCGAGCATCACGATGGCGATGCTGAAGACGATGGCGATCGCCGTCTCGCTCGTGTCGAACTTCTCGACCAGCGGGGTCTTGAAGACGCTCAGCGCGTAGACCTGCCCGATGCACAGGTGGATCGCCAGAGCCGCCGGGGGGACGAGCCACCGGTTGTAGCCCGGGCCGGCGACAGAGCGCTCCCGGTCGAGGAACGACAGCGGGGACATGGCTACCTCTTCTCCGGAACCGGACCTGCGGGCGGGTGCCCGCCGGCGGTCGAGCTGGACGTACGACGGGCCACCCGCTCCCGCTGCGGCACGACGGTGTACCTGGGGTCGCGGGCCGAGGCCTGACCCGCTTCGAACACGCCGAAGCGCAGGCAGGCCGACCCGGCGAGCAGGGCCGCACCCGAGAGGACCGCTCCCACCCGGCTCCGGCCCCCGAGCAGCACGGTGCCCGCGATCCCGGTGAGGGTCAGCGCCTGGCTGGCACGGACCAGGGAGCCGGCGTGCCCGGTGTGGAGCGGCTCGGCAGTCAGCCCCATCACCTTCTCCATGCGGCGCTCGACCGCGAGCTCGAGCACGGCGCCTCCCACAGCGAGCCGCCGGGCCGGTCCGGCCTCCGCCACGGGGGAGCCGATCATGGCCAGTCCGGCCGAGGCAGCCGACGCAGAGCCGACGAACACGAACGGCAGGTGCCGGTGGGAGTCATGCCAGGTCGGGGTGGCCGTGTCCGAGAGCAACACAGCGGTGTACGAGGCGATCGTCGGGGCGACGACGGCGGCGACGAGGCCGGCCGGGCGGCCGGTCGCGCC
>JAOPWP010000101.1 GCA_025965615.1 Frankiales bacterium
CGTCGTGGCCGTCGACGGTCGCCTCGACCTGCTGCTGCCCGAGCTCGCCGGCACCGTGAGCACGGTCCGCCTGCAGATGCTGGGGACGGCCCCTACGGACGAGGTCGACCTGCCGCGGCCGGTCTACCTGCGAGGCGGGCTCGACTACTGGCAGCAGCTGCCGGACGGCCGACTCGTCGTGGGCGGCTGCCGCGACGTGGGCGGCACGTCGGAGGTCACGACGGACGCCACGACCTCCTCCCGGGTGCAGACGGCCCTGGAGTCGCTGCTGCGTTCCCGCCTGCGGGTCCAGGCGGAGGTCACGCACCGCTGGGCCGCCCCGGTCGGCTACACGGTCAGCGGCCTGCCCTTCCTGGGCGAGGTACGGGACCAGGTCTGGGCAGCGGGCGGCTACTGCGGGACGGGCAACGTGGTGGGCGCCCTGTGCGGGCGCGCTGCCGCCGCCCGGGCGCTCGGCCAGGCCTGCCCGGCCACAGCGTTCGAAGGGCTGCTGCCGTGCGCCTGAGAGGCGCGGTCACCGCGGCCGGATGATCGCCAACCGGACTGCTTCGTGGCAGGGTCGGAAGGGTGACGACGGACCCGAGCCCCTCCCGCACCGCGGTGCTCCGCGACTACCCCCTGCGGCTGTGGGAGGAGCAGAACCAGTACTTCGACGGCCTCCTGCGCGAGTTCCAGCTGCTCCTGCTCGCAGAGCAGGAGGGGGCAGCCGAGCACCCTGCGCCACGGCGGTTGGTGGAGCTCGCCGAGCTGGTGCGCGACCGCTTCGGCGGCCTTCTCCAGACGACCAACGTGGAGCGACAGGCCGCCGTCGACGCAGGACTCGACCGGATCGACTCGCGCCTGCCGCTGTTCGACGGGCTGCCGGCCCTTCTCGACCAGGTACGGGACGTCCTCGAGGAGACGGACCTGTTCTGCGAGCGCAAGAGCCTGCTGGCCCTGCCCCGTCCCGCGCACCTGGTCGCGTTCGCCACCTGGGCCGGGGAGGAGCTGCGCACCCAGCACGCCGGCGGAGCACCGACCCCGTGGCCCGGGCCCTTCTAGGGAGCACCGCCAGCGGCTCGGCACTCGCCCGGGAGCGGCCCCTCGTGCAAGGGTGGCGCGCTCTCGTCCCCCCGATCCTGGAGCGCACGTGAACCTCGAGAAGGTGGTGTTCGGGTTCTTCGTCCTGCTCGCCGCGACGTTGAACTTCGGCTTCTTCCTCGGCGACATCTCCCGGCCCGAGCTGCACAGCGTCTACGAGCTGTTCGCGGCGGTCGTCGTCAACCTGATCGCGACGGTCCTCAAGTTCGGTGACCGCACGCAGATCGGGGCGGTGCACCTGGCGACCAGCCTCGTCGCCGACCTGCAGCTCATCGCGGCCGCGGTCACCTGGACCGTTGCAGCGAACATCGCAGGGGACGGCCTGACCGCGACCGAGACCGCTGCGGTCGTCTCGCTGTCCGGCGGGGCGCTGCTCGCCAACGTCGTGTCGGTGATCCTGCTGCTCGTCGAGACCGTGACCTACCACCGGAACCAGTAGCCGGGTGTCCACGCTCGACCCGCGCTCCCCACGGCCCCCCGCCGGGTCCGGAGCCGCCCACGCCGCTGGTAGGCACCGCCGTGACGAGCGCTCCGTCGCGGCCATCTTCCTGGTGATGCGCCGGATGCGGGTTCCTCTGATGGCACTCATCGCGGTCTTCGCCATCAGCGTGCTCGGACTGACCCTCGTGCCGGGCGAGGACCCCGAGGGCCGCGCCCACCGGCTCAGCTTCTTCGACGCCTTCTACTTCATGAGCTACACCGCCACGACCATCGGCTACGGCGAGCTCCCCCACCCGTTCACCGACGCCCAGCGTCTGTGGGTGATCCTGTCCATCTACCTGACCGTCATCGCCTGGGCCTACGCGATCGGTGCCCTGCTGACGCTCCTGCAGGACCGCGCGTTCCGACAGGCCCTGTCGATGCAGCACTTCCAGCGCAAGGTCCAGCGCATCGGCGAACCGTTCGTGATCATCGCGGGCTACGGGCAGACGGGTGAGCTGCTGGCCCGCTCGCTGGACGCCCTCGGACGGCGCATGGTCGTCCTCGACACCTCTCCCGACCGCATCGACGCGCTGGACCAGGCGCCCCTGCGCGGAGACGTGCCGGGGCTGGTCGCGGATGCACGGAGCCCGCACTCCCTGCGCCTGGCCGGGCTGGAGAGCGCCCACTGCGAGGGGGTCCTGGCCCTCACCGACGACGACCAGGCCAACCTGACGGCCTGCATGGCCGTGGGGCTGCTGAGGCCGGACCTCCCGGTCGTCGCCCGCACCGTCTCGGGAGCGGTGATGACCCGCATGCAGGCCTTCGGCTCCCCCACGGTCGTGAACCCCTTCGACCGCTTCGGCGAGCACCTCCTGCTGGCCCTGCGCGCGCCCTCCTCCTTCCAGCTGATGACGTGGCTGGAAGCGGGCCCGGGGGCGGACCTGCCCGACATCGGCCGGCGGCCGCCTGCCGGCAGGTGGGTCGTGTGCGGCTACGGCCGGTTCGGCAGGGCGCTCGTCGCCGACCTGCGGGACGGCGGCTTCGAGGTGACCGTCGTCGAGATGGCCGACGCCGGCCTCGAGGCGGCCCGCGCCGACGGCGTGGACCTGGTCGAGGGCGACGGGTCGGACCCGGACGTCCTCGAGTCAGCCAGGCTCGACGAGGCCGTCGGGCTGGTCGCCGGCACCTCGGACGACGCCACGAACCTGTCCATGATCGCGACGGCACGCCAGGTCAGCTCCCGGCTGTTCCTCATCGGCCGGCAGAACGACCCGGCGTACGCCCCGCTGTTCCAGGCCGTGCAGCCCGACTCGCTGCTGGTGCCCACCGAGCTCGTCGCCCACGAGGCCTACGCGCACCTGAGCACCCCCATGCTGTGGCGCTTCCTGCAGCAGATGCCCGGAAAGGGCGACATCTGGGCGGCGGACCTGGTGGCCGAGCTCGTCGAGCGCTGCGGCGAGCGGTTGCCGGCCCTGTGGCGACTGCACCTCACGCCCCCGGAGGCGCCGGCCCTGCAGCGCTGGCTCGCCGACGGAGGGATCCGCCTCGGCGACCTGCTCCGCCACCCCGAGTCGCGGGAGCGGGAGCTCGAGGCACTCGTGCTGCTCGTCCGGCGTCGGGACGAGACCTTCCTCAAGCCAGGCCCCGACCTGGTGCTGGAGCCCGGTGACCTGCTCCTGTTCGCGGGGCGGCCCGAGGCGAGCTCAGCCCTGCAGACGACCCTGGTCGTCGACGCGACCGCGGAGTACGTCCTCACCGGTCAGCGCCGACCCGTGGGCTGGCTCTGGCGCCGGCTGGACCGCAGGCCCGACGACGAGCACGCCCGCGAGGTCGCGGAACACCGCTGACCAGGGGAGGAGGTCGAGCCGGCCACCGGGCGGCGCTTCGACGACGTCAGCGTCGTGACCTCACGTGGCCGACGTGGGGACCCGACCCGGGCCGCCGCTCAGGCACCAGCGACGTAGGCGGCGAGGTGCTCGCCGGTGAGGGTGGACCGGGCGGCGACCAGGTCGCGCGGCAGGCCCTCGAAGACGACCCGGCCGCCGTCGTGCCCGGCGCCGGGACCCAGGTCGA
>JAOPWP010000118.1 GCA_025965615.1 Frankiales bacterium
GCGAGCCCTGCCGCGGCCCAGCCGTGCCCCGGCCGGAAGGCACGCGCCGGGCGGGCGCGGGGCGACGCCCAGCACTCACCCGCGGTCGGGCATCGGCGAGACGGTGAGAGCGGTACGAGGGGCCGCCGCCGCTCAACGCGCCGCTCCCGGCGCTGGCGTCGCCCCGGTCCTCGGCGCGGTCGACGTCCTCGCGGCCGGTGACGGCTTGACCGCAGCAGCAGAGGGCTTCGTCGCAGCCGCCGAGGGCTTGGTCGCTACCGGCGAGGCCTTGGTCGCTGCCGGCGACGGCCTGGTGGCTGCTGGGGAGGCCTTGGGCGCTGCCGGCGACGGCCTGGTGGCTGCCGATGAGGGCTTGACCGCTGCCGGGGTCGGGACTGCGGCCACGGGGGCCGCGGCCGGCTCCGTGGCGCCGAGGACAGCTCCGTCCGACAGGCGCAGGAAGGCGGGAGGCCCGGCCTGGACCATTCCGAGCTCGGTCGCTCTCGTGGCCAGGTTCTCCGGGGAGCGGAGCCGTTCGACCTCGCGCTGCAGCGACTGCTCGGTGTCGCCCAGCGTGCGGGTCTCGACGGACAGGCCGTGCAGGGCGAAGGCGTTGCGGGCCAGGACCGTGTTGAGCATGAGAAGGCCGAGCAGGCCGGTGACGAGCAGCGTCGCGACCAGCGCGATGAACCGGGTGCGCGGGACGCTCGGAGGAGGGGCGGGGACCAGCCTCAGGGACGTGCGCCGGGGTGCGGGGCGCGGTGGTATGCGCCGGGCGGTGGTGCTGGAGGGGGCCGCTGATCCAGCGAGACCGGCGCTCACGCTGCCACCCGGACCTTCTCGGCAGCGCGGAGCCGCACGGAGGCGGCGCGCGGGTTGGCTGAGATCTCTTCGGCAGACGCCTTCTGGGCTCCCTGGACGAGCAGGCGCAGCTCGGCGACTGCGCCCTCCGGGACGAAGGGCAGGTCCACGGGGACAGGGGACGCCGAGCGGGCGACCAGGGTGGACTTCACGATCTTGTCCTCGAGCGACTGGTAGGACAGGACGACCAGACGGCCGCCCACGCACAGGTTGTCGACTGCAGCCGGAATTGCCCTGCGCAACACGCCGAGTTCGTCGTTCACTTCGATCCGAAGTGCCTGGAACGTGCGCTTCGCCGGGTGGCCGCCGGTCCGACGGGTCGCTGCCGGGATGGCCGAGCGGACGAGTTCGGCCAGTCGTGCCGTCCCCTCGATGGGCGACGAGGCGCGTTCCCGGACGATGGCATCGGCGATCCTCGAGGCGAACCTCTCGTCCCCGTACTCCTTCAGCACCCGGGCGAGCGACCTGCCGTCGTAGCCGTTGACGACCTCAGCCGCGGTGCGGCCGGCGCTCTGGTCCATGCGCATGTCGAGCGGAGCGTCATGGGCGTAGGCGAAGCCGCGCTCGACCTCGTCGAGCTGGAGCGAGCTGACGCCGAGGTCGAACAGGACACCTGCCACGCAGGCCAGGCCCAGCCCCTCGAGCACCGCGGGCAGCTCGTCGTAGACCGCGTGGACGAGGGTGGTCCGAGCCGCGAAGGGCGCGAGGCGCTCCTCGCTGAGCCGCAGCGCCTCCGGGTCGCGGTCGAGGCCGACGAGGCGGCAGGTGGGTACGGCCCGCAGCAGCGCCTCGGCGTGCCCGCCCATGCCCAGCGTGCAGTCCACGACGACGGCGCCAGGGGCCGTGAGCGCGGGCGACAGCAGGCCGACGCAGCGCTCCAGCAGCACGGGGACGTGCGCGGGGGTCGTCATCGGCCGGTCATCGAAGGCGGCGTCAGGACAGGACGGCGAGCGCCGCCTGAGCCGCAGTCGTGAGTCCGACGGTGACGCCGACGGCAAAGGTGAGCAGCAGCAGGCTCTCTCGCACCTCTGCTCCGAGCGCCGACGGAGCGGTGGGGATGGATCCCGGACCGGCAGGGGTCGGGTCTTCGGAGTGCCGTGCGGTGCTGTCCATGACGTGCCTCTCGACCGGAGCGTGCCAACGGGCTCGCGGACCCGGTGGGTGTGGCTGGTGGCTCTGTCGTGCTGGGGGGGTCGTGCTGGGGGGGTCGTGCCGGGTGGGGACTGGTGGGGGCTGCCTCGTACTCCGTCGTCAGGTCCCCGCCCGCTCCGCGCCTGGCACCGGGGAAGGTGTGTCAGGTGCGGGGCGGGAGGAGACCTCACGGCAGGTGCGCTGGCCGAGCCGGAGCTGACGGTCAGACGGCGGGGACGACCTCCTCCTGGTCGGCGAAGGCCGGCTCCTGCTCGGCCTCGTAGGCGTGCCAGGCGTCGGCGTCCCAGATCTCGAGGTGGGTGTTCAGTCCGACGACGACGCAGTCCCGGCGGAGCCCCGCGTAGGCCCGCAGGCCCGGCGGGACGGTGATCCGGCCCGTACGGTCCGGCACCTCGTCGAAGGCGCTGGCGAAGAAGATGCGGCGGTAGTCGCGGCCCGCCTTGGTGGTGGGCTCCTGCTGCGCGGCGGCTCGAGCCTCGAAGGCGGCCTGGGTGAACACGAACAGGCAGCGCTCCTGGCCCTTGGTGATCACCACGCCTCCTGCCAGCTGCTCGCGGAACTTCGCCGGCAGGATCAGCCGGCCCTTGTCGTCCAGGCGCGGGGTGTGGGTGCCGAGGAACACGGCCCCCACCTCGCTCCTGCGTCGTCGCTCTGCCTCGTCGGACGAACCCGGGGTCCTGGGTCCATGCGGGCGCAGCGTGCAGAGCCGCTCCCGCATCCCCCACGTTACTCCACTTCACCCCATCGTCAAGGTTGATCGCTCCACCTGACACCCCTGATCACCACCTGTTCCCCTGGTCCCGCTCCCGGCGCCTCGCCGCGCCGGCGCGCAGGCCATCCGGGGTCGGCGCGGACTCCCGTCTCACCCCCCTCGGGCCGGTCCCGGGAAGCGGACGGGGTGCTCGAACCTCGGTCCCGACGACGAGGTGGACCCCGCACTGCCGGAGCGGGCCTGGGCGCTCCGCTCGCAGCAGGAGAAGGCGGATGTCAGACTCGACACGCGGGCCTCAACCCGCCCGAAACGGGAGGAGCCCCAGGTGCCACGTTCCGACGCCGACCTGCACGGGAACGTCGGGGCTGGTGCACGGCTGGTGGCGCCCGACGGGTCGCCCGGCGCAGGCCTGGACGCCCTGCAGGACTCCGCGTCCCGGATCAGGGCCAACGTGGAGCGGGTCATCGAGGGCAAGCCCGAGGTCGTGCGGATCGCGCTCGTGGTGCTGCTGGCGGAAGGCCACCTGCTGATCGAGGACGTGCCGGGCGTGGGCAAGACCATGCTGGCCAAGTCGCTCGCCCGCTCGATCGACTGCTCGGTCCGGCGCATCCAGTTCACACCCGACCTGCTCCCGAGCGACGTCACCGGGGTGTCGATCTTCGACCAGGAGTCTCGCGAGTTCGAGTTCAAGCCGGGTGCGGTGTTCGCGAACGTCGTCGTCGGTGACGAGATCAACCGGGCGAGCCCCAAGACGCAGTCCGCCCTGCTGGAGGCCATGGAGGAGCGCCAGGTCTCGGTCGACGGGATGACCTACGTCCTCGAGACGCCCTTCATGGTCATCGCGACCCAGAACCCGATCGAGATGGAGGGCACCTACCCGTTGCCGGAGGCGCAGCGCGACCGCTTCACCGCGCGGGTCTCCATGGGCTACCCGTCACCAGCAGCTGAGCTGCGCATGCTCGAGTCGCACGGGGCAGCCGAGCCGATCAACGACCTGGAGCCCGTGGCCGACGCCCTCGAGGTGCGCAAGCTGATCGAGGTGGTGCGGAGCATCCACGTCTCCCCCGAGATCCAGCAGTACGTCGTGGACCTGCTCACGGCGACGCGCACCTCCAGCGAGCTGCGGCTCGGCGCGTCACCGCGTGCCGGGCTCCAGCTGCTCCGGGCCTCGCGCGCGAGCGCCGCGCTGGACGGGCGCGACTACGTGCTGCCGGACGACGTCCAGCGCCTCGCGTCGTCGGTCCTCGCGCACCGACTGCTGCCGAGCGCCGAGGCGCAGGCGTCCCGTGGGACGGCCGAGCAGGTGGTGGCAGCCCTGCTCCAGCGCACGCCGCTGCCCGGATCGACGTCGGCGTCCCGCTCGGCGACCGGGGTGCGCCGGCGGTGACCCGGCTGACGGCTCGAACAGCCCCGTGCTGACCCGACTCCCGCCGTGGTGAGCCGGTGGCGCGCGATGCTGGCCGGGCTGACGACCCGGGGGCGCTGCCTGCTCGCAGCAGGGTCTGCGCTGGCGGCCTGCTCCCTGCTGCTCGGCCAGCGGGACCTCCTGCGGGTCGGCGTCTTCCTGGTGGCACTCCCGCTGATCGCCGTGGCCCTCGTCGCCCGCACGCGCTACCGCCTCGCCTGCACCCGGTCGCTCGACCCGCCTCGTACCGCAGCCGGGGCCACCTGCACCGTGCTGCTGCGCCTCGACAACGTCTCGCGCCTCGCGAGCGGCGTCCTGCTGATGGAGGACGCCCTGCCGTACGCCCTGGGCGGGCGACCCCGGTTCGTTCTCGACAAGGTCGAGCCCCGAGGGGTCCGCGAGGTCTCCTACCCGGTGAGCTCTGCGACGCGGGGCAGCTTCGTCATCGGGCCGCTCTCCGTCCGGCTCAGCGACCCGTTCGGCCTGTGCGAGCTCCGGCGGTCCTTCCAGGCCAGCGAGCGGCTGGTCGTGACACCGCAGGTCTGGCCCCTCCCCCCCATCCGGCTCGGCGGCGACTGGGCGGGCGGCGGCGACAGCGCCTCCCGCTCGATCGCGAGCAGCGGGACAGACGACGCGGCGACCCGGGAGTACCGGCACGGCGACGACCTGCGCCGGGTGCACTGGAAGTCCACGGCGCGGGTGGGTGAGCTGATGGTGCGGCGGGAGGAGCAGCCGTTCCGCAGCCGCGCGACCGTCCTGCTCGACGCGCGTTCGGCAGCGCACCGGGGAGACGGGCCGCACTCCTCCTTCGAGTGGGCGGTCAGCGCCGTGGCCAGCATCGGCGTGGCGCTCACCCGGGCCGGCTTCACGCTGTCGGTGATCCGGGACACGGGCGAGTCGCTGACCCGGCCCGGGACCGTCCTCACCGAGGGGGTCCTGCTGGAGAGCCTCGCCACCCTGGCACCGGGTCCCGGCAAGGGGTTCGACGGAGCCGCGGAACGACTGCGCCGAGATGGTCTCGGCGGCGTCCTGCTAGCGGTTCTCGGAGCGCTCGACGTCGAGCAGGCCGAGCGACTGGCGCGGATGCGCACGGGCTCGCGCGTCTGCGTCGCCGTCACCATGGACACCGACAGCTGGGCGCCCGGCGGGTCCCGCACCCGCGCCGACGCGTTGCAGCGGCAGGCCCGGGTCGAGGCGTTGCTGGCCGCAGCCGGTTGGCGTGTGGTCCCCGCGACGCACGGCACGAGCCTGCCAGCGGTCTGGCCGCTCGCCCGGGGCCGGACGGCCCCGGCGGCCCCCCTGGTGACCCAGGTCGGCGGTCTTGCCGGGCAGGGAGCGCCGCCGTGACGACCCGGGACCGGCTGACCCTCGCCGCCGCGGCGGCCACCGTGCTGGCGGCCAGCGCCCTCGGCCCGCTCTACGCCGACTACGGCTGGGTCCTGCACGTCCTGGGCGGGGTGGCCGCGGTCGCGACCGCTGCTGCTCTGGCCCGAGCCGTGGGTTGCCCCCGTCTCCTGCAGCCGGTGGCGGCGGTCGCCGGTCTCGCCGCCTTCGCCGCCCTCGCGTTCGCCGGGGGCACCTTGCGCTGGGGCGTCGTGCCCGGGGTCGAGACGGTCCGCCTGCTGAGCAGCACGGTCCGGCAGGGGTTCCTCGACGTGCAGGAGCTCGGGCCGCCGGTGCCGAGCCGGCCGGGGCTGGTCCTGCTCGCCGTCCTCGGGGTCGGCGGGATCGCGGTGCTCGTCGATGCCCTCGCCGTGGTCGTCCGCCGCGCCGCCGTCGCCGGACTGCCCCTGCTCCTGCTGTTCGCCGTCCCGGCGACGGTGCTGTCCGAGGGCTTGGGCTTGCTTCCCTTCGTGTTCGCAGCCGTCGGCTGGTTGGGCCTGCTCGTCGCCGACGGGAGCGATCGGGTCGCCCGGTGGGGCACGCCGCTCCAGACGGCGTCCCTGCGCGGGCGGACCCAGGGCTCCACCGTCGGACGCACCGGACGCCGGATCAGCGCGGCGGCGCTCGGCGTGGCCGTCGTGGTCCCCCTGCTGGTGCCCGGCCTCGACGGCCGGCTGCTCGCGGGCTCCGGCGGCGGCGAGGGGGAGGGCGGCTCGCGCAACACGACGACCTACAACCCCCTCACCCGGCTCGCCGGCCAGCTGCGTCTGCCTGAGCCCCAGACCCTGCTGACCTACCGCACCGAGACGGCCCCGGAGTACCTGCGACTGACCACGCTCGACACCTTCGACGAGCGGGGCCAGTGGTCCTCCTCCGAGCTGTCCGGGGACGTGACCGACGACGCGGTGCAGAGAGGGATCCCGATCCCCGTCGGTCAGACGCGCACGGACACCCGCTCGGCGACGACCCAGATCTCGGTGACGTCACGCCTGGAGGGTCCGTGGTTGCCCGTGCCCTTCCCCCCGACCGACATCGACATCGTCGGGCCCTGGATCTGGGACACCGAGGCCGAGACGGTCTTCTCCACCCGGACCACGGTCGGGCGGCTGGGCACCGCGTACACGGTGCAGGCGACGCCGCTCATGCCGAGCGCCGAGTCCCTGCGGGGGGCCTCGTCCCCCCCGTCGCAGATCCTGAAGACCTACGGCGACCCGCCGCAGGTGACGGACTACGTCCGTGACGTCGTCGCCCGGACGACAGCTGGCCTGACGACCGACTACGACCGGGTCGTGGCCCCGCAGCAGCTGTTCCGCGACGGGGCGAACGGCTTCCGCTACGACGTCAACGCCACGGCGCCGGGCACGTTCTCGCCCGACGCTCTCGAGAACTTCCTGCGCGGCCGGGTGGGCTTCTGCGAGCAGTACGCCTCGGCCATGGCCGCCATGACGAGGTCGCTGTCGATCCCGTCGCGGGTGGCGGTGGGCTTCCTTCCCGGCCAGCGGCAGGAGGACGGCAGCTACGAGGTGACGACCAGCGAGGCGCATGCCTGGCCCGAGGTGTGGTTGGGAGGCGCCGGGTGGGTCCGCTTCGAGCCGACCCCGCGCGCCGACCAGGTGGACGTCCCCGGCTACTCCACCCCCCAGGCACCCGAGGAGCAGGACGCGGCCAGTGCCGGGGCGTCAGCTGCTCCGAGCGCTCCGGCGGCGGCTCCGGAGGCTGACCTCGGCGCCGAGGACCGGGCTGGTGAGGACGGTGCTGCGAACGCGGCGGGGACCGGCCCGACGACCGGAAGGGGCTCCCCCGTCGTCCTGCTCCTGGTCGCCGCCCTCGCCCTCTGCCTGCTCCCGGGGCTGATCGCGCTCGTCCGGCGGCGCGTCCGGGTGCGGACCGCGGATGCCCTCAGCGCCTGGGAGATCGTGCGTGACGACGCGATCGACGTCGGGCACCGGTGGCGCGCCGCTGACTCCCCGGGGGCGGTAGCCCGCAGGCTCGCTGCCTCGCTGCGCCTGCCCGCTCCTGCGGTGCTCTCACTCGAACGACTCGCTGGTGCCGCCGAGCGGGCCCGCTTCGCCCGGCCTCCCTCCCCCGGTCCGGTCGACCTCGGCCCCGGCCACGGCCGCGTGGCGGACGCCGGCCCACGCGGCGCCGGGGGGACGGTGCCTGCTGACGCCGAGCGCCTGCGCGACCTGGCTGCGGTCCGGAGCGCGCTGCTCGACACCTGCGACGGTTGGGGCCGGCGACGGGCCAGGCTGCTGCCCGCCTCGCTCGTCATGGCGGCTGGGACGTCCGCCGCGCTGCTCGCCGAGCGGGTCCAGGACGGCGGAGACGCCGTGCGCCAGGCTGGCGTGGGCCTCGTGCGGGGTGGCTGGGCCCGAGCCAGGCCCGGGCGTCAGGCGGGCTGAGGCTGGGACGCCAGCGGTTCGGCGGGGTGCTGCGGTGGCGAGGAGGGGGCTGCGCCCAGCTGCTGGCGCCGCTGGCCGGTGTCGAGCCCGGCAGCGCGTGGGTCTGGCCGGGGAAACGGTCGGGACGCGCGTCCGGCAGGGTCCCGGGTCGTCGATCTGGGGGCGGGTCGCCTAGCGACCGTCGCCGCGCTCTTCCCAGCGGCGCTTCCAGCGCTGCTCGAGCTTGTCCTTGAACGATCCCCCACCGGTGCGATCGGCGGTCTTGCTCGGTCGGCTGCGGCTGGGCTTGCCCCGGCCCGGCCGGTCGACGCCCGGCGAGCCGGCGACGTAGAGGTGTGGCGTGCCGCCGCCCCCGCTGCTCCCCTGACCGGGTGCGCCCAGGCGCTTCCAGCTGGTCATGGCGAGCAGGAGTGCCCCGACCATGACCACGAAGCCGGCGATGCCGATGGCCGGCTGGCTGATGACCACGCCGGTGAGCAGCAGCAGGAAGCCGAGCGCCAGGACGAAGGCCGCCCGGCGCAGGCGGCGCCGCATGTGGGTGCGCAGGTCCGTCGCCCGGACCGTCGAAGCGAACTTCGGGTCCTCTTGGTAGAGGGCCCGCTCGATCTGGTCGAGCAGGCGCTGCTCGTGCTCAGAGAGAGGCACGGTGCTCCCTCCCGGGCGACGTCGGCGCGAGGGCCGAGGGCTGCGTCAGCATGTCTGTGTCGGTGGAACGGGTCCCGCGCCGAGCGCGGGCCCGAGACCAGGATACGAGGGTGCGGGCCGTACGTCACGGCGAGTTCGAGAACCGCCGCTCAACGCCGTTGCCCGCACAGGTCCTTCAACGTTCGGCACACGCTCACTGTGCCCTCCTCGGCGTTCTTCTCACCCCGCTGGAGCCTCCGGGGCCGGTCGGGTCGACGAGGGTTGCCGGGCGGACCGCTCCAGCGCCGAAGCGCCGGGCAGCGCGGTCCACGGCCTGCTCAGCGTGGCGCCAGCCGTGCTCGCGCTCACCGAGCTGCAACTGGTGCGGCGACATGTCGGCATCGAGGATCCCCTCGACCCGCACCCCGACCAGCCGGATCCGGGCGCGTTGCAGGTTGAGGGCGTCGTAGAGGCCCATGGCCGTGTCGTAGACGAGGCGTCCGACGTCTGTGGCCTCCGGCAGGGTCTTGGCGCGGGTGATGGTCGTGAAGTCCGCGAACCGGACCTTGATCGAGACCGTACGACCCACCTGCCCCGACGCACGCAGGCGAGCGGCTGTGCGCTCGGCGAGGCGCAGGAGCTCGCGAGCGATGATGGCCGGGTCGTCGATGTCGGTCGAGAAGGTGTTCTCCGCCCCGATGCTCTTGTCCGGTTCCACGGGGACGACCGGCCGCTCGTCGCGACCCCAGGCCAGCGCGGCGAGGTGGGCCCCCGCAGCCGGGCCGAGGGCGCGGACCAGGGTGCTGACGGGGGTGTGGGCCAGGTCGCCGACCGTGTGCAGCCCGAGCCGGCTCAGCACCTCCTCGGTCTTGCCCCCCACCCCCCACAGGGCCCCGACCGGGAGCGGGTGCAGGAAGGACACGACATCGGCCGCCGGCACCACGAGCAGCCCGTCGGGCTTGCACCGCGCTGAGGCCAGCTTGGCGACGAACTTGGTGCTCGCGACGCCGACCGAGCAGGTCACCCCCTGCTCGTCCTCGATGGTGGCGCGGATCCACTCGCCGACCTGGGCCGGTCCGCCCAGCCGGCGCGCGGCCCCCCGCACGTCGAGGAAGGCCTCGTCCAGCGAGATCGGCTCGACGAGGGGGGTGATGGACCGGAACACGGCCATCACCCCGGCCGAGACCCGGGCGTAGGCGTCGTGGTCGGGAGCCAGGACCACCGCCTGCGGGCACATGCGGCGGGCCCGCATCATCGGCATCGCGCTGTGCACCCCGAAGGCCCGTGCCTCGTAGGTGGCGGACAGGACGACACCGCGCGTGCCACCGCCGCCGATGATCACCGGCCGGCCCCGCAGCTCCGGGCGCTCGAGCAGCGAGACGCCTGCGTAGAAGGCGTCCATGTCGACATGGAGGACCGTGCACCCACGGTCCTCGCCGGGCGGTCCGGTCGGCGGGCCGATCGGGGGGACCCCGCCGCGGCTCACGGCGCGCTCCGGATCGCGGCGGGGGTCACGGCGGGGGTCACGGCGGGGCGCGCGGCTGAGGTCACGGCTGGGGTCACGGCGGGACGCGCGGCTGGGGTCGCAGCAGGTCCGGGGCTCACGAGCTGGTCCGGGAGGTCAGCGCCGGACGGCCAGCACGTGCAGCTGCGTCGCGATGTCGCGGAACGGTGGGCGGTCTGACAGCGCGCGCTCGAGCGCGACCAGGGCCGCCGCCCCGCCTGGTTCGGCGTCGAGGGCAGCGCTCGGGACCAGGTCGGCGACGACCCGCACGCCGTGCAGCTGCTCGACCTCGAGGCCGGCTGCGACGACGAGCCCGGTGAGCTGGTCGGAGTCGAAGCGCCGGTGCACGCCGTCGGCCGGGCCCCAGCGGCCGGAGGGGTCGTGGAGGACCCGGGCCGCCTCCTCGGGATGGCCGGCGAGCGCTCGGGCGAAGACCGCCGCGGCTCGGTTGGCGACCAGCAGGCTGAGCCGCCCGCCTGGGCGCAGGACACCGGCGACCGCGGTGAGGGCTTCGAGCGGGTCGTCCACCACCTCGAGCACGCTGTGGCACAGGACCAGGTCGGTGCTCTCGGGGTCGACCAGGCCGGGCAGGTCGGTGAGGTCACCTTGCCGAGCCACCACCCGGTCGTGGAGCCCGCCCTCGGCGACGCGCCGCTGCAGGGCGGCCAGCGAGTCCGGGCTGGGGTCGATGACGGTGACCCGGTGGCCCTGGAGGGCCAGGGGGACGGCGAAACCGCCCGTGCCGCCCCCGGCGTCGAGGACGTCGAGGCCTCCTCCGGACGGGTCGGCCTCAGCCAGGACGGCCGACAGCACCTCCCAGACGACGGCAGTACGCGCCGAGCTCGCCGGCCCGGTGACCCGGGGCGGTCGGAGCGAGGAGGCAGGGGCCGGTCCAGGCACTCGAGGTGGCGCGGCCGGACGGTCGACAGGCGACACGGCGCTCCTCCCGGCGCGGCCAGGGCGACGCGCTCTGCAAGGAGCCTAGTGACGACGACGCCGCGGTCGGTGCCCGAGGCGCCGGTCATCGGCCGGAGCTGCCAGGGCTGGCGTGCCACAGCTTGCGCGGGGCCGCCGGTGTCGGCTTCCCGCGAAAGGTGCCGGTCGCCTCTCCAGCGGGCTTGATGTCGGCGTAGGGCGACTCCTTGAACCCGGTGGCGTAGACGTGCACCGCTCCCCCGACACCGGAGTGCCCCGTGGTGGGCTGACCTGCGGACGGGCCTGTCGTGGGTGGGGACACCACGACCGGACGGGTCGACCGGCTCGCGGCCGCTCCCTGCACGGCGGCCTCGGTGACCGTGGCTGGCGTGTCCATCAGATCCCACACCGCCTCGAGCCCCCCGCCTAGCCACGCTGCGTGGAGGGCGGGCAGTTCCCAGCAGCCCACCGCCTGCATCGACACGCCGCGGGGGCCGGTGCGGCGGACCAGCCCCGCGATCACCAGGAGCCAGGAGTGGAAGACCGTCGTGGCGTAGCCGACCTGGGCGTCCTCGAAGAAGGTCGCGTCGAGCGGTCCGGTCGCGTCGTCGAGGGTCACGAAGATCACTCGGCGTCCGGAGCGGATCGGGGGCGTCTGGGTCGCCACCTTCACTCCCGCGACGAGGACCTGCTGCCGGCTCCGGCAGCCGAGCAGACCGCTGGAGCGAGTCACTCCCAGCTCGTCGAGGAACGGGGCGTAGGCGTCCATCACGTGGGCGCTCACGTCCAGCCCGAGCACGTCGAGCTCAGCACGGACCCGCTCCGCCGAGCTCATCTCCGGCAAGCCGCTGGACCGGGTCTGCTCCGGGGAGTCACCGAGGTCGAGCGCCAGCTGGACGTCGACGGGGCCCGGGACCGCTGAGGCCCGGGACTGCCGCGCAGCCCTGCCCCGGACGTCGTCGAGCGCCAGGACCGGCGCGGAAACCGGTCGGCCGGCGTCGGGGCCGCCCTGCTCCCAGGACGCGACCCGGCTGGCTCCTGCTCGGC
>JAOPWP010000130.1 GCA_025965615.1 Frankiales bacterium
AAGTGCATCGGCTGCGAGCTGTGCGCCTGGGCCTGCCCGGCCGACGCCATCTACGTCGAGGGGGCCGACAACACCGACGAGAACCGCTTCTCGCCCGCTGAGCGCTACGCCTCGATCTACCAGATCACCTACCTGCGCTGCATCGTCTGCGGCTTGTGCATCGAGGCCTGCCCGACCCGGTCGCTGACCATGACCAACGAGTACGAGCTGGCCGACGACAGCCGCCAGGACCTCATCTTCACCAAGACCCAGCTGCTCGCCCCCCTGCTGCCTGGCATGGAGCAGCCGCCGCATCCGATGCGGCTCGGCACCACGGACACCGACTACTACGTCGGAGCCGGGAGCACGGTGTCGCCGGTCCCGGGCGACCCTGCCGTCGAAGGACGCCTCACGCCTGAGCACTCGCGCGCCGGCGACGACCCGCACGCGGTGGGTCGATGAGCCCGTACGCCGCTGACGTCGTCCTGGCCGCCACCTCGACGGGGGAGGCCGTCACGTTCTGGGTCTTCGGCCCGCTGTCCGCGATCGCCGCGGTCATGATGGTGCTGTCCCGCAATGCCGTGCACGCCGCCCTGTTCCTGGCAGCGGTGATGCTGTCGCTGGCCGGGCTCTACGCCGCGCAGGACGCGCCGTTCCTCGCAGCCGTGCAGGTGATCGTCTACACCGGCGCCATCCTCATGCTGTTCCTGTTCGTCCTGATGCTCGTCGGCGTCGACTCGAGCGACTCCCTGGTCGAGACGCTGCGGGGCCAGCGGGTCGCGGCCTTCGTCGTCGGGCTGGGCTTCGCCGCCCTGCTCATGGGCACCATCGCCAGCGCCGTCGTCGACGACGACGGCACGGTCGCCTCGCGGGGCCTCGACGCCGCCAACGAGGAGGGCAACGTCGTCGGCATCGCCCGCCTGCTGTTCACCCGCTACCTGTTCGCCTTCGAGATCACGAGCGCCCTGCTGATCACGGCCGCCCTCGGCGCCATGGTGCTCGCCCACAAGGAGCGCACCCAGCCGAGGACGTCCCAGCGCGAGCTGGCCCGCCGGCGCTTCTCGGGTGGCTCACCGCTGTCGCTCCCCGGCCCCGGGGTCTTCGCCGGCACCAACTCGACCGCGAGCCGGGCGCTGCTCCCCGACGGCACCGAGGCGCCCACCAGCGTCAGCCCGCGGCTGGAGCCGACCTCGGCGCAGCGGGCGGAGGGCGCCAGCAGCGCCGGTACGAAGAGTGTGGAGCGCTCGTCGTGAACGAGTCCTACTACCTGCTGCTGGCGGCGCTGCTGTTCACCATCGGTGGCCTCGGCGTGCTGCTGCGCCGCAACGCCATCCTGGTCTTCATGAGCGTCGAGCTGATGCTCAACTCGGTCAACCTGACGCTGGTCACCTTCAGCCGGACGACCGGCACCCTCGACGGACAGGTGATGGCCTTCTTCGTCATGGTGGTGGCCGCCGCCGAGGTCGTGGTCGGCCTCGCGATCATCATGAGCATCTTCCGCAGCCGCAGGTCGGCCTCGGTCGACGACGCCAACCTGCTGAAGTACTAGCCCCTACCCCTGACCAGCCACCCCGCGGCTCCTGCCCCCGCCGCGGCCAGAGATGACGAGGACCGACCTGTGCCGCCCACGCCCCGTCGCGGAGCGACCCCGTGAGCCTGCTCAGTGCTGTCCCGCTGGCCGCCCTGGACACGGTGGCCGGCTCCGGGGCCACCCATGTGCTCGCCAGTGAAGCGCCCGGCGCCCCGCTGCCGACCGGCGACTACCTCGCCGCCACCGGCACGCTCGACCTGCTGTGGCTGCTGATCGCCTTTCCGCTGATCGGCGCCGCCGTCCTGCTGCTCGGCGGCAAGCGCAGCAACAGCTGGGGCCCCTACCTCGCCATCGGCGCCTGCGCCGCCTCGTTCCTCTACGCCCTGGTCGCCATGGCCGCGCTCGTCGGGCTCGAGGAGCGGACCGCTGAGCTCGATCTCTACTCCTGGGTGCCCGTCGCCGCGCTGCAGGTCGACTTCGGCCTGCTGTTCGACCCGCTGTCCGCGACCTTCACCCTGCTCATCACCGGCGTCGGCCTGCTGATCCACGTCTACTCGCTCGGCTACATGGCCCACGACCCGCGGCGGCGGCTGTTCTTCGGCTACCTCAACCTGTTCGTCGCGGCCATGCTGGTGCTCGTCCTCGGCAACAGCTATCTCGCCCTGTTCCTGGGCTGGGAGGGCGTCGGCCTAGCGTCGTACCTGCTCATCTCGTTCTGGTTCTACGTCCCGGAGTACGCCACCGCGGCCAAGAAGGCCTTCATCGCGAACCGGGTCGGCGACGTCGGCCTGCTGCTCGCGATGTTCCTGATGTTCGCGGCCCTCGGCACGACCTCGTTCACCGGTGTCTTCTCCCAGGCCGAGCTGCTCGGGGCGGGCACGGCCACGGCGCTCGGCCTGCTGCTGCTGCTCGGCGCCTGCGGCAAGTCGGGTCAGTTCCCGCTGCACACCTGGCTCCCCGACGCGATGGCCGGCCCCACGCCGGTCTCTGCCCTCATCCACGCCGCGACCATGGTGACCGCCGGCGTCTACCTGATCGCCCGGTCGCTCCCGGTCTTCGACGTCAGCGACACCGCGCGGCTGGTCGTCGGGATCATCGGCGCCGTCACCCTGGTCATCGGGGCCGTGATCGGCTGCGCCTACGACGACATCAAGAAGGTGCTCGCCTACTCGACCGTCAGCCAGATCGGCTACATGTTCCTGGCCGTCGCCATCCCCGGGGCCGGGGCGGTGGCGATCCTGCACCTGCTCACCCACGGCTTCTTCAAGGCCTGCATGTTCCTGTCGGCCGGGTCGGTCATGCACGGCATGAACGACCAGGTGGACATGCGCAGGTTCGGCGGGTTGCGCAAGGAGATGCCGGTGACCTTCGCCTGCATGACCGCTGGCTACCTCGCGATCATCGGGTTCCCGCTGTTCGCCGGCTTCTTCTCCAAGGACCTCATCATCGAGGCCGCACTGGACCAGGGGGGCGTGCGCGGGTGGGCCTTCGGCCTCACCGCCATCGTCATCGCGGGAGTCACCGCGTTCTACATGACCCGCATGATGATCATGACGTTCTTCGGCCCCAGGCGCTGGACCGAGGACGTGCACCCCCACGAGTCCCCAGCGGTCATGACGGTCCCGATGATCATCCTCGCGGTCGGCTCCGCCGTGTCGGGCTTCCTGCTGGTGCACGTCTTCCCGCTCACCGAGTGGCTGGCGCCCGTGCTCGGCTCCGAGAAGGCCGACCACGTCCTGGAGCCGATCGTGGTCACGCTGATCGTGACGCTGGTCAGTGCGGTCGGTGTCGCCGTCGCCTACCTCCAGTACGCCAGGAAGCCCGTGCCCACGACCGCCCCGGTCGCGGTCACAGCCCTGACGGTGGCAGCCCGCAAGAACCTCTACTTCGACTCGCTCAACGAGAGCCTGTTGATGCGGCCCGGTTCCTACCTCACCCGCGCCCTGGTCTACGTCGACAACCGTGGCATCGACGGCGCCGTGGCGGGTCTCGCCGCCGGAGTCGGCGGTGGCTCGGGACGCCTGCGTCGCGTCCAGAACGGCTTCGTGCGGTCCTACGCCCTGTCGATGTTCGGAGGAGCTGCTCTCGTGGTCGCCGCCCTGCTCGTGGTCCGGCTCGGCTGATGGAGACGACCTCGCAGTTCCCCTGGTTGACCGTGCTCGGCCTGATCCCGCTCGTCGGGACCGTCGTCCTGCTCGCCCTCCCGCGCCGCAAGGAGCAGCTGCAGAAGGTGGTCGCGCTGGCCACGTCGCTGGTCGTGCTCGTCGCCACGATCCTCGCGTGCGCTGCCTTCGACCCGACCGGTGACCGGTTCCAGTTCACCCAGGCCTACGACTGGATCCCGGCGTTCGGCGTGCAGTACGCCGTCGGAGCCGACGGCATCGCGCTGGTCCTCATCGCCCTCATCGCGGTGCTGGTCCCGGTGGTCATCCTGGCCTCCTGGCACGACACGGACACCGTCGTGCCCGCGGCCGCCACGACCTCCGTCGAGCCGGACGTCGACGGGGGAGGCGCCGGCTCGACCCGCATCGGCAGCCCCCACGAGGCGCCGCGCTCGAAGCGGCGCAGCGTCAAGGCGTTCTTCGCCCTGCTCCTCGTGCTCGAGACGATGATGATCGGCGTCTTCGCCGCCACCGACGTGTTCCTGTTCTACGTCTTCTTCGAGGCGATGCTCATCCCGATGTACTTCCTCATCGGCAGCTACGGCGGTCCCCGGCGGTCCTACGCGGCGATGAAGTTCCTGCTGTTCAGCCTGGCCGGTGGACTTCTCATGCTGGCCTCGGTCATCGGCCTCTACGTCGTGTCCGCCGACCAGGGCGAGGGGACCTTCGCCTTCGAGCGGCTGGTCGAGCTCGAGATCAGCACCCCGGTGCAGATCGCCCTGTTCCTGGGCTTCTTCATCGCCTTCGCGATCAAGGCGCCCCTGTTCCCGTTCCACACCTGGCTTCCCGACGCCGGCGCCGAGGCCCCCGTCGGCGGCGCCGTGCTGCTCGTCGGCGTGCTCGACAAGGTCGGCACGTTCGGCTTCCTGCGGTACTGCCTGCCGCTGTTCCCGGACGCGTCGCGCATCCTCGGGCCGTACATCATCGTCCTGTGCGTCATCGGGATCCTGTACGGCGCCCTCGTCGCGATGGGCCAGAAGGACCTGAAGCGGCTGATCAGCTACACCTCGGTCGCCCACTTCGGCTTCATCGGCATGGGGATCTTCGCCTTCACGACCCAGGGCCAGACAGGCGCGGTCCTCTACATGGTCAACCACGGGCTCTCGACGGGAGCCTTGTTCCTCGTGGCCGGGTTCCTCATCGCGCGCGGCAAGAGCCGCCTCATCGAGGACTACTCCGGCGTCGCGGCGATCGCCCCGATCCTCGCCGGGACGTTCCTGCTCGCCGGCCTGTCGTCGCTCGCCCTGCCCGGGCTCTCGACGTTCATCAGCGAGTTCCTCGTCCTGCTCGGCACCTACAGCCGCTACCCGGTGGCGGCGGTGTTCGCCGTGCTCGGGGTGGTCCTGGCCGCGCTCTACATCCTGCTGACCTACCAGCGCACGATGCAGGGCAAGCTGCGCCTGCCCGCCGGGCTGACCTCCATCAAGGACCTGCATCTGCGCGAGGTGCTCGCCGTGGCGCCCCTGCTCGCTCTGATGATCGTCCTGGGCGTCTACCCCAAGCCCCTCACCGACGTGATCAACCCGGCCGTCGACGCGACCATGCAGGACGCCGGCCGGACCGATCCGGCCCCGACCCAGGGCGGGGGCGACGCTGCCGCCCCGGCCCGCTGAGGACGCGCACATGCCACTCGAGATCACCTCACCCGACCTGGCGTACGCCCCGATCGCACCGCTGCTGATCGTCTTCGGAGCCGCGCTCGTGTCGGTGCTCGTCGAGGCCTTCGTCTCCGCGCGGCGACGCCGCGAGGTCCAGATCGTCGTCTGCGCGCTGGGCCTGATCGGGGCGCTGGTCGCGGTGGTCCTGCTCGCGGGGACCGAGGAGCTGGTGTTCGCCAAGGCCATCGCCGTGGACGGCCCCACCCTGTTCCTCCAGGGCACCCTCGCGGTCCTGGGGCTCGCGGGCGTCCTGCTGCTGTCCGAGCGCTCGCTCGACAGCTCCGGTGGAGCGGTCGTGGCCCGGGCGCAGGTGCTCCCCGGCTCGCGTGAGGACGTCGCTCTCGCCGAGGCCACCGAGATCCAGACCGAGGTCTACCCGCTCGCCCTGTTCAGCCTGGGCGGGATGATGCTGTTCCCGGCGTCGAACAACCTCATCCTGATGTTCATCGCGCTCGAGGTGCTCTCGCTCCCGCTGTACCTGATGGCCGGGCTGGCCCGCCGTCGCCGCCTGCTCTCGCAGGAAGCGGCGGTGAAGTACTTCCTGCTCGGCGCCTTCGCGTCGGCGTTCTTCCTCTACGGCGTCGCGCTGCTCTACGGCTACGCCGGGAGCGTCGACCTGGGTGACGTGCTCGCCGCGACCGGCCGGGCCCAGAGCAACGAGGGGCTGCTGTTCGTCGGTCTCGCGATGCTGGTCGTGGGCCTGCTGTTCAAGGTCGGGGCCGTGCCGTTCCAGGCCTGGACGCCAGACGTCTACCAGGGCGCGCCGACGCCGGTGACCGCCCTCATGGCGGCCTGCACCAAGATCGCGGCCTTCGGGGCGCTGCTGCGGGTGCTCTACGTCGGGTTCGGCCGCGCCGAGTGGGACTGGCGGCCGATGATGTGGGGCATCGCGATCCTCACGATGATCGTCGGTGCGGTGCTCGCCGTGACCCAGACCGACGTGAAGCGCATGCTCGCCTACTCCTCGGTGGCGCACACCGGCTTCATCCTCGTCGGTGTGATCGCCCTGAACCCCGACGGCCTGTCCGGGACGCTGTTCTACCTGCTCGCCTACGGGTTCACGACCCTCGCCTCGTTCGCTGTCGTCACCCTCGTCCGGGACAGCAGCGGCGAGGCCACGCACCTGTCGCAGTGGGCCGGGCTCGGGCGCAAGAGCCCGCTGGTCGCCGCCACCTTCGCCCTGCTGCTCGCCGCCCTCGCCGGCATCCCCTTGACGAGCGGCTTCACGGCGAAGTTCGCCGTCTTCACCGCCGGCTACGAGGGCGGCGCTGTGCCGCTGGTCATCGTCGGGGTCATCGCGAGTGCGATCACGGCGTTCTTCTACGCCCGGGTCGTCGTCCTGATGTTCTTCAGCGAGGCCCCGCCGGACGGCCCCACCGTCTCCGTGCCCAGCGCCTACACCGCAGGGGTCATCGGGGTGGGTCTGGCCGTCAGCCTCGTCCTCGGCATCGCCCCCCAGCCGGTCCTCGACCTCGCCGCGGACGCGTCGCGGTTCGTCTACTGATGGCCTCGAGCACCGGCGCCGTCTTCGAGGCTGCTGACCCCGAGCTGGCAGCGGGCGTACGCCGTGGGCTCGAGGACGTCGAGAACCGGCTGCGCGAGGTCGCCTCCAGCCGGCACCCCCTGCTCGACGAGTCGGCGCGTCACCTGGTGCTCGCCGGGGGCAAGCGCTTCCGGCCGCTGCTGGCACTGCTGTCCGCGCACCTCGGAGACGCGGACGCCCCAGGCGTGGTGGACGCCGCCGTGGTCGTCGAGCTCACCCACCTGGCGACGCTCTACCACGACGACGTCATGGACGAGGCCGACGTCCGGCGGGGGGCCGCGTCGGCCAACGCCCGCTGGAGCAACACCGTCGCGATCCTCACGGGCGACTTCCTGTTCGCGCACGCGTCGGACCTCACCGCCGGCCTCGGCACCGAGGCGACCCGCCTGCAGGCGCGGACGTTCGCGCGCCTGGTCGAGGGGCAGATCGCGGAGACGGCAGGCCCCGGCGACGGCGACCCCGTCGAGCACCACCTGCAGGTCGTCGCGGACAAGACCGGATCCCTCATCGCGACCTCGGCGCGGTTGGGCGCCCTCATGGCCGGGGCACCGACAGCCGACGTCGACACGGTCGCCCGCTTCGGGGAGGTCATCGGGATCGCCTTCCAGCTGTCGGACGACCTGATCGACGTCCTGAGCGAGACGGGTGACTCGGGCAAGACGCCCGGGACCGACCTGCGTGAGGGCATCCGCACCCTTCCCGTGCTGCTCGTCCTGGCGTCGGAGGACGACGCGTCGGCGCACCTGCGCGAGCTCCTCCAGGCCGACCTCACCGACGACGCACGCCTCGCGGAGGCGCTCGCGCTGCTGCGGGCCCACCCGGCCATGAGCGAGGCCCGCGGCCGTCTGCGCGACCGCGTCGAGCAGGCCCGCGCGATCGCCGCGGAACTGCCGGAGGGACCGACCCGCGACGCCCTCGCCTCCCTGACCGACTACGTCCTGGCCCGCACGGGCTGATCGTGTCGAGCCTCGTCCCCCTCGCGCCGTCCGGGGGTCCCGGGGCCGGGTTCGAGCCACGTCCTGCCGCGCTGGTCCTCGAGGCCGGCCGGCGCTACGCGCTGACCCTGGTGAACGTCGGGCTCGCCTGCTGCGCCGTGGAGGCCATGGTCGCCTCGCTGGGGTCGCAGGCGGTCCCGGGCGCCGTGCCCTATGCCGACGGGGCCCGCAGCATCGACGTCCTCGTCGTGTCGGGCACCGTCACCGACAAGCTCGCCCCCCTGGTCCGCCGGTTGTACGACGACCTCCCGGGACCGGTGCGCGTCCTGTCGTTCGGCGCCTGCGCCAACTCGGGCGGCCCCTACTGGGACTCGTACTGCGTGACGCGGGGGGTCGACCTGGTGGTGCCCGTCGACGCCTACGTGCCGGGTTGCCCGCCCCGTCCGCAGGCGCTGCTCGACGCGCTCGCGGCCCTGGACGCACCGGCCCGACCGGTCCGCCGGGACGCCGTCGACCTCCGGACCCCGGTGCTGCCAGCGCCTGACGGGCCGCCCTCGTGAGCGGGCAGGCCGAGCGGCTCGCCCAGGTGACCGGTGGCGTCGTCACGACGTCCTACGACGTGACGACGGCTGACGTGCCCCGAGAGCGGTGGGCGACGGCGGTGGCCGGGGTGCGGGACGATCCCGAGCTCGACGGCAGCTTCTTCGACCTGCTCGCCGTCGTCGACGAGCTGCCGCGAGGCTTCGACGTGGTGGTCCGGCTGTGGTCGGTCTCCGCCCGCACTGCGGTGCACCTGCGCACGTCCTGCCCGCGGAACGACGCGGTCGTGCCCTCGCTGGTCGACCTGTTCGCCGGTGCCCGCTGGCACGAGCGTCAGGCCGCCGAGATGTTCGGAGTGGCCTTCGAGGGCCATCCCGCTCCGCCGCCCCTGCTGCTCCCGGAGGCAGGCGTGGTCCACCCGCTGCGCAAGGAGCACGTGCTCGTCGCCAGGGACGCTCCTTGGCCCGGTGCCGCGGACCCCGCCTACAGCGGTGAGGGCGGCCGCCCGCCTCGGCGCCCGTTGCGTCCCCCTGGGGCACCGTCGTGAACGTGGACCCGCCGGACCCGGAGGTGGAGGTGCCGGTGGACGAGGACCCCTCGGCGCTCGAGGCCCCTCGTACCCGCACCCGGGGGTCGATCGGTCTGCTCGAGGAGAACTGCACGGTCTGCATGCTCTGCGCCCGGGAGTGCCCGGACTGGTGCCTCGACATCGAGGGGCACACCGAGGTCGCCCCGGCAGCGCAGCCGGGTGGGCGTCCCCGGACCCGCAACGTGCTCGACCGCTTCGCCATCGACTTCTCGCTGTGCATGTACTGCGGGATCTGCATCGAGGTGTGCCCCTTCGACGCCCTGTTCTGGGCGCCGGACGCCGTTCCCGCAGAGCCCGCGCGGTCCGACCTCGTCGAGGAGCGTGACGCCCTGCGCGAGTGGATCGGCCTGGTTCCGCCCCCTCCCGCGCTCGACCCCGGAGCCGACCCGTCGCAGGAGGCCGTCGCCGCCGCGAAGCTCGACGCGATCGCGGCACAACGGGCCGGGACCACATAGGCGAGCCCGTCTGACGTGTCGTCCCGCGATCTCCTCCAGCGTCGTCGGGCGGCCGCAGCGCAGCGGAGGCCGGCTGCGCCGACGGCAGGGTGCCGTTCCAACCGGCAACCCCGTCTTCGCGGAACCCGAGGTGGTTCAGCCGGCGTTACCGTGCCCGCTGTGCCCGAGCCCGCAGATCGTGACGCCTACCTCGACTCCGTGCTGATCGGCGGGCGCGAGCCGGTGACCATCTCCGTCGTCGCCTACGACGAGGGCTGGCCCCTGCGCTTCCAGGACCTGCGCGGGCTCGTCGAGACGGCGTTGGGCGACAGGGCGCTGGCTGTGGAGCACATCGGCAGCACGTCCGTCCCGGGACTGGCCGCGAAGCCCATTCTCGACCTGCTCCTCGCGGTCGCGGACGTCGAGGACGAGGGCGCATACGTCCCGCCTCTGGTGGATGCTGGCCTCGTCCTCCGCGTCCGGGAGCCGGGCCACCGGATGCTGCGCACACCTGGCAAGGACGTCCACCTGCACGTCTACGAACCGGCGGACCAGGCCGTCGTCGACTACCTGGACCTGCGGGACTGGTTGCGCGAGTCGGCTTCCGACCGAGCCCTGTACGAGACGACGAAGCGGGACCTGGCACGGCGAGCCTGGGTCGACATGAACGACTACGCCGACGCGAAGACCGATGTCGTCCTGGACATCCTCGGACGTGCACGAGCGTGGCGCAACGAGAGCCGTCGCTAGGCCGGCCGGCGAGGCGACGCGTCCGGTCTCCGCGCGGCGCCACGGCGACGCCGGGCAGCCGTCGTTCGCGGCGGGCCGGAGCTGTGTCGTTGCGCGGGGACGCGGAGCTCGTCGGCGTGAGCAGGTGGCGACCGCGGCCCTCGCGGACTGGTGCTACCGCTCCGGCCGTGGGGCTGTCACACTCCGGCCCCGGTCACCGAGCATGAAGGGCGTGGCGATGAGTCTGGACCCGGTCGTGACGAACCCGGACCACTACGCAGTGGTCTTCGAGAACGAACGCGTACGCGTCCTGGAGTACAAGGACCGGCCTGGGGACGAGACCACCCCTCACGAGCACCCGGACAGCGTCATGTACACGCTTTCCCGCTTCCGGCGGCGGCTGAGCTCCGGGGGAGCGACCCGCGACGTGGAGCTGCCCGCCGGGCTCACCGGCTGGCTGCCTGCGCAGCAGCACTCGGGCCACAACATCGGCGACACCGAGACGCACGTCATCTTCGTCGAGCTGAAGGGGGCCGCACCCGGGGAGGCCGGGCAGGCACTCGGGCCGACGTAGCCGGCTGCCTACTGCACGGCGTCGAGCAGGTAGCGGTGGTGGCCGAAGTCCTCGCGCCACGGCAGGTCGAGGCGCTGCATCACGCCCTCGTCGTAGCGGCGACCGGTCTTCAGCAGGAACGAGCGCAGCGCGGCGTTGATCTCCGGCGAGGTGAACTCCACCCGCCGCAGGCGCATCGTGCGCCCGTCGCCCGTGTGCAGCTTGAGCACGCCGCCTCGCTGGCTGTCGGTGAGGGCGCCGTTGGTGATGCTGTCGACGGTCGCGAGCCGGTACGGCCCGAACTTGCGGACCGCGACGAACTCCGGTCCGACCACCACCCGCCGCGAGCACAGGGCGTATGAGAGCGCCGCGACCAGAGCCGCCGCCACGGCGTAGTTCCACGCGGCGTAGCCGGTGACCAGGGCGATCGGGATGTACAGGATCGCTCCGACGACGACGCTGGTCATCCCCTCGCTGAAGGGGACCCCGACGGAGCCCGTCTGCACCTCGGGCAGGTCCTTGCGGCGCCACACGGTGAGCGAGGTCCCTGCAGGGTCGTCGACCAGGGTCGACTGGCGGGAGGCGCGGGCCGACGCGCGGTACGCCCTCTCCCGCTCGCGGTGGCTGATCCCGGTCTGCGTGGTAGCGGTCATGAGGTGCTCCTGAGGGACGACGTCGCGGCGACGGCCGCGGGCGTCTCCCGAGCATGGACCGATCGTGAGATCGCGCAACCGTGGCCGCTCGCACCGGCCGGCAGCCAGGGCCGCGCGCGGGAACGCGGGTCCCCGCCGAGGCGTTTTCCCTGGTGCCCGGGAACGGGCACGACGACGGAGGAGGATCGGTGGACCGCCACCCTGGACGACTCTCCAACGGGCTCAAGACCGCCGCGCTGCTCGGGTTGATGTCAGGGCTGATCCTGCTGGTGGGCGCGCAGTTCGGGTCCGGTGGCCTCGTGATCGCCCTGGTCATCGCCCTGGGCGTCAACGGCTACTCCTACTTCAACAGCGACAAGCTCGCGCTGCGCAGCATGCGCGCCTACCCGGTCGGCCAGGCGCAGCATCCCGAGCTCCACGCGATCGTCGCGGAGCTCGCGACGACGATGCGCATCCCCATGCCACGGCTCTACATCAGCCCGACCGCCGCGCCCAACGCCTTCGCGACCGGACGGAACCCCGAGCATGCCGCCGTCTGCTGCACCGAGGGGATCCTGCGGCTGCTCGACGCCCGTGAGCTGCGGGGGGTGCTCGGTCACGAGCTGGCTCACGTCGGGAACCGCGACATCCTGATCAGCTCGGTGGCGGCGGCTCTCGCGACCGTCATCACGTTTCTCGCCAACTTCGCCCAGCTGTCCATGCTGTTCGGCAGCCGGGACCGGGACGGTGGCAACGCGCTGAGCAGCCTGGCCCTCATCCTGCTCGGCCCGCTGGCCGCCGGGGTCATCCAGATGGCGATCAGCCGCAACCGGGAGTACGCCGCGGACGCCACGGGAGCGCAGGTGACCGGTGACCCGCTGGCGCTCGCCAGCGCGCTCCGCAAGCTGCAGGCCGGCACGGCCGCCGCCCCCCTCGTCGAGGACCCACGGCTCGCCCCCACCAGCTCGCTGATGATCGCCAACCCGTTCCGTGCCGGCGGGATCGGCAAGCTGTTCAGCACCCACCCGCCGATGGCCGTGCGGGTGGCGCGGCTCGTGGCGTTGGCGGGCTACCGGGGCTAGCCGGGTTCGGCACTGGTCCTCGCGAGCTCGCCGCGCCAGGGGGTGATCGCTGCGACGCCGTGCCGGTGTCGTCCGCAGCGATCCACCAGCGGGCCCGTGGTCGGAGGTGGCCCCGCTCCGTACAGGGGCCGGCCCGCCGGACCAGCGGCACCCTACCGGTAGTTCGTGAACTGCACCGCGAAGTCGAAGTCGTGGCCCTTGACCAGGGAGATCACGCTCTGCAGGTCGTCCTTCTTCTTGGCCGAGACCCGCAGCTGCTCGCCCTGGATCTGCGGCTGGACGCCCTTCGGCCCCTCGTCGCGGATCAGCTTGGCGACCTTCTTGGCGTTCTCCATCGAGATGCCCTCGCTGACGGTCGCGGTCAGCCTCCAGTCCTTGCCAGACTGCTGCGGATCGCCCGCGTCGAGCGTCTTGAGGGACACCTCGCGCTTGACGAGCTTCTCCTTGAAGACCTCGAGCAGCGCCTTGACCCGCTCTTCGCTGCCGGCCTTGATCACGATGCTCTCGCCCGACCAGGCGATCTCGGCGCCGGTCCCCTTGAAGTCGTAGCGGGTCGCGGCCTCCTTGGCCGTCTGGTTGAGGGCGTTGTCGACCTCCTGGCGGTCGACCTTGCTCACGATGTCGAACGACGGGTCTGCCACGGGTGGAGCTCCTGCCTGAGCGGTCGGGTGGGTCTGGCGTCCGCTATCCTCCTGCACGCACGAGGCGGGTTGCCCGAGTGGTCAAAGGGAGCAGACTGTAAATCTGCCGGCTCAGCCTACGAAGGTTCGAACCCTTCACCCGCCACGCGACGCCCGACGGCCCTCCACCTGCGCAGACGCCGGTGGGGGGCCGTCCCGCGTCTGCGCCCGCCCCTCGACCGCCTCTGCGATCGGGTAGTCTCCAGGCTGCTTCAGCCGCCCCCTTAGCTCAGTCGGCAGAGCGTCTCCATGGTAAGGAGAAGGTCTACGGTTCGATTCCGTAAGGGGGCTCTGCTCCGTCCGTCGCTTCCGAGCGGTGGGCGGGTCTCCCGGCGGTGTAGCTCAGCTGGCAGAGCAAGCGACTCATAATCGCTGTGTCACCGGTTCAAGTCCGGTCATCGCTACGTGCCCCGGCCGAACCGGGTAGTCTTGAGTGTCGTTCCGCACCGCACCCCCCGTCTTCTGAGAGCAGGCACTCCCGCATGGCAGCCACCGATGTCCGCCCGAAGATCACGATGGCCTGCCAGGAGTGCAAGAACCGCAACTACATCACCAAGAAGAACCGGCGCAACGACCCCGACCGGCTCGACCTGAAGAAGTTCTGCCCCACCTGCCGCACCCACACCGGTCACCGCGAGACGCGCTGATCGCACGGGCTCCAGCAGCCCACGACGCACGCACCGGGCCGGTCTCTCCTTCGGGGGGCCGGCCTTCGTGCTGCCCGGCGCAGGCCTGCCCGGGCCGGGGCACTAGGTTCGCGAGGACAGACATCCTCGAGGGACCGGAGCGCCACCAGTGCCCGTCAACCGCGCGTTCATCGGCCGGGAGTACCCCGCGTCGTCCAGCTACGAGGTGGGGCGCGAGCACATCCGCCGCTTCGCCGAGGCGATCGGCGACCTGTCGCCTGCCTACCTCGACCCGGCCGCCGCGCAGGCGCTGGGGCACCCCGACGTGATCGCGCCGCCCACCTTCCTGACGGTGCTCAACTTCCGGTTCGCCACAGAAGGACCGGTCGCCGATCCCGAGCTGGGGCTCGACTACTCCCTGGTGGTCCACGGCGAGCAGAGCTTCGAGCTGCACCGCCCGGTGCGTGCCGGTGACGTGCTGACCAGCGTCCAGACGGTCACCGACATCAAGGACGCGGGCCGCAACGAGCTCATCCAGACCACGACGGAGATCACGGCGGCCGACGGCGAGCGCGTCGCGACCGCCCGGTCCACGATCGTCAGCCGCGGCACCGCCGCACCCAAGGAGTCCTGATGGCCAGCACGCTGAGCGCCGCCGACGTCGAGGTGGGCACCGAGCTGCCGACCCGGACGTTCCCGATCCGGCGCGCGGACCTCGTGAAGTACTGCGGGGCGAGCGGCGACTTCAACGTCATCCACTGGAACGAGCGGACGGCCAAGGCCGTCGGCCTCCCCGACGTGATCGCCCACGGCATGTTCACGATGGCCCTGGCCGGTCGGGTCGTGACCGAGTGGGCGGGTGACCCCGGTGCTGTCGAGTCGTACTCGGTGCGCTTCAGCCGCCCGGTCGTCGTCCCGGACGACGACACGGGCGCCACCCTCGACGTCGCCGGCACGGTCGAGTCGGTCGACGGCGGCCGCGCCGTGATCGCCTTGACCGCGACCGTCGAGGGCAACAAGGTCCTGATGGCCGCCAAGGCGGTCGTCCGGCTCGCCTGACCGGCTCGGATCGACCCCCTCACCCCTGCGCTGACCCCGGGAGACCTGTGTCCACGTCCACCCTCACCTTGGCCCGCCGCGCGGAGCAGTCCCTCGAGCGCCTCGGTGACCATCCGAGCCTGTTCTTCGAGGGCTCGTGGCAGACCAGCCACGAGTTGGCCGCCCGTTCGCGGCGGGCGGCGAGCGGCCTGGTCGGTCTCGGAGTGCGACCCGGTGACCGCGTCGTGCTGTTCATGGCGAACTGCCCCGAGGTCGGGCTCACCTACCAGGCGCTGTGGCGTGCCGGAGCCGTCGCGACTCCGGCGCTGTTCCTGCTGACCGAGGACGAGTTGCGCCACGTCCTGACCGACTCCGGTGCGGTGGCCGTCGTGACCACCCCGGAGTTCCTCCCCAAGGTGCTGTCGGTGGCCGGGGGACTGCCTGTCGTGGTGGTCGGTGACCCGGGCGAGCTCGGTTCGGCGCCGAACGTGCTGACCTTCCCCGAGCTCGAAGAGGGCAGCGAGCTGCCGATCGTGGACCGCACCCCGCAGGACCTCGCCGCCCTGCTCTACACCGGCGGGACGACGGGACGCAGCAAGGGCGTGGCCCTGACCCACGCGGGGCTCGACACGGCGGGTGCCGCCGCCTACGCCGTCGCCAAGCGCGAGGGACCGACCGTCGGGCTGCTCCCGCTGCCGCTCGCCCACGTCTACGGGCTCATGGTCTCGGTCTCGGGCATGCACGCCGAGCACCCCGGGCGCAGCGTGCTGATGCGCTGGTACGACCCGAAGAGCTTCCTGGACCTGGTCGAGGAGCACCGCGTCGAGCAGGCCGCTCTCGTCCCGTCGATGATCCAGATGCTGCTCACCCAGCCGCTCGAGGAGCGTGACCTCAGCTGCCTCGAGCGGATCAGCAGCGGCGGGGCGCCGCTGGCTCCCGAGGTGGCGCTCGAGCTGGAGCGCCGGGTGCCCAGCGTCGAGGTCCGCGAGGGCTACGGCTGCACCGAGACCAGCGCCCTCATCAGCGCCCAGCCCGCCGACGCGAGGCGGCTCGGTTCGGTCGGCAAGCCCGTCCCGGGCGTCCAGGTGCGGATCACCTCCCCTCAGGGGAGGAGCGTGCCGACGGGTGACGAGGGCGAGATCTGCGTACGCGGTGACGTCCTCATGCAGGGGTACTGGCAGGCGCCGGAGGCGACGGCGGAGGCCGTCCGCGACGGGTGGTTGCACACCGGCGACGTCGGCCGGTTCGACGATGACGGCTACCTCTACGTCGTCGACCGGCTCAAGGACCTCATCATCCGCAACGGCTTCAACGTCTACCCCCGCGACGTCGAGGACGTCCTGCTCGGCCACCCGGAGGTCACGGCTGCTGCTGTCGTCGGCCGCCCGGATCCCAAGGTGGGGGAGGAGGTGGTCGCGTTCGTCTCGGTGAGCGCTGGCTCCACCCTCACCCCCGACCAGCTCCAGGCCTACGCCAAGGAGCACATCTCCGCGGCGAAGTACCCCCGCGAGATCCGGATCGTCGACGCGATCCCGCTGACGAGCGTGCTCAAGACCGACCGGAAGGCGCTGCGGGCCCAGCTGCGCGGGACCCCGTGACCGGCACCATGCGCGCAGCCCGGTTCGACGGGGCCACGCGGGTCCTGGACGTGCAGGACGTCCCGATCCCGGTACCCGGTCCGTCCGAGGTCCTCGTACGCGTCGAGGCGTGCGGCATCTGCCTGTCCGACGTGCACCTGATCGACGGGACCCTGCCGGCGATGCTGCCGCAGGTGACACCGGGCCACGAGGCAGCCGGCACGATCGAGTCGGTCGGCGACCAGGTCCCGGTCTGGCAGCCCGGTGACCGCGTCGTCATGGCCGGTGGCCGCCAGTGCGGGCGCTGCCGCGCGTGCGTGCGCGGCAGGGCCGAGGAGTGCGAGGCCTTCGAGATCATGGGCTTCAACTTCGACGGGGCCTGGGCGCAGTACGTCGTCGTGCCCTACACGGGCCTGTCCTCCGTTCCGGAGGGGATCCCGTTCGAGCAGGCGGCCGTGCTGGCCGACGCCGTCTCCACGCCGTACGCCGCTCTGACCGACCGGGCGGCCCTGCGTGCCGGAGAGGCCGTCGGGCTGTGGGGCATCGGTGGGCTGGGCGTGCACGCCGTGCAGGTCGCGCGGCTCGTCGGGGCCTCGCCGATCCTCGCCTTCGACCCGCTGGCGAGTGCCCGGGAGCGAGCGCTCGCCCTGGGCGCCGACTTCGCGCTCGACCCCACCTCCGGTGACGTGGTGGCCGAGGTCCGCCGCCTCACGGGCGGACGCATGCTGGACGTCGCCGTCGACCTGGTCGGCTCCAACCAGGTCTTGGCCCAGGCCGCGTCGAGCCTGGGCCGGTTCGGTCGCTGCGTCATGGTCGGGCTCTCCCTCGACCCGATCGTCCTGGGCCCGGGCCTGTTCTTCGGCCTGCAGTCGCAGTCGCTGCTCGGCCACCTCGGCTACCGCAAGCGCCACCTCGACGAGCTCGTCGACCTGGTGCACGCGGGCCGGCTCGACGTGTCGGGGTCGATCAGTGCGGTGATGCCGCTCGAGGAGGTCGTC
This sequence comes from Frankiales bacterium, assembly GCA_025965615.1. Lineage (GTDB taxonomy): Bacteria > Actinomycetota > Actinomycetes > Mycobacteriales > SCTD01 > SCTD01. Next base: position 17,287 of record JAOPWP010000130.1, read on the forward strand.
TCCGGCGTCGAGACGCTGCAGAGCAAGGTCGGCAACCCGATCCGGCTCGTCGTCCAGCCCTGGGCATGACGACGCCGGCCGAGGTGGCCGCCCTGGCCGAGCAGCGGGCAGCCGCCCGGGCCGGCAAGGACTATGCCGAGAGCGACCGCCTCCGCGACCTGATCGCCGCCGCCGGGTGGGTGGTGCGCGACGGACCCGACGGCTACGTGCTCGCCGAGCGTCCGCCGTACGCCGTCCTGTCTTCCGTGGCCGACCTGCCTGACCGGTCCGCCGAGCCCGACGCCGGGCGGTGCACCGTGGCCGTGCTCGTCGAGGGGTGGCCGCAGGACGTGCGCACCTGTGTCGAGGCACTGCTCGAGCACGCGCCCTCCGACGTGACCGTGGTGCTGCTCGAGAACGGCGAGACCGACGCCGGGGCGGTCGTGCACGAGCTGGCCGAGTCCGCTCCCGACCGGGTCCAGGAGCTCCACGTCGAGCGGGCGGCCGGGTGGAGTGCGGCCCGATCAGCGCTGCTGCGCGCCGACACCGCCGCGGTGCACGTGCTGCTGGACCCGTCGACCGTGCTCGAGGGTGACGCCCTCGGTCCGGTGCTCGACGCCTTCGACGACCCGACGGTCGTCGGCGCCGGATGGCGGGGGGTGCGCGTGAAGGACGGGTGGCGCGAGTTCGAGGACGCCGGCCCGGGTGAGGTCGAGGCCCTGCTCGGCTACCTGTTCGCCGTGCGCCGGTCAGCGGCCGCGCGGGTGCCGCTGCCGGCCAAGGCGCGCTTCTACCGCAACGCCGACATGGAGTGGTCCTTCCTGCTGCGCGAGGACGGCGGGCGGCTGATGGTGCCGCCGGGCGAGCTTCCCGTGCGGCAGGACCGTCACCGCGGGTACCACGAGAGCCCGGCCGACTACCGCGACAAGGAGTCGAAGAAGACCTACGACCGCTTCCTGCAGCGGTTCCGGGGGCGCGAGGACCTGCGCCTGCCGAGCACCGGATGACCGGCTCCGTGAGTCGCTGTTAACCTGCCGGGCACCCCCTCGGACGGAGCAGCATGACGACACCGCAGGCCCCCTCGAAGACCCTCCCTCGACACGTGCAGGTCGCGGTGATCGGCAGCGGGTTCGCCGGGATCGGGACGGCCGTGGCGCTTCGGCGCGAGGGGATCGAGGACTTCGTGGTGCTCGAGCGCTCCGACTCCGTCGGAGGCACCTGGCGCGACAACACCTACCCGGGGTGCGCCTGCGACGTGCCGAGCCACCTCTACTCCTTCTCGTTCGCGCCGAACCCCGAGTGGTCGCACGTGTTCAGCCGCCAGCCCGAGATCCGCGCCTACCTCGAGCGGGTCACCGACGACTTCGGCGTACGCCCGCACCTGCACGTGGACACCGAGCTGGTCAGCGGCGCGTGGGACGACACCGCCCTGCTCTGGCGGCTCGAGACCAACCGGGGTGCGCTCACGGCGGACGTCGTGGTCAGCGGGTGCGGGGGGCTCGTCGAGCCGCACCTGCCCGAGGTGCCCGGGGTCGAGTCGTTCCAGGGGCCGGCCTTCCACTCCGCCCGGTGGGACCACGACGTCGACCTCCGCGGCAAGCGCGTCGCCGTGATCGGCACGGGAGCCAGTGCCATCCAGTTCGTCCCCGAGATCCAGAAGACGGTCGGATCGCTGATCGTCTTCCAGCGGACACCGCCGTGGATCGTGCCGCGCCACGACCGCGAGATCACCGACAGGGAGCGCTCGTTGTTCCGCCGGGTCCCCGCGGCGCAGGCCGCGGCCCGCAACGGGATCTACTGGCTGCGCGAGCTCAACCTGCTGTCCTTCACCCGCGGCGGACCACTGCGCAAGGCGGCGACGAAGGAGGCGGTGAAGAACCTCGAGGGCGCGATCTCGGACCCGGTGCTGCGCGCCAAGCTGACGCCTGACTACGAGATCGGCTGCAAGCGCGTGCTTTTGAGCAACGACTACTACCCGGCGCTCGCGCAGCCCAACGTCGAGGTGGTCACCACCGGGGTCACCGAGGTACGCGCCCGCTCCGTGGTCGACGGGGACGGCGTCGAGCACGAGGTGGACGTCATCGTCTACGGCACGGGGTTCCGGGTGATGGACATCCCGGTGGCCCACCACCTGACCGGGCGCGAGGGACGAACTCTGGCCCAGGAGTGGGCCGACTCCGGTACAGAGGCCCACCGCGGCACGGCCGTGGCCGGCTTCCCCAACCTGTTCCTGCTGCTCGGACCCAACACGGCCCTCGGCCACAGCTCGGTCGTGTTCATGATCGAGGCCCAGATCCACTACGTGATGGAGGCGTTGAAGACCGCGCAGGCCTCCGGTGCGCGGGCGGTCGAGGTCCGCCGCAAGGCCCAGGACCTCTACAACCGCGCCCTGCAGCGGCAGCTCGACAGCACCGTGTGGAACCGGGGCGGCTGCCGGGCCTGGTACCGCGACGGGGACGGGAAGAACTTCACGCTCTGGCCGACGCACACCTTCACCTTCCGCAAGCAGACGGCCAGGTTCGACGCCGAGGCCTACGAGCTGCGGGTGCCTGCCGGCGGCCCGGCCCAAGCGGCCGAGCAGGTGCCGGCGTGAGCCGCCGCAGCGCCCTCCTGGGCGTCGGCGCCGTCGCTGCCGGTACCGCCGTCGTCGTCGCCCGCCGCCGCGCCGCAGCACGTGGTGTCGACAACCCGCTCCCTGAGACGACACCTGCGGCACCGCCCGTCGACGCCGGTCGCCGCCGTACCGTCCTGACCGCCGACGGGGTGGAGCTCGCCGTCACCGAGCACGGGTCCGAGCAGCCCGGGGCGACGGTGGTGCTCGCCCACGGCTACGTCCAGTCCTCGGCGCTGTGGGCCGGACAGGTCCGCGACCTGGTGGAGGCGCGCTCCGACCTCAAGGTCGTGACCTACGACCACCGGGGTCACGGCGCCTCCGGCCGGGCCACTCGCGAGACGGCGACGATCGAGCAGCTCGCCCGCGACCTCGCGGAGGTGCTCGCGGCGGTCGCGCCGACCGGGCCGGTCGTGCTGGGCGGTCACTCGATGGGCGGCATGACGATCATGGCCCTGGCCGAGCAGTTCCCCGATCTGTTCGAGGACCGCATCACCGGGGTCGCGTTCGTCGCGACGTCGTCCGGCGGGCTCAGCGAGGTGACCTGGGGCCTGCCCGCGCCCGTCGCGAAGCTCGCCCACCGGCTGCTGCCGGCCGTGAACGCCAAGGCGGTGCGCGACGAGGCCAAGGGCAAGCCGCGCCGGGTCAGCCCCGCCGAGGCGCTGCTCGTCTTCCCCCGGGGCGCCGACCCCGCGCACGTGAAGCTGGCCCTCGACGTGCAGCGCGAGTGCCGGGCCGAGACGGTCGCCCACTTCCTCGCGACCTTCAGCACCCACGACCGCCTGCACGCCCTGAAGGCCCTCGCCGACCTTCCGACCGTGGTGATCGTCGGCGAGCAGGACCGGCTCACCCCGCTGGCCCACAGCCGTGCGCTCGCCGAGGCACTCTCGTCCAGCGAGCTGGTCGTCTACCCCGGGGTCGGGCACATGGTGCAGCTCGAGCGGCGGGCCGAGGTCAGCCGCCACCTGCTCGCCCTGATCGACCGGGCTCTCGTCGATCGGCCCCCGGTGGTCTGATCCGGCCCGGATGATCGGCTGGGTGGCCGGCCTGGCGGGCGTACGTCCGCGGGTTCCCCCAGCCGATCATGAGCCTCGGCCCGGATGATCGGCTGGGTGGACGGCCTGGCGGGCGTACGTCCGCGGGTTCCCCCAGCCGATCACGAGCCTCGGCCCGGATGATCGGCTGGGTGGACGACGAGGACGGCGTACGTCCGCGGGTTCCCCCAGCCGATCACGAGCCTCGGCCCGGATGATCGGCTGGGTGGACGACGAGGACGACGAGGACGGCGGATCCGGCTAGCGGGCTTCGGCGAGCAGCTCGGCCATGCGGCCGACGCCCTTCTCCAGGTCGGCGTCACTGAGGGCGTAGGACAGCCGGAAGTAGCCCGGGGTCCCGAAGGCCTCGCCCGGCACCACGGCCACCCCGACCTCGTCGAGCACCAGCTCGGCGAGCTCGGCGGAGGTCGCCGGTGTCCGTCCGCGCAGCGTCTTGCCGAGGATCCCCTTGACCGAGGGGTAGCAGTAGAAGGCCCCCTCCGGCTCGGGGCAGGTGATACCGGGGATCGCCGACAGCAGGCGGGTCATCGTCTGGCGCCGCCGGTCGAAGGCCTCGCGCATCTCGGCCACGGCGCTGAGGTCTCCGGACACGGCCTCCAGAGCGGCGACCTGGGCCACGTTGTTGACGTTGGACGTCGCGTGGGACTGGTGGTTCGTGGCCGCCTTCACCACGTCGAGCGGCCCGATCAGCCAGCCGACCCGCCAGCCGGTCATCGCGTAGGTCTTCGCGACGCCGTTGACGACGACGCAGGTGTCGGCCAGCTCGGGGACGACGACGGGCATCGAGACGTGCTGCGCGCCGCCGTAGACGAGGTGCTCGTAGATCTCGTCCGCGACGACCCAGATCCCGTGCTCGACCGCCCAGCGGCCCACCGCCTCGACCTCGGCAGGGGAGGCCACCGCTCCCGTGGGGTTGGAGGGCGAGCACCAGAGCAGGACCTTCGTACGCGGTGTCCGCGCCGCCTCGAGCTGCTCCACCGTCACCCGGTAGCCCTGCTCCTCGGTGGTCACCACGTCGACCGGAACGCCGCCAGCCAGCCGCACGGCCTCGGGGTAGGTCGTCCAGTAGGGCGCCGGCAGCAGCACCTCGTCGCCCGGGTCGAGTAGAGCGGCGAAGGCCTCGTAGACCGCCTGCTTGCCGCCGTTGGTCACGAGCACCTGTGCGGCGGTCACCTCGTAACCGCTGTCGCGACGGGTCTTCCGCGCGATCGCGGCCTTCAGCGCCGGCATGCCCCCGGCCGGGGTGTAGCGGTGGTTCGCCGGGTCCGAGCACGCCGCGACCGCCGCCGCCACGATGGGCGCCGGGGTGGGGAAGTCGGGCTCGCCGGCCCCGAACCCGACGACGTCCTCACCGGCGGCCTTCTTGGCCTTGGCCTTGGCATCGACCGCGAGGGTGGCTGACTCGGCGATGCTGCCGATCCGGGCAGAGGTGCGTCGTGGCGCGGGGCTGGTCATGCGGCCATCGTCCCGTGCCGTGTCGAGCCGGTTCCAGCGGGTCCCGAGAGTCGGGGTGGTTTGCCCGGCGAGGCCGACGCCGTACACTCTGACCTCTGGGGGCCTGAGCCTCTGCTCCGGCGCGCCCGCGCGCCGAGGCGGGACGTCTCACCGGTCTCCGGAGGGGTGTAGCTCAGTTGGCCAGAGCGCCGGTCTCCAAAACCGGATGTCGCAGGTTCGACTCCTGTCACCCCTGCACACCGCCCGCGGGCGGCGGACCACGCACCGAGCAGGACCCGAGCAGAGGACGGCGATGAGCGACAAGGCGGGGACCGGGAGCGGTCTCGGCACGTCCGGCCGGAGCGAGCGCCCCAGTCGCTCGGCCAGCCCGCGTCGCCCGGGTCGGCTCAAGCGAGTGGTCACCTTCTTCCGCCAGGTCATCGCCGAGCTGCGCAAGGTCATCTGGCCCACGCGCAACGAGCTGATCACCTACACCAGCGTGGTCCTGGTCTTCGTGATGTTCATGGTGGTCATCGTGAGCATCTACGACTTCCTGTTCAGCCAGGGCGTGCTGAAGGTCTTCGGCAACTAGCCGAGCCTCCGGTCCCCCCCCGCACTCCGTTCCTGCACCACCCTGATCGACGAGACAGAAGAGGTCGTGTCCGTGTCCGAGAACAGCCTGCCCGCCGACACCGAGCTCGACAGCGCCCGGTCCGAGCAGGGCGAGGCCACGGCCGGAGCTCCATCCAGCCCCACCGCGGCTGAGGGGACCGCCTCCACGGAGGCCGGTTCCGCCGCCGCCGACCTCGACGAGCTCGGGTCCGGCGGTGTCGACGACGCCCCGAGCGGCTACCTCGAGGACGCGGCCCCCGACGGCGTGGGGACGCCGGGGAGCGCGGTCGACGAGCCCGCCGTCGAGGTCGCGCCCGAGGACCTCGACCCGGCCGACCAGCTCCGCCTCGAGCTCACCGGCCAGCAGGGCGACTGGTACGTCGTGCACTCCTACGCGGGCTACGAGAACAAGGTCAAGACCAACCTCGAGAGCCGGATCTCCTCGCTGAACATGGAGGACTACATCTACGCGATCGAGGTCCCCGTCGAAGAGGTCATGGAGATCAAGGGCGGCAAGCGCCAGGCGGTCATCCGCAAGAAGCTGCCCGGCTACCTGTTCGTCCGCATGGACCTCACCGACGAGTCGTGGTCGGTGGTGCGCAACACCCCCGGCGTCACCGGCTTCGTGGGCCAGACCTCCCGGCCGTCGCCGCTGTCCATCGACGAGGTGGTCAAGATGATCGCCCCGCCCAAGCAGAAGACGGTCGTGGCCCAGAAGGCGGTCGACTTCGAGGTCGGCGAGTCGATCACCGTCACGGACGGCCCGTTCGCGACGCTGCCCGCGACCATCAACGAGATCAGCCTCGACAGCCAGAAGCTCAAGGTGCTGGTGTCGATCTTCGGCCGCGAGACACCTGTCGAGCTGTCGTTCAACCAGGTCGCCAAGCTCTAGCTCCGGCAGCCCCGCCCGCTCCGCGTCCCCCGTCCACGAGAGAGAACCGACATGCCCCCCAAGAAGAAGCTCGCCGGCGTCATCAAGCTCCAGATCAAGGCCGGTGCTGCCACCCCGGCGCCGCCCGTCGGCCCGGCCCTCGGCCAGCACGGCGTCAACATCATGGAGTTCTGCAAGCAGTACAACGCTGCGACCGAGTCGCAGCGCGGCGACATCGTGCCGGTCGAGATCTCGGTGTTCGAGGACCGCTCGTTCACCTTCATCACCAAGACCCCCCCGGCGGCCCGCCTGATCCTCAAGGCGGCCGGCGTCGACAAGGGCTCTCCGACGCCGCACACCAAGAAGGTCGCGACCATCTCCCAGGCGCAGGTCCGCGAGATCGCCACCACCAAGCTGGACGACCTCAACGCCACCGACGTGGACGCCGCCGCCAAGATCATCGCGGGCACCGCGCGCTCGATGGGCATCACCGTCACCGGCTAGCCCCACCGCACCACCGCACCAGATCCATCGCACGACTGTGGGAGGACCCGGACCGTCCGGGCCCGCTCGGACCACGACTGCCCGACCGGCAGGACAAGGAGCACCAGCATGAAGCGCAGCAAGGCCTACCGGGCCGCCGTCGAGAAGATCGACCTGGACAACCTGCACACCCCGCTCGAGGCCGTCCGCCTCGCGAAGCAGACCTCCCTGACCAAGTACGACGGGACCGTCGAGGTCGCCCTGCGACTCGGTGTCGACCCGCGCAAGGCCGACCAGATGGTCCGCGGCACCGTCAACCTGCCGCACGGCACCGGTAAGACGGCCCGGGTCATCGTGTTCGCGACGGGTGAGAAGGCCGCCGAGGCCATCGCGGCCGGCGCTGACGAGGTCGGCGGCGACGAGCTGATCGACCGCGTCCAGAAGGGCTTCCTCGACTTCAACGCGGCCGTCGCGACCCCCGACCAGATGGGCAAGGTCGGCAAGATCGCGCGCATCCTCGGCCCGCGTGGCCTGATGCCCAACCCCAAGACCGGCACGGTCACCGCCGACGTCACGAAGGCCGTC
>JAOPWP010000139.1 GCA_025965615.1 Frankiales bacterium
CCTCGTCAGCACCGGCGACGTCCACAAAGGTCACCTGGGGCATGTCCTTGCTGACCATCTTGGCCTTGGACTTGCCGAACTGCATGACCTTGCTGCCGCCGCCCTGCATCTGGTTCATGAAGAAGAACAGCAGTCCCAGGATGAGCAGGATCGGCAGGAAGCTGATCAGCAGCTGCGACAGCAGGCTCGGGTTGTTGACCTTGACGTCGTAGAAGACGTCGTTGCGCTGCAGCGCGTCGGTGATCTGCACGCCCTGGTCCGGCAGGAACGAGGCCCGGACCTTGGACTCGCCCTCGATCTTCGTGCCCTCGGACAGGGTGAGCCGGACCTCCTGCTCGTTCGCGAGCACCTCGGTCGGCTTCTTCTCCGTGCTGTTGACGTTGCCGTCCTCGATGGCCGAGAGCACCGCTGCGGTGCCGACCTCCTTGAACTCACCGTCACCGCGCAGGCTGCCGGAGGTGAGCAGGAGCAGGGCGAGCAGGCCCAGCGTGATGTAGAGGAAGGGCCCGCGGGAGAAGCGCTTGAGGTTCATCGACGCGGGGCGCGAAGCCCCGACCCCTTCCGAGAGACACTGGTGCTCGACGGTACACCGGACGTCTCGCCGATGACCTTGCTCATCGCAGTGCTCAACGGTCCGGGCGGCAGCGGTGTTCCGGTGCCGATGTGGAGCGGCGACGACCCGCCTGAGCCTGGCGTCAGACCTCGTAGACCTCGGGGCGCAGCAGCCCCACGAAGGGCAGGTCGCGGTAGCGCTCCGCGTAGTCGAGGCCGTATCCCACGACGAACTCGGACGCGATGTCGAAGCCGACGTACTTCACCGCGACGTTGACCTTGGCCGCCTCGGGCTTGCGCAGCAGCGCGACGACCTCGACCGAGGCCGGACCGCGGGAACGCATGTTGCGCAGCAGCCACGACAGGGTCAGGCCGGAGTCGATGACGTCCTCGACGACGACGACGTGCTTGTCAGCGATCTCGCGGTCGAGGTCCTTGAGGATGCGCACCACGCCGCTGCTGCTGGTGGAGGAGCCGTAGGACGAGACGGCCATGAACTCCATCGACACCGGCGTGCGCAGGGCCCGCGCCAGGTCGGCCATGAACATCACGGCGCCCTTGAGCACCCCGACCAGGAGGACCTCTCGACCGGCGTAGTCGGCGTCGACCTGCGCGGCCAGCTCGGCGACCTTGGCGGCGATTTCCTGCTCCGAGATCAGCACCCGCTCGATCTCGGGCGGGACCTGGTGGTCGGTCGGATCGGTCACGGGGTCGGCCACAGCAGCAGGCTAGTTGCTCAGGAAACAGGGCGCGCGGCTGGCCCGAGCACGACCAGTTGCCCCTGGCGGCGCACGACCTCTACCCCACCGGGCAGGGCGAGCGGCCCCTGGCCGTGCCAGTCGTCCACGACCGCCCGGAGCGCCCCGACGTGCGCGGCCGTGACCGCCGCGCCGCAGACCCGTTCCGCCCAGGCCTTGAGCACCCGGGAGCGCAGGGCCGGTGGCATGGCGGCGAGTGCCGCGCAGGTCGGCTCCGGTGTGCTGCTCAGGGCGTCGAGGGCGAGCGCGTCCAGTGCGTCGGCGTCCTCGCGCAGCAGCAGTGCCGTCCGGGCCAGGCTCTCGGTCACCCCCGGGCCGAGCTGCCGCTCGAGCTCGGGCAGCGCACCGGAGCGGACGCGCACCCTGGCGTAGGCGGGGTCGGTGTTGTGCGGGTCCTCCCAGGCCAGCAGCCCCGCCTCCGTGCAGGCCTGCCGCACCACGTGCCGCCGCAGGCCGAGCAGTGGCCGCCGGTAGTGGTCGCGGACCGACGCCATCCCGGCCAGCGCCCGCGCGCCGCTCCCCCGGGCGAGAGACAGCAGGACCGTCTCGGCCTGGTCGTCGAGGGTGTGCCCCAGGAGGACGGCGACCAGGTCTGCACTGTCGGCGGCCGCGTCCAGCGCGGCGTACCGCTGTCGGCGCGCTGCGGCTTCGGGGCCCTCGCCTGCCACCCCCTGGGCGGCGGTGAGGACCGTCGCGAGCAGACCCAGGCCATGGCACTGCCCTGCTGCGCGCCCGGCGATCACGGCGGATCCTGGTTGCAGGCCGTGGTCGACGACTAGCGCGAGCGAGCCGGGGCGTTCGAAGGCCAGTGCGGCTGCGAGGGCCAGCGAGTCAGCCCCTCCGCTGACGGCCACCGCCACGCGCGCGCGCGGAGGGAGGTCTGCCAACCCCTTGCGCACGGCGAGCCGGACCGCCGCCGTCGCGGGAGGGGGCCCGGGCACGCGAGGCGTCAGGCCGGCCGGGCGGTGGCGCCGTGGATCCGGTCGACCCAGGCGAGCGGCTGCCGGATCTCCTCGCGCGTCGGCAAGGTCTCGGGCGACTCCCACACGCGGTTGAAGCGCTCCATGCCCACAGCCCGCACGCAGGTGTCGACGAAGACCTTGCCCTCGGCGTACTGGAGCGCCTTGAGGTCGAGCCCCAGAGCGCGGCGCAGCACCCGGTCGAGGAAGCCGCCGTGCTCCTTGCGCCGCTGGTCGAACTTCACCCGGATGTGCTTGACCGACGGCACCACCGACGGGCCCACGCCGTCCATCACGTGCTCGGCGTGGCCCTCGAGCAGGCTCATGAAGGCGGTGACCCGGTCGAGGACGACGCGCTGCTCCGGCGTCTGCAGCAGCTCGACGATCGACTCGCCCTTGGGCAGCCCCGAGGCGACCGCCTTCAGCCGCTCGATCAGCTGGGCCGGGTCGTCGAGGGAGACCGATCCGAGCAGGTTCGCGATCTCGGACCGGACGTGGTCGTGCATCCACGGCACCGCCGTGAACTGGGTGCGGTGGGTGACCTCGTGCAGGGCGACCCACAACCGGAAGTCGTGCGGGTCGACGCCGAGCCGGCGCTCGGTCTCGACGATGTTCGGCGCGACGAGGATCAGCCGGCCGGACTCGCCGGCGGGGCGGAACGCCTCGTACTGCCCGAGGACCTTGCCGGACAGCCAGGCGAGCATGGAACCCATCTGCACGCCGGCGATCTTGGCCGTCGCCGCTGTGGCGAGGGCGCTGGGCGCCCTGCCCGTGAGCTTGTCGGTGAGGGGCTCGAGCACCACCTGGAAGCCCTCGACGTTCGCCGCGGCCCAGCCCGGACGGTCGACGACGGTGGCCTCGAGGATCGGCCCGGGGGGGACCAGACCGGTGACCGAGCGCACGTGCTCCTCGGCCTCGACGGCCAGTCCCCGCAGCTCGGCGACGATGTCGGCAGCCTCGGTCTCGGTCACCTTCGGCGGCGCCGGGGCCAGCAGGCGGGCCGTGGCGACCGCGAGGCCGTAGTCGACCGGACTGGCTCCCGGAGCTCGACCGGGCTCGGACGCGTCGCTGGCTGCCATCCCGGCCACGCTACGCCCCGCCCGTCAGGGTCGGGCTGACCGCGTCGGCGCTCAGGGACACCTCAGCGGCAGCCGCAGGCGGCCAGCCCCGTGGCCAGCGCGTCGAGCGCCGCCTCGGCCTGCCGCGTCGCGCCCAGCGGCACGCCGTCGGCGGTCAGGTCGAAGGCGAGCAACCGCCCGTCGGCCGTCCGCAGGAGGCCGGCCAGGGCGCTGACGTCGTTCAGCGTGCCGGTCTTGGCCCGTACGTTCCCCGCCCCGGGGGTGCCGGTCCCGCCGGCCCGGTAGCGGTCGGACAGCGTGCCGACGAACCCCGCGACCGGCAGCCCGGTGAGCACCGGTGCCAGGCGGGGCTCTCGCCCCGATGCCGCTTCGGCGAGCACCCGGGTGAGCGCCGCAGGGGTGACCCGGTCGAGCCGCGACAGACCACTGCCGTCGGCGAGGACGACGCCCTGCACCCCACGGAGGGCGAGGACCTGCATCGTCGCCACCGAGGCCCCGGCGAAGGTGGCCGGTTGCCCCCGGGCGATCGCCACGTGCCGGGCGAGCGCCTCGGCGAGGTCGTTGTCGCTGCGGGTGAGCATGCGCTCCACCAGGTCGGCGACAGGAGGGCTGCGTACCTCGCCGAGCCGGGTGGCGCCAGGCGCAGCCCGCCCCGGTTCGACCGCGACCTCGGCACCTGGAGCGAGCAGCGAGGCGAGGGCGCGGCCGGCGGCGAGCGCCGGCTCGGTGTGCCGCGGCCGCCGGTCCGGTCGCAGGCGTCCGCCGTCGACCATCAGGGCCCCGACGGGCGCGACGGCGCCGTCCTCGGTGACGTACCCGGGCTTCCAGCCCGCAGCGGTGCGCTCACCGGAGAAGAGCGACTCGTCGACCACGACCCGGGTGACGGCAGTGGCCCCGAGTGCCCCCCGGGCCTGGGCCGCGAGGTCCTGCAGGCTCGCTGGCAGCGGGTGGTCCGGCTGCAGGTCGGCGTCTTCCTGGGGCCCGGCAGGGACGGGCGGCGGCGTCCCCGGCGCCAGTCCGGTCAGCGTCGGGTCCCCGCCGCCGACGAGCACCACCTCCCCGGGCAGCGCTCCGGCGACCACGGTCGTCGACAGCCGCTGGTCTGCCGGCAGGGCCGACAGGACGGCCACCGCAGTGACGATCTTGACGGTCGAGGCCGGCAGGACCGCTGCGGAGGCTGCCCGTTCGTACACCGGCCGTCCCGTCGCGACGTCGACGATCGAGACCGACAGGCGACCGGCGACCGCGGGATGGGCGAGGGTGGCGGCGACGAGGCCCTCGATTCCGGCCGCAGACGGTTCGGCGGCCGCCACGGGTGGGGGCGGGAGCAGCGCGGGCCGCACGGGCGGGCCCGGCGAGGGCGGGGCGGCAGCAGGCGGCGGGCGGCTCGGATCCCGATCCGCGAGCACGGCTGTCACCGTCCCGCCACCGCCGAGAGCGAGCACGATCAGTGCTGCGAGGACCCCGTGGACCCGCCGCCTCGGCCCTGGTGGAACGGCCCGAGCGGCGTGCGGGAGACTGGGGGTCACGCCCCCAGCCTGCACCCCCTAGGAGTACTTCGTGGAGTTCGACGTCACCATCGAGATCCCCAAGGGTCAGCGCAACAAGTACGAGATGGACCACCACACCGGTCGCATCCGGCTCGACCGCCGCCTCTTCACCAGCATGAGCTACCCCGCGGACTACGGCTTCGTCGAGGACACCCTGGGCGGCGACGGTGACCCGCTCGACGCTCTCGTCCTGCTCGACGAGCCGACCTTCCCCGGGTGCCTCATCCGGGTCAGGGCCCTCGGCATGTTCCGCATGACCGACGAGGCCGGTCCGGACGAGAAGCTGCTCTGCGTGCCGGTCGGCGACCCGCGCCAGGAGCACCTGCAGGACATCCGGCACGTGTCGGAGTTCGACCGGCTCGAGATCCAGCACTTCTTCGAGGCCTACAAGGACCTCGAGCCCGGCAAGAGCGTCGAGGGTGCCAACTGGGTCGGGCGCAAGGAGGCCGAGGAGGAGGTGGTCGCCTCCCGCAAGCGGCTCAAGGACAACCCGCAGGCGGTGGCGCACTCCGGCGACCCCAGCGTCCGCGACGGGGCCGACGCGACGCCGCCGCCCGCCCACTAGACCGCCCTTCCGCACGCCCCGCGACCGCCCCGGCGCTCGCTGCTCGTCGACGGCGGGAGATCGAGTGGAGGTCGAGCTCGCAGACCTGCTCGTGCTGTGCGCGTTCGCCTTTCTCGCCGGCGCTCTGGACGCCGTCGTCGGCGGGGGCGGTCTCGTGCAGCTGCCCGCCCTGCTCGTGGTGCTTCCGCAGGCGCCGGTCGTGTCGCTGCTCGGGACCAACAAGCTGGCCTCGGTGGTGGGCACCGGTTCGGCAGCTCTCACCTACAGCCGGCGGGTCGCCGTCGACCGGGGCACCGCCGCATGGATGGCAGGTACGGCCTTCGTCGGGTCGGGGGCCGGGGCCTTCGTGGCGACCCGGGTCGGCAGCGACGCCCTGAAGCCGCTCGTGCTGGTCGCGCTGGTCTGCGTCCTCACCTACACCCTGCGACGCCCGGACCTCGGCGAGGTGGAGCTGCTGAAGTTGCGGGCCGGGTCGCAGCGCCTCGTCGCCGGTGCCGGGGGCGCGCTGATCGGCTTCTACGACGGCTTCCTGGGGCCGGGAACGGGCAGCTTCCTGGTGTTCCTGCTGGTCGGTGCCCTCGGCCTGAGCTTCCTGCACGCGAGCGCCACGGCGAAGGTCGTCAACACCACGACCAACCTCGCGGCGCTCGGCCTGTTCGCCCTGGGCGGGCACGTCCTGTGGGTGCTGGGGGCGGCGATGGCGGCGTCGAACCTGGCGGGTTCGCAGGTCGGCGCGCGGCTGGCCATCCGCCGTGGGAGCGCCTGGGTGCGACGGGTCTTCGTCGTCGTGGTCAGCGCGCTGATCCTGCGGCTGGGCTACGACCTGTTGGCCTGACGCTGGCGCTCCCCCCTCGACCACAGCGCTCCGGCCCGCCAGGGGGACCTGACGGGCCGGAGTGTGCTGGAGCCGTGCGGGCTAGCGCTTGCCGCCGTAGGCCTGGTCGGCCTGGGTCAGGTCGCGCAGGCTGATCGAGATGCGGTCGGTCGTCGACGGCCAGTTCGGCACGTTGATCTCCTCGGTCAGGGAACCGCCCCTCGGCTTCACCGCGACCCGGATGGTGCCGCTCCCGTCCGGCGAGGCGGGCAGGTAGACGTCGGCGGCGTTCAGGAACGTGATGCCGCTGAACGGAGGGAGGTCCCCCTTGCTCAGGTCCGTCTTCTTGTCGAGCCCGGCGTCGAACAGGAACAGCGCGTTGACCTCTCCTGTGGCGGCCGGGAAGGGGGGGCCGGTACGCGGAGCGGTGGCCGGCGTCAGGACGTTCAGCCGCTGCACGGCGTCGCCGAGCAGGTCCACGGTGAGCACGTCGCTGTTGGAGCCCTGGTTGCCCCACATCTCGCGGGCCCGGACGAGGGTCAGGCCGGCGTGCTGCGGGCTCCGTGCGGAGAAGGCCTCCAGGCCTGTCCCGGTCGCGCCGGAGTTGAGCCGGACGAAGTGGTCGTCCCGCAGGAACGGCGAGCTGTAGAAGTGGTGCACCGACCCGGGCCGCAGGAGCGCGAACTCGTAGGTGCGGTTGCCCCTGACCTCGAGCGGCCCGAAGCTTCCGGTCGCGTCGAGGACGTAGGACGCGAGGGGGGTGCGTCGGCGCCGCTCGCCGGTATCGGCTTCTACCTCCCACACCTGCAGCGTGGCACCGGCGAAGCCCAGGTTCTGCGGGAAGAACACCGCCCGGCCTGCGACGGTGACCCGGCTCGGAGGCTCCGGCACGACATCGGTCGTCGCCGGGCGGCTGCCGTAGAAGAACTCCCAGACCGCGCCGAAGGTGCGCGCTGAGCTGGCGACCTCGGTGTGGCCCTGATCGCGGTTGTAGACGTTCAGCGCGCCCGCGACGTTGCCAGCGGTGCTGGCGCGGGTCGGGTTCGGCAGCGAGTTCCACTCACCCCAGATGGCGATCGTCGGGACCGGCAACGGCGTGGCCGAGCGGGCGCCGTCCAGGTTGGCGAACTTGGCGACCTTGGCGGCGCTGGCCGGCGCCTTCAGGAACTCCTGGCTGACGGACGTCCCGCGGGAGTGCGCCGCGAGCAGCACCTGCGCGGCGCCGGTCTTGGCCAGCACCGCGTCGATGAACGGGCCGAGATCAGCGATCGCCCGGGTGTTGGACGTTCCGCTCGTGTCGTACTCGTAGGCGAACAGCAGCTCCTGCGGGTAGCCGTTGCTCGCGAAGCGCTGGAACTGCGACTGCCACTGCGCAGCCGAGCCCGCGTTGCCGTGCACGAAGACGACGGGCAGGTGGGCCGGGTTCGGCACCGGGGGGCGCTTGGCGGAGGCCGCGCCGGGGACGAGCATGCCGAGCAGCAGGGCGAGTGCGGTGAGCGCAACGAGAGCGACCGGCCGCGTTGTGCGGGACGACGTTGTCCGGGTGTCCTGCGTGAGCAAGGGTTCCTCCTCGACGGGTCCGCCACCGTGGCGCCCGGTCGGAACCTAACGTGGCGTGATGTGCGACACACGTCTCACGTATGGCGTTCGGCCCAGCGGAAGTGCCGCCGGCCGCGTGACCGTCAGGGCCACGTCGTCATCCGGTCCCAACGGGCTGCCCGGGCTGCCATGCGCCGAACCTGCCAGGTGCAGGGCTCGCCCGCTGCTGAACTCGACACAAGCCGGGGCATCGACGCGGGGGACGGACGGCACCGAGCCCTGTTCATGTCGGCTCGATAGCTACTCGGGGTAGCTACTGCCCTGTTGTCGCAGGTCAAGCGTGGAGCCGCCTCGGAGAATCGAACTCCGGACAACCTCATTACGAGTGAGGTGCTCTACCGACTGAGCTAAGGCGGCGTGGTGCGCCCGCGAGCCTACAAGGGCGCTGCCGGGGCGGGCCCCCGCGTTCGGCACGTTGACGGCCCAATGTGACGGCCGCCCGGCCTGGGCGCGGACCGCAGTCGGAGTGGGGCCCAGCGCCGAGGCGCTGGACCCCGAGCCGTCGGCGGGGACGGGTCGCTGGACACGCCGAGCAGATCCCGCCGGCCGGCCCGCTTACTCATCCCCCGCCGGTGAGGATCTTCGCCACTGCGGCCGCGAGCTTGTCGTCAGCCTCCTCGAACACATCGAACGACCGGGTGGCCATGCCGCCGACCGCGCAGCGACCGCGTCAGCAGCCGTCCGGGCAGCGCGCCTGCGACGACTACTCTGCGTGCCTGCTCGGAACAGCGGGCGCCCTCATCCGGTGCGCAGCGCCAGAGCCATCGCTTCCACCGCGAGCAGGGGGGCGACGTTGGCATCGAGCGCCTCACGGCAGGCGAGGACGGCGTCGATGCGGCGCAGCGTCGACTCGGCCGTCGTCGCCCGGGCGATGGTGGCGGCCTGCTCGCTGAGGTCGCCGTGGACCAGCGCCGTGCGCGTGCCGAGCTGCACCTGCAGCACGTCCCGGTAGAAGGCCGCCAGGTCGACCAGCGCCCGGTCGAGGGCATCGCGCTGCGTGCGCTTGGCCCGGTCCTTCTGCCGGGTCTCCAGCTCCTTGAGGGCTCCGGCTCCGCCCTTCGGGTTCCGACCGGTCAGGCCCTTGCCCGTGGCCCCGGCGCCGAGGGCTGTCGCCAGCGCCTCGGTCTCCTGAGCGTCCCGGAGCTTGGTGGAGGCGACCGCCTCCTCCTTCGCCGCGCTCACCAGGTCGTCCGCGGCGGCCAGTGCGGACCCGACGCCCTGGAGCGAGCGGGGCAGGCTCAGCACGTCCCGCCGCTCCCGTCTCGCGTCCTCGTCGGTGGCGAGGCGCCTGGCCCGACCGATGTGGCCCTGGGCAGCCTGCGCGGCAAAGGCCGCCATGGCGGGGTCCACGCCGTCGCGGGACACCAGGACCGACGCCACCGCCTCGGCCGGGGGGGTACGCAGCGACACGAGGCGGCAGCGCGAGCGGATCGTGGGCAGCAGGTCCTCGACGCTGGGCGCGCAGAGGAGCAGGACACCGTGCGGCGGCGGCTCCTCGATGGCCTTGAGCAGCGTGTTGGAGGTGCGCTCCTCCATGCGGTCGGCGTCCTCGATGAGCGTGACCTGCCACCGACCACGGGTGGGCGCCCGGGAGGACCGGTGGATGATCTCGCGGGCCTCCTTGATCTTCAGGTGCAGGCCCTCGGGGACGATGACCGCGACGTCGGGGTGGGCGCCGGACAGCGACTGGGCGCAGGCCTCGCAGTGACCGCAGCCCGTCCCGCGCTCGCACTGCAGACCGGCGGCGAAGGCCCGCGCAGCGACCGAGCGGCCCGAACCAGGGGGACCGGTGAACAGCCAGGCGTGGGTCATGCCCCCGGCCCGACTGTCGACCGAGCCGCCGTCGCGCAGGCGGGCGGCTGCGTCCACCGCCGCCTGCAGCTGCTCGACGACCCGCTCCTGGCCGACGAGCGTGTCGAAGACGCTCACCCGCCCACCAGCGTCGGCGCGGGGACGAGGGTGCTGATCCGGTCGCGTACGGCCTCAGCGACCACCTGCACGTCCTGGTCGGCGGACAGCACCAGGTAGCGGTCTGGGTCGCTCCCGGCGAGGTCGAGGAAGCCCTCGCGGACCCGCTCGTGGAAGGCGATCGATTCCGCCTCGATCCGGTCCGGTGCGTCGCCGGCCCGGGACAGCCCGATCGTCGGATCGATGTCGAGCAGCACGACGAGGTCGGGGCGCAGACCTTCGGTCGCCCACCGGGACAGGCCTGCCACCTCGTCGACGTCGAGGTCGCGGCCGGCACCCTGGTAGGCGAGGGAGCTGTCGACGTAGCGGTCGGTCACCACGACCGCGCCGCGATCAAGAGCAGGGCGTACGACCTGCGCCACGTGCTGCGCCCGGTCGGCGGCGTAGAGCAGGGCCTCGGCCCGGGGGGACAGGCGCGACTCGGGGTCGAGGAGCAGCTCGCGGATGCGCATCCCGGACCCGGTCGCGCCCGGCTCGCGGGTGACCACGACCTCGTGGCCGCGCCCGACGAGCCACTCCTGCAGCAGGCGCAGCTGGGTGGACTTGCCCGCGCCCTCACCCCCTTCGAGGGCGACGAACGTCCCGGCGTGGGTCGGCGCGGGTGGGGTGCGTCGCAGCCGCCGCAGCAGGTCGTGGCGCAGGGGGACGCCGGGCCGGTCGTCCATCTGGCGGTAGGAGACCAGGCCGACCAGGACCGCCAGCAGCCCACCGACCAGCAGGACCACCGAGACGCCGTTGACGCTCAACGACCCGCCGCCGAACCGGCCGAGGTCGATCGTCCGGGTCCCGATCACGCCGGCGAGGAACGGGGTCGTCGCGGTGACCAGCAGCAGGTCGATCCGCATCAGGGACTGCACGAGCCCGAAGGTGCGGCCCCGCATCTCGTCGTCGACCTCGAGCCCGAGCAGCGTGATGCCGACGACGTAGGCGATGCCGGCGAAGCCACCCACCAGGAAGGTGGCCACCGTGGCGAGGAACAGGTTGGGCACGAGGGACATGAAGACGAGGGAGGTACCCGCCCCCACGATGGAGGGCCCGAACACCCGCTTGCGCGAGAGGTCCCCCAGCGCCGGGGGGCCGAGGGCGACGCCCGAGGCGATCCCGATGAAGATGGCGCCGAACAGCAGGGCGTACGCCGCGTTGCCTCCGGCCAGCACCGACTCGGCGAACAACCGGCCCAGCGCGATGATCGCGCCACCCGCGGCGAGGGCGCCGAGCATGCCGACGAGCAGTCCGCGAGCCAGCGCGCTGCCGCCCATGAACTGCAGCCCCTCGCGCAGGCTGGCGAGCACGGACAGGGACTGCTCACCCTCGCGCGCCCTGCGTGGCGGGCTGGTCAGGTCCTTCATGCGGTAGACGGTCCCGGCGGCGAACAGGAAGGTCGCCGCGTTGACGTAGAGAGCGAGATCCACCGGCCCGGTGGCGAAGTAGTCGAAGCCGCTCCCGAGCGCCCGGGACACCAGGCTCAGCGCACCGAAGACGGCCGCGGCGATCGCGGCCGTGCCGTAGGTGGCGATGAGGGTGAGCTGGTTGGCCCCTTCGAGGTGCTCGCGCGGCACCATGTTCGGGACCGACGCCTCCTTCGCGGGGATCCAGAACAGGCTCGTCGCCTCGATGAGGAAGGACGCGGCCAGCAGGTAGACCAGCGTCGTCCCCGGGTCGGCCACCGTGCCGACCAGCGGGATCGACAGGAACAGGGTGAACCGGATCAGGTCGCAGACGACCATGGTGCGGCGGCGGTCCCACCGGTCGGCGAAGGCGCCGGCGAGCGGCCCGAACAGCACGGCCGGGAGCAGACGGAACACGAGCACGCCGCCCGTGGCGTAGGCCTTTCCCTCGAGCGAGTCGAACAGCGTCGCCGCCAGCGAGGTCGTCGCGAGAAAGCCCAGCCAGTCGCCGAAGCTGGACAGCACCAGTGCTGCGTAGAGCCGGCGGAACAGCGGGTTGCGCAGGGCAGCCCGAGGTCCGCGGCCGGTCACGGGGACCGTCGAGGGGCCTGGGGTGGTCACGACTCGAAGGCTATGGGGTCCGGGAGGCGAGGAGCCTGAGCACTCCTGCTCAGGTCTCCTTCTTCGTCGGCGCCTTCTTCGCAGCCGCCTTCGACGTCGCCGCCTTCTTGGGAGCTGCCTTCTTCGCCGCTGCCTTCTTCGGGGCTGCCTTCTTGGCCGGCGCCTTGCGCGCGGTCTTCTTCGGGGCCGGACCACGGGCCCGCCGCTCCGCCAGCAGGTCGCTCGCCCGCTCGTCGGTGAGGCTCTCGATGTCGTCGCCCTTGCGCAGCGAGGCGTTGGCGGTGCCGTCGGTGACGTACGGCCCGAAGCGGCCCTCCTTGACGATCATCTTCTCGCCGCTGACCGGGTCGACCCCGAGCTCCTTGAGCGGGGGCTTCGGGGCCGAGCGCTGCTTGCCGTACTGCTTGGGCTGCGCCAGCAGGGCCAGCGCCTCCTCGAGCGTGATCGTCAGCAGGGCGTCCTCGCTGTCGACCGAGCGGCTCTCCTTGCCGCGGCTGACGTAGGGCCCGTAGCGGCCGTTGAGCGCCTGCACCGGCTCGCCGTCGACCTCGCCGAGCGTACGCGGCAGGGTCAGCAGGGTCAGCGCCTGCTCGAGGGTGATCGTGTCGAGGCTCATCGAGGCGAACAGCGACGCCGTCGGGGGCTTGTCCTTCGAGCCCTCCGGCAGCACCAGCGAGACGTACGGCCCGTAGCGCCCGGCGCGCGCGACCACCTCGTAGCCGGTGGTCGGGTCCGTGCCCAGCACCCGGTCACCGGAGGGTGCCGCAGCCAGCTCGACGGCCTTGTCGACGGTGAGCTCGTCGGGCGCGAGGTCGTCCGGCAGCGACGCCTTCTGCTGTCCCTCCCCGTCCGGGCCGACCGTCACGTAGGGGCCGTAGCGGCCGACGCGGACGACGACGTCCTCGCCGGCGGCGCTGCGACCGATCGGGATGGTGTTGATCTCGCGGGCGTCGATCAGGTCGAGGTTCTTGCCGATGAGCTGCTTGAGCCCGCCCTGCTTGGCCAGCCCGCCCTCCTTGCCCGCCTCGGAGCCGAAGTAGAACGCGCTGAGCCAGTCGACGCCGGACCGGTCGCCGGTGGCCACGAGGTCGAGGTCGTCCTCCATCGAGGCGGTGAAGCCGTAGTCGACCAGCCGCTCGAAGTGCTGCTCGAGCAGGTTGATGACGGCGAACGCGAGCCAGGTCGGGACGAGGGCGGAGCCCTTCTTCCAGACGTATCCCCGGTCCTGGATGGTCGTGATGATGCTCGCGTAGGTGCTCGGTCGGCCGATGCCGAGCTCCTCGAGCCGCTTGACGAGGGAGGCCTCGGTGTAGCGGGCCGGCGGGCTCGTGGTGTGCCCGGAGGGCTCGAGGGAGTCGGCCGTGAGCGCATCTCCTGCGGAGACCCGCGGCAGCCGGCGCTCGGCGGTCTCGAGCTCGGCGTCGGGGTCGTCGGAGCCCTCGACGTAGGCCCGCAGGAAGCCGGGGAACGTGACGACCTTGCCGCTGGCGCTGAACTCGGCGTCGCTCGGCGCCTGACCGGGGGCTGCGGGCGCGGTCGCACCGAGCCGGATCGTGGCGCTGACCCCCTTGGCGTCGGCCATCTGGCTCGCCACGGTGCGCTGCCAGATCAGCTCGTAGAGCCGCAGCTCGTCACCGGAGAGCTCTCTGGCCAGCTCCCCCGGCGTGCGGAACACGTCGCCGGAGGGGCGGATCGCCTCGTGCGCCTCCTGGGCGTTCTTCACCTTGCCTGAGTAGCGGCGGGGGGCGTCCGGGACGTACTCCGGTCCGTAGAGCTCGCGGGCCTGCTGCCGGGCCGCGTTGACGGCGGTCTCCGACAGGTTGGAGCTGTCGGTGCGCATGTAGGTGATGTAGCCGTTCTCGTACAGCCGCTGAGCGGTCTGCATGACCCGCTGGGCGGAGACGCGGAGCTTGCGGCCGCCCTCCTGCTGCAGGGTCGAGGTCATGAAAGGGGCGTACGGCTTGCGCGTGTACGGCTTCTCGTCGGTCGAGCGGACCGCGAACTCGGCGCCCTGCAGCCGCTCGGCAAGCGCTCGGGCGGCGGTCTCCTCCAGGCGCGCGACGTCGGAGCCGGCCTTGAGCTCGCCGGTCTCCTGCTCGAAGTCGCGCCCGGTCGCGAGCCGCCTGCCGTCGAGCGCGACCAGGGTGGCCGTCATGCTGCGGGGGGCGCTCGGGTCGGCGTCCGGGGTCGCCGGGGTGAAGGTGCCCTCGAGGTCCCAGTACTCGGCCTGCCGGAACCGCATCCGGGCCCGCTCGCGCTCCACGACGACCCGGGTCGCGACCGACTGCACCCGGCCGGCCGAGAGCTTCGGCATGACCTTCTTCCACAGCACCGGGCTGACCTCGTAGCCGTAGAGCCGGTCGAGGATGCGCCGGGTCTCCTGCGCATCGACCAGGGCGGTGTCGAGCTCGCGCGGGGTGTCGACGGCGTGCTGGATCGCCTGGGGCGTGATCTCGTGGAAGACCATGCGGCGCACGGGGACCTTGGGGTTCAGCGTCTCGAGCAGGTGCCACGCGATGGCCTCGCCCTCGCGGTCCTCATCGGTCGCGAGGAAGAGCTCGTCGGCGTCCTTGAGCAGCGCCTTGAGCTTGGCGACCTGGGCCTTCTTGTCGGGCGACACGACGTAGAGCGGCACGAAGCCGTTGTCGACGTCGACGCCGAGACGCGCCCAGGCCTGGCCCTTGTGGCTGGCCGGGACGTCGGCGGCGTTCTTCGGCAGGTCGCGGATGTGCCCGATGCTCGACTCGACGACGTAGCCGGCGCCGAGGAAGCTCGCGATCTTCTTCGCCTTCGCCGGGGACTCGACGATGACCAGCCGCGTGCCGGTACCGGTGCGCGCGGCCTTGCCGCGGGGCGCCTTCACGGCGGCCTGCGCTGGCTGCACTTCGGTCTCGGGCACGGTTCTCCAGGGTGTCCAGGAAGGGGGGCGGCGCGGGCGGGAGACGCCCACGCCAGGACGAGTGTGCACGACGAGGACGTCCGGGCCGGGGACCCTGAGGTCGCGAAGGCGTGCAAAGGACTCTTTGCAAAGGGCTCTTTGCGATCGTACGGTCCCTGCATGCCCCCCTCGCGCCACGCCCAGGTCTCCGACCCGCGGGTCCTGCGGGCGCTGGCCCACCCGCTGCGCGGCCGGCTGCTGGGCACCCTGCGCACGGGCGGCCCCTCGACCGCGACCCGGCTGGCCGGACAGCTGGGCGAGAGCAGCGGCGCCACGAGCTACCACCTGCGACAGCTCGAGGCCTACGGCTTCGTGGGCGAGGCCCGGCGGGCGGGGCGCGAGCGCTGGTGGGAGGCGCTGCACCAGATGACGAGCTGGGACCCCGCCGAGCTCGTCGAGCAGCCGGGCGGCCTCGAGGCCAACGAGGCGATGCAGCGGCACCAGATCGAGGTGATGGGCCGGCAGCTGCGGGCCTGGGCCGACCGCGGCCGGGAGCACGGGACGCAGTGGGCCGGCGTGGCAGGCCTGTCCGACTACGTCCTGCGGCTCACGCCCGAGCAGACTCGTGCCTGCCTCGACGAGGTCCACGCCGTCCTCGACCGGTGGTCGGTCCAGGAGCGCCCGCCGAGCCCCACAGCGGTGCCGGTGGCCCTCCACGTCGCCACCTTCCCCCTCGTCGAGCCGCCATGACGCTCAAGGTCGCGCAGGCCGGTCGCCGCTACGTCGGCCTCACCGCACTGCGCTGGCTGCCCGACGGCATCACCGTCCCGGTCACCGCGCCCTCGACGCCGAGTCGGTGCTGGTGCTCCCGTACGCCGTCGCCATCGTCCTGGCCCTGGTCTGGGTCGTGGCGGTCCTCCTGCTCGTCACGCCCACCGGACCGGCTCGGACCGGCTCGGCGGTGCGCGCCCTGCACGACGGGGTGCGCGAGGAGCCACGCACCGTGCGCACCGCCCTCGTTCTGTCCGGCCATGACGACGCGCTGCGCCGCGTGATGCTGCTGTCGTTCGTCTGCGGGGTCTCGCTGTGCACCCTCGAGCTGCTCGGGCCCGTCCTGTTCGCCGACCTCGCCGGCACCCCGACCGGCGGGTCCGCCCGCGACGCGCCCGGGGACGGGCCGACGCCGAACCTGGGCGGCGTCCCGCTGTGATCCCGGCCCCCGCTCAGGGGACGAGGAACCCCTGCTCCACCAGGCGCTCGACGACAGGGAGCACCTGGTCGGCCGCCTCGTCCTCGGACAGCCCGGCGCTGACGGCGAGCACCGACAGCAGCTC
>JAOPWP010000162.1 GCA_025965615.1 Frankiales bacterium
GCCGAGATGGCCGGCGGCGTAGGCCTCGGCGACCGCGTCCTGCAGGCGGCGGATGACGTGGACGATCTCACCGCGCACGTAGATGACGGCGAACGAGGAGCGGATCGCGTAGGAGGCGATCGCCACGCCCTCGACCAGAGCGTGGGGGTTCGCCATCATGAACGGGGTGTCCTTGCACGTGCCCGGCTCGGACTCGTCGGCGTTCACCACCAGGTAGTGCGGCTTGGCGCCCTGGCCGTCGTTGCCCTGGGGGATGAAGCCCCACTTCATGCCGGTCGGGAAGCCGGCGCCCCCGCGGCCGCGCAATCCGGACTCCTTCACGAGGGCGATCAGCGCGTCGGGCTCCATCGCGAGCGCCTTCGGCAACGCCGTGTAGCCGTCGTGCCGGGTGTAGCCCGCCAGGGTGAAGGAGTCCGCGTCGTCCCAGTGGCGGGACAGCACGGGGGTGAAGACCACGTCAGGACTCCGGCTTCTTGGTCTTGGGCGTACGGGGGGCGCCCGTCGTCTTGGCGGGCGGCGCGGCTTCTGCGGCGGGCGTCGAGGCGGCGGCGCCCGGGTAGGCCGGCGCGTCGTCACCGCGCTGCTTGGCGATCTCGAGGCCCACGAGGGTGGGCGGTCCCGCCTGAACGCCCTGGTTGCCGCGGCCGTCGGGGAAGCCGGCGAGCACGCGCGAGACCTCCTTGAAGGTGCACAGGGTGTCCGGCCCACGGGTCGGCGGCGGGGGGCTGCCGGCCCGGCAGGCGTCGACCAGCTCGCGCGTGGAGGCCGGGGTCTGGTTGTCGTAGAACTCCCAGTTGACCATCACCACGGGGGCGTAGTCGCAGGCGGCGTTGCACTCGATGTGCTCGAGGCTGATCCGGCCGTCCTCGGTCGTCTCGTTGTGGCCGATCCCGAGGTGCTCCTTGACGCTGTCGAGGATCGCGTCGCCCCCGAGCACCGCGCAGAGCGTGTTGGTGCAGACGCCCACGTGGTAGTCACCGGCTGGCTTGCGCCGGTACATCGTGTAGAACGTCGCGACCGCACCGACCTCGGCCTTGGTCAGCCCGAGCTCCTCGGCGCACAGGGTGATGCCCTCGGCGCTCACGAAGCCCTCCTCGGACTGCACGAGGTGGAGCATCGGGAGCAGCGCGGAGCGCGGCTGCGGGTAGCGCGCGATGATCTCGCGCGCCTCCGCGCGGGTGGTGTCGGACAGCATCAGCCGACGGTCCTCTCTGCGAACGTCGGCCGGGGAGCGCGCATCAGCGGTCCACCCCGCCCATGACCGGGTCGATGGAGGCGACCGCGGCGATGGCGTCGGACAGCATGCCGCCCTCGCACATGGCCGCGGTGGCTTGGAGGTTGGTGAACGAGGGGTCGCGCACGTGGACCCGGTAGGGCCGGGTGCCACCGTCGCTCACCGCGTGGAAGCCGAGCTCGCCCCGGGGGGACTCGACCGCGGTGTAGACCTGCCCGGCGGGGACCCGGAAGCCCTCCGTGACGAGCTTGAAGTGGTGGATGAGCGCCTCCATCGAGGTACCCATGATCTTCTTGACGTGGTCCAGGGACTGCCCCAGGCCGTCGGAGCCGAGCGCCAGCTGAGCCGGCCAGGCGATCTTGGTGTCGGCGACCATGACCGGGCCGGGCTGCAGCTTGTCGAGCGCCTGCTCGATGATCTTGAGCGACTCGTACAGCTCCTGCTTGCGGACGAGGAACCGTCCCCAGCAGTCGGCGTCGTTGGAGGTCGCGACCTCGAAGTCGTAGTCCTCGTAACCGCAGTACGGGTCGGTCTTGCGCAGGTCCCAGGCAAGGCCCGCGGAGCGCAGGACCGGCCCGGTCACGCCGAGCGCGAGGCAGCCCTGGACGTCGAGGTGCGCGATGTTCTTGGTGCGGTCCTGCCAGATCTGGTTGCCGGTCAGCAGGTCGTCGATGCCCTTGAACTTGCCGGGCAGGACCTCGATCAGGTCGCGGATCTTCTCGACCGCGCCAGGTGGCAGGTCCTGCGCGACGCCCCCGGGGCGGACGTAGGCGTGGTTCATGCGCAGACCGGTGATCATCTCGAGGACGTCGAGGACCAGCTCGCGCTCGCGGAACGCGTTGGTCATGGCCGTCAGCGCGCCGAGCTCGAGCCCGCCGGTGGCGAAGGCGACCAGGTGACTGCTGATCCGGTTGAGCTCCATGCAGAGCACCCGGATGACCTGTGCGCGGGGCGGCGCCTCGATGCCGAGGAGCTTCTCGACGGCCAGGCTGTAGCCGGTCTCGTTGAAGATCGGCGACAGGTAGTCCATGCGGGTCACGAAGGTGACGCCCTGCACCCAGTTGCGGTACTCGAGGTTCTTCTCGATGCCGGTGTGCAGGTAGCCGATGACGGTGCGGGCGCTCGTGACCGTCTCGCCGTCGAGCTCCATGACCAGCCGGAGCACGCCATGGGTCGACGGGTGCTGCGGGCCCATGTTGACGACGATGTGCTCGTCGTCGACACCCTCGCCGAGCACGCTGTCCCAGTCGCCGCCGGTGACCGTGTAGACGGTGCCCTCGGTGGTCTCACGGGTGCGCGCGTCGTAAGGGTCCGTCTCCGGTCCAGCCGGGTCGACCTTCACGCTGCTCATGCGTACGACCTCCGCTCGTCGGGCGGAGGGATCTGCGCGCCCTTGTACTCCACCGGGACACCTCCCAGGGGGTAGTCCTTGCGCTGGGGGTGCCCGTCCCAGTCGTCCGGCATCAGGATGCGGGTGAGCGCCGGATGCCCGTCGAACTGCACGCCGAACATGTCCCAGGTCTCGCGCTCGTGGAAGTCGGCGGTCGGGTAGACGCCGGTGACCGTGGAGACGTGGGGGTGACGCTCGCTGCAGGCCGTCTCGAGCCGCAGCCGCCGCCGGTAGGTCATCGACAGCAGGTGGTAGACGACGTGGAACCGCTCGTCCTGGGCGGGGAAGTCGACGCCCGAGACGCCCAGCAGCAGCTCGTAGCGGTGGTCGGGCGAGTCGCGCAGGTGCTGGCACAGGTCAGCGACGCGCTCCGGGCGCACGTGCAGGGTCAGCTCGCCGCGGTCGACGACGACGCGGGTGATGTCGTCGGCGAAGCCGGGGTAGGCCTCCTGCAGCGCGTCGACGCCCTCGTCGAACCAGGACCCGTAGGGACGCGGGCTCGACAGCGCGGCGGGCTGCGTGCGGACGAGGCCACCGAACCCGCTGGTGTCTCCGCCGCGCGCCGCACCGAACATGTCGGAACCACCGACCTGGCTGCCTCCTTCGCGCACGGCAGCCGCCACCGCCGACGCCCGGTCCTGCGTGTTGGACAGCGAACCGCTCGCGCTCGTGTCGTTCTGCCCGTCGGGCTGGGGGCGTGACGCCGGGGGCCCCTGGGGGGTGACGCTCATCGACCGACCTCGGTCCGCCACGCCTGACGAGACGCCTTCTTGCCCTCGGGGCTGTGCCGGACGCTGCTGGCCACCAGCTCGCGCGGGGCGTAGCCCTCGACCTCGCGGCGGGCCTTGTTGCCCCCGAGCGGCTCGTCCATGATCTTGTCGTGCAGCTTGAGGATCGCGTCGAGCAGCATCTCGGGGCGGGGCGGGCAGCCCGGGAGGTACATGTCGACCGGGACGATGTGGTCGACGCCCTGGACGATCGCGTAGTTGTTGAACATGCCGCCGCTGCTGGCGCACACGCCCATCGCGATGACCCACTTCGGCTCGGGCATCTGGTCGTAGATCTGACGGACGACGGGCGCCATCTTCTGGCTGACCCGACCGGCGACGATCATGAGGTCGGCCTGCCGGGGGGAGGCGCGGAAGACCTCCATGCCGAAGCGGGCCAGGTCATAGCGACCGGCCCCGGTGGCCATCATCTCGATCGCGCAGCAGGCCAGGCCGAACGTCGCCGGCCACAGCGAGGACTTGCGTGACCAGTTGACGACCGACTCGACGCTGGTGAGGACGATGCCTGACGGGATCTTCTCCTCAAGCCCCACGGTGGCTGCCCATCTCTAGTCCCACTCCAAGCCGCCACGCCGCCACACGTAGGTGTAGGCGACGAAGACGGTGCCGATGAACAGGGCCATCTCGACCAGCCCGAACAGGCCGAGCTGGTCGAAGGCGACGGCCCACGGGATGAGGAAGACCATCTCGATGTCGAAGACGATGAACAGCATGGCGGTCAAGTAGAACTTGACCGGAAACCGGCCCCCGCCCATGGGCTGCGGGGTCGGCTCGATGCCGCACTCGTAGGCGTCGAGCTTGGCCCGGTTGTAGCGCTTGGGCCCGATGACGGCCGCGGCCCCCACCGAGAAGACGACGAAGCCGGCGGCGAGCACGAACATCACCAGCAGCGGGACGTAGTTGTTCAGCACGCGCTGCCTCCCTGCTCGTCCTGCTCGGACTCGATGGTCGTGTTGCCGTGGTTGGTACCGGTCGTCACGACTGACACTAGTGGGCCCGCCGCTGGGCGGAAGGGTCGGCTCACGCCGCCGGAGCGACCTTCGTGAGCCCGTTGATCACGCGGTCGAGGGCGTCGCCACCGCGCGGGTCGGTGAGGTTCGCGAGCAGCTTCAGGGTGAACTTCATCAGCAACGGCCGGGGCAGCCCGTGCTTGGTCGCGAGCGCCATCACCTGGGGGTGGCCGATGAGGCCGACGAAGACCCGACCGAGGGTGAAGTAGCCGCCGTAGACGGCCTTCATCTGCGCCGGGTAGGCCTGCAGGGCACGCTCCCGCGCCGGCCCGGCCGGGCGGGACAGCGCCTGCGCGGCCACCTCGGCGGCCAGCAGCCCGGACTCCATGGCGTAGGCGATCCCCTCGCCGTTGAACGGGTTGACCGCCCCGGCGGCGTCACCCACCAGGAGCACCCCCCGCGTGTAGTGCGGCGTGCGGTTGAACCCCATGGGCAGGGCGCCGCCTCGTACCGGCCCGGTCGCGTGGGCCTCGTCGAACTGCCACTCGCCGGGCATCGACCCGGTCCAGCGGGCGAGCAGCTCCTTGTAGTCGGTCTTCTGCCACGCCGTCGTGGTGTTGAGGATGCCGAGCCCCACGTTGCTCGTGCCGTCGCCGACGCCGAAGACCCAGCCGTAGCCGGGCAGCAGGTCGCCGTTCTCGCTGCGCAGCTCGAGCCACGACTCGAGCATGTCGTCGTCGGTGCGCGGGCTCTCGAAGTAGCGGCGCACGGCGACGCCCATCGGACGGTCGTCGCGCTTCTGGATGCCGAGGGACAGGGCGAGGCGTGCGCTGGAGCCGTCTGCCGCGATCACCAGGGGCGCCCGGTAGGACCGCTCCAGCTTCTCGGGACCCACCTTCGCGGTCACGCCCACGACGCGACCGGCCGCGTCGAGCACCGGGCCGGTCACCGTCGTGTGCTCCTGGAGCCGGGCCCCGGCCTTCTGGGCCGTGCGGGCGAGCAGCTCGTCGAAGTCGAGCCGAGGTCGTACGAGGCCGTAGTCGGGGAAGCTGGCGAGTTCGGGCCAGGGCAGCTCGAGCCGTACGCCACCGCCCAGGATGCGCAGGCCGCGGTTGCGGATGAAGCCGTTCTGCTCGGAGCAGTCGACGCCGAGCTGCACCAGGCTGCGCACCGCCCGGGGGGTGAGCCCGTCGCCGCAGACCTTCTCGCGCGGGAAGGCCGACTTCTCGAGGAGCAGGACGTCGATCCCGGAGCTCGCCAGCTCGGCGGCCGCGGCGCTGCCCCCGGGCCCGGCGCCGACGACGATGACGTCGGCGTCGTAGGACGGGGAGGTGCGGTCGAGGGGCCCGGCGCTGCCTGAGGAGGGCGTGCTCACGTTCGTCGTCCCCCTGCCGCAGCGCTTGTGAATCCGTTCACGAGCCATGATAGGGGGGCCGCAGGCGTCACGCCGGACGGGTCCCACGGTGCAGGGCCACGATGCCGCCGGTCAGGTCGCGCCAGGCCACCGAGGCCCAGCCCGACCGGGCCAGCGCGGCAGCCAGGCCCGGCTGGTCGGGCCAGGCCCGGATGGACTCGGCGAGGTAGGTGTAGGCCGCCGGGTCGCTGCTGACCTTGGTGGCGACGGCCGGGAGCGCCTTCATGAGGTACTCGAGGTAGGCGGTCCGGAACGGCTTCCACGTCGGGGAGCTGAACTCGCAGACCACGAGGCGTCCGCCCGGACGCGTCACCCGCAGGAGCTCGCGCAGCCCGCCCTCGGTGTCCTGCACGTTGCGCAGACCGAAGCTGATCGTCACCGCGTCGAAGGAAGCGTCGGCGAAGGGCAGGTGCAGGGCGTCGCCCGCGACCAGCTCGACCCCCTCGTAGGCAGCCCGGCGGCCCACGCCCAGCATGCCCAGCGAGAAGTCGCACGCGACCACGTCGGCGCCGCTGCGGGCGAGCTCCGCGCTGCTGACTGCCGTCCCGGCCGCGAGGTCCAGCACCCGCTCCCCCGGCTTGAGGTCCAGCGCGGCGGTCGCGGCACGCCGCCAGCCGCGGTCCTGCCCCAGGGAGAGGACGGTGTTGGTGAGGTCGTAGCGGGCCGCCACCTCGTCGAACATGGCGGCGACCTCGGCGGGGTCCTTCTCGAGCGTCGCGCGGGTCATGGGTCGATCCTCCCAGGCGGGAAGGCCGGGCGCGCCCCGAGGGCGGGTCGGGGCCGGTTGGCCGGCCTGACCGGGTGCTCCGGTGATCGGCTGGGTGAACCCCTCGACCGATCCGCGCCAGCCGGGTCACCCGGCCGATCACCCGTCCGGTCCCGGTTGCATGGCGGACCGCACGCAGGGCAGGGTTGCCGCGACCGCGGGACCCCGCGGCGCAGGAACCGAGCTTGGAGGTCCGCGTGACCACGCTGCGCGACGAGGACATCACCACCAGCCCGACGGCCACGGCCCCGGGCGGGGACGCAGACCAGGGAGACAGCAACGAGCAGCAGGTCGACCCTGCCGGGGTCGACCCGGCCGGCGCCGACCCGGGCTCGTCCGACCCCGGCTCCGCCGACCCCGCAGGCGGGGGCGACGCCGACTCTGGCGACAGCTGAGCGACCGCACGACAGCGGTGGCGATCCGCCTGCCGGGTCGCCACCGCTGCCGTCTGCCCCTGACCGCTTGGAGCCCCTGATGACCAGCGCCCTCGCCCGGTGCACCAGCGTCGACGCCCAGACCTTCGCGGCCGAGCACTGGTCGAGCACCCTCCTGCTGTCGCGCGCCAAGGAGCTGCCCCGCGACTTCTCGGACCTGCTGGGCGACGAGGACGTCGACGAGCTCGTGGCGGACCGAGCCCTGCGTACGCCGTTCTTCCGCACCGTGAGCGAGGGCGGCAGCAGGCCCCTCCCGGTCCGGACGGTCACTGCGGGCGCGCGCCGGATCGCCGACCTCGTCGACGGCGATGCCCTCTCCTCCCAGTACGCCGACGGGGCGACGCTCGTCCTCCAGTCGGTCCACCGGATGCACCCGCCGGTCGCCCGCTTCTGCCGCGAGCTGGCCGCCGAGCTCGGCCACGCGACCCAGTGCAACGCCTACGTCACCCCGGCCGGCGAGCACCCGGGGTTCGACTTCCACCACGTCACCCACGACGTCTTCGTGCTGCAGGTCAGCGGCCGCAAGCGCTGGATCGTCCACGAGCCGGTCCTGCGGCTGCCGCTGCCCTCGCAGGCTCAGTCCGGGGCGCACCTCGTCAGGCCGGGGTCCGAGCCGCTGCTCGACGTCGAGCTGGAGCCGGGTGACGCGCTCTACCTGCCCCGCGGCTACGTGCACGCAGCCGTGAGCACCGACCAGCACTCGGTCCACCTGACGGTCGGCGTCCTGTCGACCACCTGGTACGACGTGCTCACCGACGCCGTGTCCCTCGCCGGTCAGGAGCCGTCGTTCCGCGAGGCCCTGCCGATGTCACCCGCTGCGGGGCTCGCCGACTCCCTGCCGGGGTTCCTGCGCGAGGCCGCCGCGTGGCTGGAGTCCCTGCCGCCTGGTGAGGTCCAGCGCGTCGTGGCCGGTCGGCTGCGCAAGGCCGCACCCGTCGAGCCGCTCGGGTTGCTCGCCCAGGCCGCTGCCGTGGCTGGCCTGCACCCCTCGACGGCGGTGCGCCCGCGGCGGGGACTGGTCCCGGAGATCACGGTCGAAGGTGGGCAGCTGGTCGTGCTGGTCCCGGGCAAGACCCTCGCCCTGCCCGCATTCACCGAGCTGGCCGTCCGGCGCGCACTCGAAGGTCCCTGCACGGCAGGTGATCTGGCGCTCGGAGGCCTTGACGAGGACGGGTCCCTCGTCCTGGTCCGGCGGTTGCTGCGCGAGGGCGTCCTCGTCCCTGCCTGAGCCGGGGGAGATCGCCCTCCCGAGATGACCAGTCGGCGAGGCGTCCGTCGACCGCAGCAGGCCGGCGTGACCGTCGTGCCGGGTCTCGTCCTCGATCGCGTGGAGGCAGGTCCGGCGCAGCGACACGAGACGGCCCTCCCGGACGCCGACGGCAGGCACGTCGAGGTCGGGCTGCGTCGTCCTGACCTGCTGGCACGCGCCGGAACCCGGACCGCTCCACCTCGGCCACGTGTCGGACGAGCCGGGATCTGCGGGCCCACAGGGTGAGCACCGATCAGGAGCTCGACCGGCCGCTCGAACTCGGCGCCCGGAAGGTCGATGTCGGCCAGCCGGCCGACGCGACCTGGGTGGTCCTGGCCGACCCCGAGGACAACGAGTTCTGCCTCCTGCTCCCCCGGCCGCTCTCCGAGCTTCGACGACCGCGCGCCGGATCAGAAGACCCGCCGTACGGTGGAGGCGATGACAGACCTCTGCTCGGTGGCCTCACAGGTGCGCGAGGAGCCCCCGACGGCGACGGCCAGCCGGGTCACCCGCTGGCTGCTCGTCGAGCACAGCGGCGCCTGGGGCCCCGAGTCCGTGCCGAGCGGTCGCATGCCGGTGTCGGTGGCGCGCGCGCTCGCCCGCACCGCCACCGACGCCCAGGCCCGGCTCCTGCTGCTGCGCCGTCCGGCGGGGCAGCCCCGCACGAGCGGCCGCTGGGTCTACGCCGTCGACAGCCAGCCGGGGGCCGAGCGGGTCCTGGCCCGCCACGTCACCGTCGACGCGGAGCTGGTCGAGCTGGCGCCGCCGTACGGACCAGCGGCGGCCGAGGGCTGGGACGTGGTCGAAGGACCGCTCTA